>JAFDBP010000054.1 GCA_019313245.1 Deltaproteobacteria bacterium
CAGATCCGACGATCTGCCAATCACTCTTGACTCGCGTCCTGGCCTGCCTGCACTTGAGCGTGCCGTCCCTTCGCTCGATGCATTTTTCCATCGATAGCTTGACGATGTCCCGAACGCGATCGCCGTCCATGAAGAAGATCGTCACGGGCCCGGTTCGCTGAACACCATTTCGGTGTCTGCGGAACAGGATGTCGGCCACGCCGTCGCCGTCATAGTCGCCATTGCCGACCATCATCCAACTCTTCGCGTTCATCTTCACTGGTCGGCAATTGGAGTTGCCGTTGGGCCGCTCTTTGCACCTGACGAGAAGCGTGGATTCGCCGGTCCTCATGCTCGTGACCTCGAGATACCCCCGCTTTCCCGATTGGGCGATCACGTCCGACACGCCGTCGGCGTCGAAGTCTCGTGGCTCGCCGTAGACGGCAGGTGGCGCCGCTTCGCGAGCAGCTTCCGCTGCAAAGTGAACCGGCTCGGAGGGAGACGACGGTTCTCCGCGGGCTCCCGCTGCATCGAACGCCATCACGCGCACGCTGATGGTCTCGTTTTCGGAGGCGGTGACCGTTTCCCAGGTGCGGCCATACACGGTGCTGTAGACCTGGGTGGGTCGGCCTTCTCGCTCGACCAGCACGTAATAGCCGGCCACGTTGCCCGAAGCCGGTGCCCAAGCAAAGGTTACGGTCGTTCCACCCTCAATGACGACGAGCGCAAAAGCCGGCGCGCCACTCGTCAGTGTCGCCGCGAACGCGGCTAACAGAATCGCCTTCCAGAGGGCAGTCCGGCGGACCATGATCGGTATCTCCTGTCGCGCAATCGCCGCTGGCACTCGCAACGTTCCGGCGGTTCGGAACACTGCGCGCTGCCTGGCCCGGGGGAGACGGGACTGCTGCTTCCTGCGCCACCCGGAGCACCGAGCACCTTCGCTTGTTCGGGTATTTCGGGTAGACGCGCAGCCGGCGAAGTGACGGAAGTCACACTGCGGCTCGGTTCGCAGAACTTTTACAGTGCAAATCCAACCAGCTGTGGCCAATTCCCCCCAAAAAGTCGCAACAATCAACCCCAAGTGTCTGAAATCAAATGATGTTTTAAAATCGGTGGCCCCGGCGAGAGAGAGCCTTACAGCCGTTTTGGGGCACCCCCAACCCCCGCCAATCGGCGCTCCGACACGCAAAAGCGTACCCATGCCGCGCAACGCCGGATCTGTTCTCGCCGATTCGATTTTCGCGTGTGCAACTGCCGCGCAATTCCCAGTTGCCTACACGGCAGCTGAAACAAAGGGCATCGATGGTGACGAAGCACACGTGGAGGGCCGCTCCCCAGGCCGATACCCAAGAGCGCAACGCTTCGCCGCGTCCCTGTCACAGCCGGGAGGATTGCGAACATTGGGACTCATTCGTCGCCGTCTCGACTACGATCGCAAACGGTTGCTCGCCGAAGCCGAAAAGGCTCGGGTTCGCGGTCGGCGTCGTCGAGCGATTTCCTTCTACCGTCGAATCCTCGCAGCGGAACCTCACGATCCCCATCTGCACGCACGAGTCGCTCCGCTGCTCGCCGCGACAGGCAACCGATTCGACGCCTGGCAGAGTTACCACCAGGCCGCGCAAGTACATCTGAGAAACAAGAATCGCGAAGGGGCGCTGGCCCTCTATCGCGAAGCGGCAAAGAGGTTGCCGACGCGTATCGAAACCTGGCAATGGGTGGCGAAGCTCGAATTGGAGCGCGGAAGAGGCGACTGCGCGATCAACGCGCTGCTCGAGGGCCGCAGAAAATTTCGGTCGAGGCGCCATCGCGCGGAGGCCATCGCGCTGCTTCGCGAAGCCAGAAGCATCGAACCCTGGCGGGTCGACATCGTCCTCGACCTGGTGCGATCGCTCCGGCGATCCGCACAGTCCCCCGAAGCCCAGTGGATCCTCGGCCAAATGGCCGAGAGATCGGGGGGGCGGGAGCTGCGCATCGTTCGCGGCGCTCAATGGCGAATCGAGCCCAGCCTCAAGAACAGCTGGAATTGGCTCCGAGCCGCCTTCGCAAGCCAGAAAGGCGGTGCCAACCGCGTCCCCGCCCGCAACCTCTGATCTCCCCGCGCACCTCCCGCGCAAGATGGAATCCGCCCGCACTCTTCGATAGGGTTTCCCGCCCCTATGTGTGGCTTACCCTCGATTCGAGCGACTCTCGTCCTTCTGCTGCTGGCTCTGCAACCCGCTGTCGGCGCGGCCGCGGGGCCGATCGACGAGGTCACGACCAGGGACGGCAGCGTCCTCAAGGGTGAGATCAAGCGCGTCGAAAACGACGAGCTGATCCTCGATACCGATTATGCGGACGACGTCGTCATCGAAGTCGAGCACATCGTCGCCATCAGCAGCAAGCAGCAGTTCTCGGTTCGGCTCATCAATGGAGAGATCATTTCGGGCTTCCTCGCAGTTTCCGAGGGGAAGATCGTATTGCGCGAAAGTCTTCCGGCCCCCGGCGAACCCAGAGCGGAAGAAGAACCTGCGAAAGCCGAGCTCGCGAAATTTGCAGTTGAAGTTCCCCTCGCGACAACCGAACCCGGCGAGGATGAACTCCTAATAGAGGCCTCGCCAATTGCGAAGAGCGAACTGCAGCCACTGCCCCCCGACGATCTACAACGAGTAGAAGAATCGCTCGACATCGAGGAACCGGTAGAGATTGGGCCGGAAGAAGGCCCGACCGCGGAAGAGCGCCCCACAGGCCGGCAGTTCACATTCGACGACGTCGATTGGATTCGCGAGAAGCCGACTTACCTTCGCTACGATGCGAAACTCAACGTCGGCGTCCAGCTCGCGCGAGGCAACTCGGATACCACCGACCTGCATATCGACGCCCGCTTCGAGCCCAGTTTCGGCTGGAATACGTTCCGGATTTTTGGGCAGTACGACAAGAAGACCGCCGACAATGAAACGACGACGGACCGCTGGAAAGCTGCGCTCATCTACGAACGAGATTTCTTTCGCCATTGGTTCGTCGGCGCTGCAAACACCTACGAATCAGACGCGCAACGGGACCTGAATCTGCGTACCATCGCCGCGGCGGGTATCGGCTATCGCTTCTTTGACGAAGACCCCACCCACTTCAGTGTTCTGCCGGCTATCGCATTTGTGCACGAGAACTTCAAAGAGGTTCTCGAAAGTGTTCCGGATCCATCGGATCCAAATGGGCCCTCGATCTGGCGAAAGTCCTCGGACGACACCGACTATGCGGCGTTTCAATTGAAATTCGACTTCACGAGGGATCTCTACAAAGACGACATCACGTTCTTTCACAACAACATGTACCTGCAGAACTTCCAGGATTTTGGCGACATCATCGTCGAAACCCGCACCGGCATCGAATTCGACATGGCCTGGGACCTCGTACTCACTGCTGAGGTCGAAACCGACTGGGAGAACGAGCCCGCCAAAGACGCCAAGAAATTGGATACCCGCTACATGCTGAAGATCGGCTTCGAGTTCGAAGGCGACGAAGACGATTGGTTCCAGTAGGCGCCGGAAACCGCGAGCGGACCCCTCACCGTTTCGAACGCAGGGGAAATGTTGGAATTTCTCGGGTCATTCCGGCAAGCTCGACATCTTGTTCGACTTCGATCAAAATCCTCGCGCCACCGCGTTGCGCATTCGCGCTGCGTTGAAGGCGAATGGTTGCGCGAGAGAGATCTCGACCGACATCGGATCCATGGCCAGAGCGCTCGCCGGGTCCAAAACAGCCGGAAATTTCCTCTGTATCGGTGCGGGCGCCGGCGAGGTCGGGGGCTGGGTGCTCGATGCGATGGATCATTCGAGCGGACTGGTGGCGCTCGTCCAGGACGCGGACGAGGCCGCCGTACTCAGGCGCGAATTGGATCGCGATGTACGCGCCTCGGTACACCTGCAGGATGCGGAGTCGTTCCTGGTCGACGTCCGCGAGCACCGCTTCGATCTGATCGTCGATCTCGTCGCCGATGAACATTCGAGAGCCGTGCGCCTCGGACTCGGCCTATTGCAGATGGGCGGCGTCTATCTCGCCTCCCACCCCGGGAACCTGTCGCGAGAGACCCTCGCGAAATCTGCGCCCGATCCGGCGGGGCAGTCAGCGCCCTTCGGACCCGAAGATTTCGAGATCGCGCGGTGCGGGGGTCAGCTGGAATCGCTGATCATCGTCCGCCGCGCCGAACCCGCTCGACCAAGGCGCCGCTCGAACCCAAAAGCCTGATCGGAGCATCGCAGGCGGGCGTCTCCACCCCCCATGGCCGCGGACCGTCGCGAATCGCGACTAGTCTTCGACTTCGATCTCGAGCTTGCGGCTTCGCTTGGCGAGGTCGAGTTCTACGCAGAGATCCCGAGGCGAGAGCGCCGGTCCATCCTCTGTTTCTTCGGTATCGAGCACCACCATCGCGGACTCGTAGCCTTCGCCCTTGATGAACAAGACGTGAGGTCGATCGGTGCGAAGATCGATGGATTCGGAGGCGCGGTCGACGGGAGCTCCATCGACGAAGACCTCGACGTCTCCGCCGGCGCGGTCGAGGGGCTTTCCATCGAGAAAGATCGTGACATCCCGGGGAATGCAATCGATTCGAAAGGCCTGCGTTTGCGTGCAGGCCCCGCCAACGAAGAGCAAAAGCGCCATCGCGCAAACTCGAATCGAAGCGTCGAAAGGGGCCACCACGACCGGAGTGTAGCGTGGGCGACGGCACCCGATGGCATCGATTCTTCGAAATGGACAACCCCTTTGCTCCACGGGTGAGGCCGCGATCAGAGCGAGACTCCGCACGGCAAGCGCGCCAACGAGTCCGAGCGCGGCCAGTGGGAAAGCGCGCCATTTTGCGCGACAGTTTCCGCCACAACCGCCGGAGGGCGACCGGGCAATCTGCCATCCGGTACCGCACTCGGCGACAGTGGATCTGGAAACGATCGAGGGGCGAGCATGGACGGCGTGGCGTTGATTCTGTGTGAGGGCTTTTTCGGAACCGGCGATGGCAAGACCGCGAATGGGCTCGTGCGCCACACCGAGCGCTATCGGATCGCGGGCGTGCTCGACTCCCGACTCGCGGGGCGGGATGCGGGCGAAGTGCTCACGGGCACCGCCAGCGGAATTCCGATCTTCGCGTCACTCGCCGAAGCGCTCGAGAAGGCGGGCGAGCGACCCACGCATCTGGTCATCGGACTCGCCCCTGATGGTGGCCGCCTGCCGGACGCCTATCGCGTGGTGGTCATCGAAGCACTTCGCGCCGGAATCAACGTCGACAGCGGTCTCCACCAGTTTCTCTCCGACGACCCGGAGTTGTCGAAACTCGCCGAAGAGAACGGTGCAGAAATCCGCGATGTTCGCAGGACGCCGCCGCGCGACCAATTGCATTTCTTCACCGGCGCGATCAACGAGGCCCGAGCGGTGCGCGTTGCAGTGCTCGGAACCGACTGCTGTTGCGGAAAGCGCACCACTACCACACTGCTGGCGCGCGAACTCAACCGCGCGAAGACACCCACCGTGTTGATCGGCACCGGGCAGACCTCGTGGATGCAAGGCGCACGCTACGGAGTCTTGCTCGATTCTCTCATCAACGATTTCGTGGCCGGTGAAATCGAACACGCCATCATCGAGGCCGACCGCAACGAATCGCCCGCCGTCATCCTGATCGAGGGACAGGGCGCACTCACGCACCCGGCTGCGCCCGGCGGTTTCGAGATCATGACATCCGCCAAGCCGCAGGGCGTCATCTTGCAGCACGCACCCGTACGGGAAACCTATCTCGATTATCCCAACGAGCCCATCGCCCCACCCGAGGTTCACATTCAGGCCATCGAGTCCGTGTTCAACTCACGTGTCATCGCGATTGCCGTGAACTCGGAGGGAATCGATCCCGGAAGGATCAATGAAAAAGTGGCAGAGCTCGAGAAGCGCTACGGAATTCCGTGCTGCGATCCAATCGCACAGGGACCACAGCGATTGATCGACGCAGTGCGCACACTACTATGATCCGAGAGGAAATGAAGCCATGAAGATTCGATCCTATGAAGTCTTCAGTGTGGATCTGCCGCTGAACGAGGGCTATCGGATCGCCAACCAGACGATCGCGTCCGCGCGCAACGTCCTCCTACGCGTCGAATCCGACGACGGCGTCAATGGGTTTGGCGGCGCGGCACCCGCCAACAACGAGGGTGGCGAATCCGACGAAAGTTGCCTGGCTGCGCTGGACGGTCCGCTCCGGGAGTTGACGCTGGGCACCGACGTGCTCGCGGACCCCGCTCCGTTCGCCGTTCACGCGCTTCGCCTGGCGGCGGATTTCCCGGCCGCCCGCGCCGCGCTCGATATGGCGCTCTGGGATCTCGCGGCCCGAAAGGCCGGCGTGCCGCTCGTGAAATTCTGGGGCGGAAAGCCCAAACCCCTGCCGACTTCGGTGACGATCGGCGTATGCGGCGTCGCAGAAACCCTCGCGGCCGCCCGAGACTGGGTCGCCCAGGGATTTCACATCATCAAGGTGAAGATCGGCGAGGATGTCTCACTGGACGTGGAACGCCTGCGCAAGATGCGAGAGGCGCTCGGCTCCGAGGTGCTGCTGCGGGTCGATGGAAACCAGGGCTACTCGCTCGAAGACGCGAAAACCCTGCTGCGCGAAACCGATGACCTCGAGCTCGAGATGCTCGAACAACCGCTGGACGCGCGCGATCTCGAAGGAATGCGCTCGCTTCGCGAGGAAAGTCGCGTTCCGATCATCGCGGACGAGGCGGCCGGAACCATCGAAGAGTGCGCGCAGATCGTCGACCTCGGCGCCGCGCACGGCATCAACATCAAGTTGATGAAATGCGGGGGACCGAGCGGCGCGCAGATCATCCACGACCACGCCGATGCGGCGGGGCTCAGCCTGATGTTGGGCTGCAATGACGAGACCCGCATCTCGATCGCGGCGGCCGCCCATCTGGGCCTGGCGATGCCGGGCCTGCTCTACGCGGACCTCGACGGCCACATGGATCTGGTTCGGGATCCCGCGTCGGGCGGCTTCGAGGTGCGCGACGGCTGCCTGCACGTGGGAGATCAGCCGGGACTCGGCGTAGAAGTGACGCTCTAGGAAGCACCGAGCTAGAATGCAGCAGCCTGCTGGCATTCACTCCGACTTCCCGATACTCGAATCGACGATTGGGGGGCTCCATGCGTAAACTCATGATTCTGGGCGCAGTGTTGCTGGCTCTCGCCGTCGCACTCTTCGTCGCCGCGAGCAATCTCAATCACTACCTCGAAGAAAACCGCGAGTGGATCGCCGAACAGGCGTCCGCGGCGCTGGGCCGCTCGGTGGCGTTCGATGAAATCGGCGTCTCGCTGCGCGGCGGGCTCGGCGCGCGTGTGACTTCGGTCGCGATCGGAGAGGATCCGGCGTTCGGAAAGGGCGACTTCCTGCGCGCCGACCGCATCGACGCAGTGATCAAGATCCTTCCCGCGCTGCGCGGGCGCTACGAGGTGGCGCGCGTCGAGATCGACGCGCCCGAGATCAGCATCATCAAGACCAAGAGCGGCTTCAACTTCGACTCAATCGGATCCGCCTCCCGCGCCCCCTCTCCGAAGGCCGAACCGGAGACTCCCGCGGCGGGTGCCCTGCCCTTCCTCGTCTCGTCCCTGCGAATCAGTGATGGTCGGCTGCAGTTCAGCGACCGCAGCACCTCGCCGGCATCGGAATTGGTGGTCGAACGCCTCGACTTCGCGGCTTCCGACGTCGGACTCGATCAGCCCATTCAACTCGACCTCGCCGCCGCGCTGCTCGGCGACGCCAAACAGAATGTTCGCGTCGAGGGCACGCTGGGGCCCGTGAAGAGCCCCGAAGCGGCCACCCGTGCACCGATCGATCTTCGCATCGATCTGGGCCCCCTGGTGATCGACCGCCTGAAGCAGCTCGCGCTGATCGGTGAGTCGATCCCGCCGGAACTCTCATCACCCGACCCGATTTCACTGCGCGTAGAGTTGTCTGGCCAGGCCGATGCGCTCGGCACGGTCGTCTCGATGGATGCGACCGACGCGGCGATCGCCTACGGCGATCAGTTCGCGAAACCCAAACGCGTGCGCTTCGAGGTCGATGCGGATGTGAAGCGCGCCACCGACGCAATCGACGTCTCCCGATTCGACCTCCATCTCGCGGACGCACATCTCAGCGGACGCGGCCAGATCGGCCTGACTCCCGAGATGCCGGTCGATTTCCGCCTCTCGGGCGCCGGCGTCCCACTCGACGGTTGGGGCGGCATGATCCCCGCGGCCGCCGCGATCGAGACCTCCGGCACGGTCGACCTCGACCTGGCCGCCAAAGGGCCCGCGGGCGGCGGACGCGTGCCCCGCGTCGAC
>JAFDBP010000055.1 GCA_019313245.1 Deltaproteobacteria bacterium
CGGGAAAGCACGGCTACGTCGATGCGATGCTCATCATTCGCAACGGGCGCATGGTGTTCGAAGCCTATTACGAGAACGACTACCGGACGATCAATGCAGATCTCGTTCGCGGCGAATCGGGGCCGTGGAACTACTACGACGTGAACTGGCATCCGTTCTACAAGGGAAGCGATCTGCACACCATGCAATCGAGCACCAAGAGCTTCATGTCGGTCCTGGTCGGCATCGCCATCGCTCGAGGCGAGCTGCCCGGGGTCGACGCCACGTTGGGGGAGCTGCTGCCGCACCGCCAGATCGCGGACCCGCAAAAGGCCGCGATTGCGTTGGACAACATTCTCAGCATGAGGCCGGGCTTCGAATGGGACGAGGATGTTTCCTACTTCGATCCGAGAAACGACGCTACACGCGTCGAGTCGACGGACGACTGGGTCGCCTACCTGCTCGACAAGCCGCTGGCGCAGGATCAGGGCGCGGTATTCAAGTACAACAGCACCAACACCCAGTTGATGTCCGAGATGGTTTCCACGGCAACCGGCAGGGCGCTCGACGAATATGCCGAAGAGCTGCTGTTCGGCCCGATCGGCATCGCGGACTACTTCTGGAAGGATGCGCCCGAAGGCTTCAAGGACGCCGCGGGTGGTTTGTACCTGAAGCCGCGCGACCTGGCGCGTTTCGCGCTGCTGATCGAGCGCGACGGCGAGTGGAATGGCGAGCAGATCCTGCCGGCCGAGTGGGTGGCGCGCTCCGCCCAGCCGTACGTCCGAGACACCTATCCCGCAGATCCGGATCTTGACGTCGGTTACGGCTACCAGTGGTGGGTCTACAACGACGGCAGCGACGGCGAGCCGGTCATGTACGGCAGTTGGGGTTGGGGAGGACAGTTTGCGCTGATCGCGCCCGAACTCGACCTGGTCGGGGTGTTCACGGGCTGGAACGTCTACGACGACGTCGAGCATCCGTATGCATACCAACTCTTCTACGATCGCGTCGTCATCCCGGCGGCGCGTGCGGCCGCTCGCGAAGGGCAATGAGTATCCGTCGGACGGGTTGATCGGCCTTCGGCGCCGTTCGGTCGGGCCGCGAAATCCGGCTCGGTGCTAGGCTCCGGTTTCCTGTCGAGGAGGTGATTTCCGTGAAGGCAACCGTTTTGTTTTTCGCTCTGCTGCTGGCCGCTCCGGCCACAGCCGAAGACGTCGATCTCGAAGTGGTTCACCGGATCAAGCAGGAAGCGTTCCTGAATTCGAAGGTGATGGACTACGTGCACCTGATCGCGGATGAGAACGGGCCGCGCATGAGCGGCTCGCCCGGCTATCGGCGCGCGGCCGAAGCGGCGGTCGCAGCCTTTCGAGCCGCGGGGATCGACAAGGCCGAAATCGAGCCCTCGGGGCATTTTGGCCGCGGTTGGGACTGGACCCGCGTGGCGGTGCAGATGAAGGCGCCACAGAACACCACCCTGTCCGCATACCCGGCCGACTGGAGCGCGAGCACGGACGGCCCGGTCTCGGGCGAAGTGGTGTTCGCGCCGGTCTGGGAGCATCCCGACGACGCGCCGACCAACGGCGACCTCGAAAAAATTGCCCAGCAGATCGAGGCCTGGAAGAACCAGTACCGCGGCCAATTGCGCGGCAAGGTGGTGATGCTCGATCACCCGAATCGCTGGGAGCTGCCCGAAGAGCCCGCGGAATTTCGGATCAGCGACGAAGACCTGGCTGCGGGCGTGCTGACGGGTTACGACGGGCCGGTCGATCCGGGCCCGGTGCCCACCCTGGAGTGGCCGTTGGTCGCCTACCCGATCGACAAACACGAGCGCTCGCGGGTCTGGGATGTGATGCCGCTGGAGTTTGCGGCCGACCGCTGGGCGTTGACGGTCAAGCTCAACAACCGCATCGGCGAGTTTCTACGCGAAGAGGGCGTGGCCGCGATCCTCTTGACCGGTGGCGGCCCGCGCACGGGCGTCATCCGGCACAGCGATTACGGTTCGTATTTCGACGACGACCCGATTCCGCCGCCGTCGGTGGCGCTGATGCCCGAGCACTACAACCGCATCTACCGCCTTTGGAAGCGCGACGTGCCCGTGGAAATCGAGGTGGATGTCGACGCCGAGTTCTATCCCAATCAGCAGGGCCTGAACGTCATCGCCGAAATCCCCGGCCGCGGCCGCAGGAGCGAGGTGGTGATGCTCGGCGGGCATTTCGATTCGTGGCACGGCGCCACCGGCGCCACCGACAACGCCTCCGGCAGCGCAGTGGCGATGGAGGTGATGCGCATTCTCAAGAAGCTCGACCTGCCCCTGCGCCGCACCGTGCGCGCCGCGCTCTGGGGTGAGGAAGAGCAGTGCCTGTGCGGGTCGCGCAGATACGTCGCCAAGCATTTTGCCGATCCGGTCACGATGAAGCTCGAGCCCGCGCACAAGAAGCTCTCGGCCTACTTCAACCTGGATAACGGCAGCGGCAAGATCCGCGGCGTGTATCTGCAGCAAAACGACATGGCGAGGCCGATTCTCGAGGCCTGGATGGCTCCGTTTGCGGACCTGGGCGTCGGCAATGCCGTC
>JAFDBP010000056.1 GCA_019313245.1 Deltaproteobacteria bacterium
CATGTCGAACTACACCCCGCTGACCCTCGCCTCTCACATGTTCGATCGAACGCTGTTTGGCGACAATGCGGGCGGATATCACTTGACGAACGCAGTGCTACACGCCCTCAATTCCGTTCTGCTGTTCTTCACGCTGCTTTCGATGACCGGCGCGCGCTGGCGCAGCGCAACCGTGGCGCTGCTGTTCGCCGTCCACCCGCTGAATGTCGAATCGGTCGCCTGGATCTCCGAGCGCAAAAACGTGCTGAGTACGCTGTTCTGGATTCTCACGCTGTGGGCGTATGCGAGATACGCGAGACGGCCGGGTGTGGCGCGCTACCTGGGCGTCGCGCTGCTGCTCGCATTGGGGCTCCTCGCAAAACCGATGCTCGTAACGCTCCCCCTCGCGCTGCTGCTTCTCGATTACTGGCCGCTCGGTCGCGTCCGCTGGCGAGGATCGACCGCTGAGCGCCAGGCATCCCCCTTTGCAGCGCGATCGATCGGCTTCCTGATCGCCGAGAAGCTGCCGCTGCTGGCGATCTCTGCGGCGGCGAGCGTCGCGACCTACCGCGCCCAGAGCCGCGGATTCGTCGCAACGGAGTCGCTCACCCTGCTCGAACGCCTCGCGAACGCCGCAGTCGCCTACGCGCGCTATCTGGGCAAGCTCGTCTGGCCTTCCGATCTGGCGATGCACTACCCGCACCCCTACCTGCCCGAAATGGGCGGCATTCCGCTCGAAGCCTGGCAGATCGCGGGGTCGCTGTTGCTGCTGCTCGCGTTGACGGTCGCCTCGATCGCAGCGCTGCGCCGGCGCTATCTGGCGGTGGGCTGGCTGTGGTTCCTCGGAACCCTGGTGCCGACGATCGGCGTGGTGCAGGTGGGTCACCAGGCACTCGCCGACCGCTACGCCTACGTGCCCGCGATCGGTCTGTTTCTGGCGCTGTCCTGGGCGGGCGCGGAGGGGATCGCGCGCTTGCGGGCCTGGCGCCCCGCATTGGCGCACTCGCTGCTGGCGGTTGCGGCTGCGGGCATCGCGGCACTCGCGCTGACTTCGTGGCATCAGGTCGGCTACTGGCGGGATTCGATTTCGCTCTTCGAACGCACCCTCGCGCTGATCCCGAAGAACCCGAAGGTCAGCTTCAACCTCGCCAACGAATACCGCGCGCGCGGCAACGTGAAAGAGGCGATCCGGCACTACCGAATCGCGCTCGAAACCGACCCCAATGCACTCCGCACGCTGGTGAATCTGGGGGGCGCGCTGAATTCTGCGGGAGAACACGACGCCGCAATCGAAACCTGCAAAGCGGTCTTGAACCTCCACCCCCTGCACGCACACGCCTACAACAACCTCGGAGTCGCTCTGCAGATGAAAGGAGAGTCCGCCTCGGCGCTGGCCAGCTTTCGTCGCGCCATCGAGTTGGATTCCCGGCAGGCCGACGCGCATAGCAACCTCGCCAAAGCGCTCAGCTTGCAGGGGAAGCACGAAGAGGCGATCGCGCACTATCGCGAGGCGCTCGAGAGCCCCGCGCTGGCGGATCCGGCGGGCACTTCACTCGCGCTCGGGAATGCGCTCTTCAATCTCGGCCGGATCGAGGCCGCCGAATCGGCCTACCACGACGCGATCGAACGCGACCCCGGCAACCAGCACGCGCAGAGCAACCTCGCTGTGACGCTCGCCCAACGCGGGAAGCTCGACGAGGCGATCGCCCACTTCCGCCTGGCGATTGCGATTTCTCCAGACTTCGCGGCCGCCCACAACGGTCTTGGAGAATGCCTGCGCGCACAGGGAAAGGTCGAGGCGGCCATCGAGGCCTACGAGAATGCGTTGCGCGCAGATCCGGACTTCGCGCCGGCGGCCAGCAATCTCGAGAAGGCGAGAAAGATGCAAAACCCGCCTGGCGCTGCGCGCTCACGCTAGATCGGGATCTGACCCGAATGACCCGGCCTTGGAGGAGTCGACCATGCGCGATCCAGCGCGATTCTGGAACCGAATCGCCAAGAGCTACGACAAGCAGAGCAAAAGGAAACGAGAGAACCTGCTCCGAACCATCGAGAAGATCAGGTGCCACCTCGATCCCACGGATCGTGTATTGGACTTTGCCTGTGGCACCGGCGAAAAGGCGCTCGGCGTTTCAGACTACGTACAATCCATACACGGCATCGATCTCTCGCCAAGAATGATCGAGATCGCCTCCGCAAAAGTGACGGATCGGAAGGTCGACAACGCGCGTTTTACTCGAACGGATCTTTTCGACGCGGCGCTGGAGCCGGAATCTTACGATGCGATCATGGCTTTTTACGTCTTTCATCTTCTGGACGACTCCGCTCGGATGTTCGAGCGAATCTGCGAACTACTCAAACCGGATGGCCGATTGATCTGCGAGACGCCGTGTCTGGGTGAGTCCGGCAGCGCGATCCGTTGGTTGATCGCCCTTGCGGGGAAAACGAGATTGTTGCCGACAGTTCGTTGCTTCGAGATCGCCGAACTCGAAGCTTCGATCACCAGCACATCGTCGCTGCGGCTGGTGGAATCGGAATCCGACGCTGAAAACCGGAACCATCTGTTCATCGTGGCAAAAAAAATCTAGATGGCCCGCGCCATTCGAGATGTCGTGGCGCATCACTCCGCGTTGGATCGTCGTCTGCGTTGTGCGACATACAAGACCAACCAGAGGCTGACGCCCAGGCCGGAAAGCGCGAGCCCGATCCGGCGCGAGCGCGGCGGACGGTGAGCGAGCTCGAAGACTCCGCCGGGCGCCGGTATCCGCACGTCGATACCACCCGTGCGATTGGGTTCCAGCGGGATCGGAACTCCGTCGAGTTCGGCCTGCCAACCCGGAAAATGCCAACGCGCGAGGCGAAGCCGCGTGCCCGTCGGCGCATCGATGCGCAATGAGATTCGCGAGCCCTTTTCCACGAGCAGCTCGAACTGCGCCTCCGGCCGGGTGAGGAGCACGCTTCGCCCACCTGCGATCGCCTCCCGCCTCCAGACCGCCGGCTTTGCGCCCCGCGGCAGGTACTCGTCGAGAACACTCACGTTGAGCGCGCCCTTGCGCAGCTTGTCGGGCTGAGTCGCCTTCTCGATGGTCTTGCTGTGCAGTGCGGAAAGCGGTTCGTAGTCGGCCAGATGCGGCCAGGCGTTGGCGACGCAGAGCGCGAAGACCGCCACTTCGATGCCCGTGCGAACCCGAGGGGAATACCGCGCGAGCAGCGGAGTCGCTGCGACTCCCGCCGCGACCGCGGTGACGAGCGCGAGCGGTCCCATGAAGCGCCACGGGAACTGCATCAAGCGCAGCCAGGGCACGCTTTCCCAGATTGGCGTCGACACGCGAAATTGCAGGCCAATGAAGATCAGCGCCGCAGCCAGCAGGCCAAACAGGAATCGCCTTCCTGCAAACACCTCTCCGAAGCGCCGAACCGCCACCCACGCCGCCAGAAGGAGTGTAACGGGAGCCAACGCGCCAGAACTGAAGGCGTGCGCATAACCGAAGAACTCGCCAAAGGGCTTCCACTGGTTGTGGAAATCGAACTTTCCGAGCGTCAATTCTTCGATCCGGATCGCGTCGCGAAGCGCCAGGGCGGGCAGCCAGAAAAACGCTGCGATCAGCAGACCCAGCGCGACGCCCGACGCCAGCGCCAGGTGGATGCGCGCGGCCCCGCGCCAACCGTAGAGCCAGAGCGCTCCACCCAATAGCAGCGCGAGGCAGGTCAGCGCGGTCAGGTTGTGACTGAGGATCGATGCCGCGAGCGCGCCCGCGACGACGAAAGCGCCCCGGTGCGGCTGGCGCCCGAGCCGCAGCAGCCCCAGCAGTGCGAACGGCAGCAGGCACAGAGCCGCGAACTCCGCGTTCGCATTGCGGATCAGTTTGTCGCCGATCAGGTACGGGTGGAGCGCAAAGACGGTCGCCGCAATGCGGCCACCTCGTGGATCCGCGCCCGGGGTGACATCGAAGAGCCGCCGCACCGCAAAGACGCCGACGAACGAAAACAGAACGACGACCGCCGACGCACCCACCGCGGCCGAACCGAATACGTCGGTCGCCCCGCTCGCCAATGCCGCGAAGGCCGGCGCGTAGAACAGGAAGACCGGCGAGCCATATCCTCCGTAGAGGTTGGGAGCCCAGTGCGGCGGCAATTGACCTTCAGCCAGCGCGTGAGAATACTCGGCCACGCGCGCGAGTTCGAACGTCCAATCGTGCCCTTGCGGAAAGCCAGCGACGATCAGCGGAGCGCACGAGATCAGCACCGCGAGATAGGGAATGGCCTCGAGCCAGCTGTATTTTCGCGTCATCGCCCACCCGATCCCGACAATGCTACCAGTAGCGCGACGAGCCACCACCTGGGCTCGACAGCGCAAATTCAAGCGCGGAGCCGGGATCCCCTATACACAGGAATACCTCAAGAACCATTCTCTGCGCGCCGATCAGCGCCCTGAAACTGCTGCTCCGACTCCAGTCGCGAAAGAAACATCTCAAGAGAGTGGAATGGATTCCAGCGTCTACTTCTCCAGCTTGATCGCAGCCGCAGTCTATCTGGCGGTGGGCATCCGCCTGTTCACGTTGAGTCGACGCACGCAGGGGCGCCCGGAATACCTCCTCGCACTGGCCTACATCTGCACTGGCGTTTCGTATTCCCTCTACGAACTCCCCCTTCTCTTCGGAATGAACCAGAGCTGGATTCAGATCCTGCCTCGGATCGTCTACAGCATCGGGGTGATCCCGCTCCTGCTCTTTACGCGCGATGTGTTTCGTAGCGATTCTCGCTGGGCCAATGCACTCGTCTGGGCAATTGCCCTGAGCCTGTTTGCCGGCGTCTTCTTTTCGATGCTCAACGGCGACATCGAAGGACTGAGGGTCGGCAGTGTCTGGTTCTGGTGTGATTGGGTCGGCTACACGGCTCCCTACATCTGGATCACCGCAGAAGCCCTGATCGCATACCGCTCGGCGCGCAAGCGGCTGAGAATGGGTTTTTGCGAACCCGACGTGGTCAATCGGTTCATGCTCTGGGCGCTCTTCGGATTTCTCGGATCGCTCGCGAGCATTTTAATCGTTCCCCTCTATCTCGAATTTGCCGCCACACAGGTCTGGCCGAGCTGGGGCGACTACTTCGCGGGCGGGTTCGAGGCGGCGGCGACCGCCGTGCTCTGGTTCGTCTTCTTTCCGCCCGCCTTCTATCAGCGCTGGGTCAACCGCGGGGCAGCCGCTCCGGCAGATCCCGCACACTGACGAACTCGGAAGCCTACATCCGACCGAAGAATTGTGTTAGAAATTCGGGCATCGAGATGCCGGTGCACCGCCTTCTCACACTCTGCTGCTCCGCAATGCTCGCGGCGGCCTGTTCCGACGAGGCGCCCGGGCCCTGGAGCGTGCGGGAAATGGATGCGCTGACGGAACAATTCGCCCACATCGCCGAGGCCTACGCGGTCGTCGACGTCTGCATCCCCATGATCGAGGCGGACGTGGACGCAAAGCGGGGCGTCATCTCCAAAATCGAAGTGCGCCACTACTCGCGGCTCGCCCAGATGGACACGGAGGCCGAACTCGCGAAATTCATCGCCCACCACAGGGAGAGCGGCGGCACCGACGAGCAGGCTGCGGCGCTCGAGCAAAGCTATCGCGAATCCCATCGGGCGGCCGCGCAGCTGCTGACATCGATCGACAACTGCGTCGAGACCGTTACCGACTACGCGAATACGATCCTCAACACGAAGGTCTCACGCGCACCCTGAACGCCCACTGGGAGGCGGGTGCCGCTAGCGGCCGGAAGCCGCGGGCTCGTCTAGCGAGAGATCCACGACGAGACCGGAGTGATCCGAGCCCCGGATCGCGACGACCTGGAAGTCGTCGACCCGAAGACCGCTGCCGAAGCAGTGATCGATTCGGAGCAGTGGCGGCCCGTCGACCCAGCGCGCCCAGGTTCTCGCGGGCCTCGCACCGCGGCTGCGCGCATGGCTCAGTGCCAGATCCTCGAGCCGCGCCGCAACCACGCGGTAGAGGGGCCAGGAGGGTGTGGCATTGAAGTCGCCCAGCACCGCGCGAGTGCGCCCCGGCGTCGCGTCGAGGTATTCGACGAGGCCACGGCATTGTTTTCTCCGGTGACGGAACCGGGCCCACGCCTGCGCGCCGAACGCGGGCGAAGCCATGTGGACGTTGACGATCTCGAGACCGCCCGCCAGCGCCGGCCAGTGCGCGGAGTCGAGGCGCGCGATCCGCGCGTCGCGATAGGCGAGCGGCACGCGATCGAAGTCTGCGGGATGGCGCAGTGCGATCCCCATGCCGGTGAAGTCGCGCGCGGGCTCGAAGCGCCCGTGCGGCAACACGTCGCCCAGCGCGCGGGCCTGCTCGGGCGCGAGTTCCTGCGCGACCACGACGTCGGCGCCGCTGCGCCGAACCAGATCCGCGAAAGCCGCTGGATCGGCTCGGCCATTCATCAGATTTCCCGAAAAAACGCGAAGCTGGGATCCCACCTGACCTCCAACCCGGACCAACGCTTCTCTCGGCCGGTTCGCAGCGGGATCTGAGCGAAAAGCGCGACGGAGTAGCTACCGCCGATCTCTAACCGCACGACGAACATCGCGTTGCCGCTCGCGGACGCAGCGGGCTCAGGCGCCGCTCGGGTCAGCGCGAGTTGCTGGATACGGAAACTTCGACCAGCGGCCGTCTAGACTGACCGGAAGGGATCGATCCGGGCGATGGTTTCATCGCGACCCGGCCCGACGGAGATGATCTCGACCGGAACCCCCACGAGAGCCTCGACGCGCTCCACGTAGCTTCGCGCGGCGCTCGGGAGATCTTCGTAGCGGCGACATCCCGTGATGTCCTCGCCCCATCCGGGCAGGGTCTCGTAGACGGGCTCGGCCCGCTCCAATTCCGCGAGCGTCATCGGAAAGTCGTTCTTCAACTTGCCGTCGACGCGATACGCAGTGGCAATCCGAAGTTCACCGAGCCCGGAGAGCACGTCCAGCTTGTTCATCGCGAGCGCGGTGAGCCCATTTACCGTGGCGGACTCGCGCAACATCACGATGTCGAGGCATCCACAGCGCCGCGGCCTGCCCGTCGTGGCTCCAAACTCCGCACCGGCCTCCCGCAGCCGGGCGCCGAAATCGCCGGTCTCCTCGGTCGGGAAGGGACCGCCGCCGACGCGCGTCGTGTACGCCTTGGTGATCCCCAGAACCCGATCGATGCGCGTCGGGCCGACACCCGCACCGGTGCAAACCGCGCCCGCGACACAATTCGACGAGGTCACGTAGGGATAGGTGCCGTGGTCGACGTCGAGGAAGGTTCCCTGCGCACCCTCGAAGAGAACGCTCTTTCCCGCGCTCAATGCCTCTTCGAGCGTGTGAACGGTGTTGTCCACGTAGGGCCCGAGTTGCCGCCCCCACTCGACTGCCTGCTCGTACAGCGCGTCGACATCGATCGGTTCCCACTTGTAGTACTCGACGAGTTCGAAGTTCTTCTGCTTCGCGATGCGCGCCAGCAGATCGCGGAGTCCCTCCGGGTCGAGAAGGTCTGCAACGCGAATGCCGCGGCGCGTGACCTTGTCCTCATAGGCGGGACCGATCCCGCGTCCGGTCGTCCCGATCGCGAGTTCACCCGCCGCCTCTTCCCGCGCCTTGTCGAGTGTCGTGTGCCAGGGAAGGATGACGTGCGCCCGGCCCGAGAGGCGAACCCGCGACGGGTCGCGCAGCAGGCCGCGCTCCTTGAGCGCCTCCAACTCCTTCAGCAGGCCATCCGGATTGACGACCACCCCGGGGCCGATCAGGTTGACGGTCGAGGGATTGAGCACACCCGCCGGAACCACGTGGAGCACGGTCTTGACGCCGTCGACCACGAGCGTGTGTCCGGCATTGTTGCCGCCGTGATAGCGCACCACGAGCTGCGCGTGGGGAGCCAGCCAATCGACGACCTTTCCCTTGCCCTCGTCGCCCCACTGGGCGCCTACCGCGACCAGCGCCGTCACGACCCCAGCTCCACGAGTTGTGCGGAAATCACATGGGGCAAACTACGCAACTGTTTCATCACTGCCTCCTCGGGCGCTCGATCGATATTGACGAGCATCGCAGCAAGGGAGCGCTCGGGTATCAGCGCCAGCTGCATGCGAGAAATGTTGATGCCGCCCTGCCCCAGCACCGTGCCGACGCTACCCACGACGCCGGGCTGGTCGTGGTTCTGGATGAGGAGTGTCGAACCCTTGGGAACCGCCTCCAACATGAAGTCGTCGATCCGGACGATGCGCGGCTGGTTTCCGTGAAACACCGCCCCGACGATATAGCGATTCGCACAACCCACGACGCGCGTGGAAATCGCACTTGCGAAGTCGCGCGATCGGCTGACCTTCGACTCGACCACCTCAATACCGTGCTCTTTTGCGATCAGTGGAGCATTGACGAGGTTCACCTCATCCGTCACCGACTCCAGCATTCCCTTCAAGATCGACACCGTGATCGGAGCGACCTCGAGCCCCGAGGCATCGCCCGAATACTCGATCTCGACCCGATCGATCGCGCCCGGGCAGAGCTGCCCCTGAAAACGACCCAGCTTTTCGCCGAGTTCGCAATAGGGGCGAATCTGCTCGTAGAGCTCTTTCGAAATCGAAGGCACGTTGAGCGCGTTTCCGATGACTCCGTCTACGAGGTAATCGCGGACCTGCTCGGCCACCGCGATCGCGACGTTTATCTGGGCTTGCTCCGTTGACGCGCCGAGGTGCGGCGTGCAGATGACGTGTTCGTGTTGTACCAGCGGATCGTCGGGGCTCGGCGGCTCTTTTGCAAAGACGTCCATCGCAGCTCCGCCGACTCGGCCAGATTCCAACGCGCGCAGCAGTGCGGCTTCGTCGACGATTCCACCCCGCGCCGCGTTGATGATCAGCACGCCCGGCCGCATCTTCTCGAAGGTCTCGTCGTTCAAGAGGCCGGTAGTCTCCGGAGTGCGCGGAACGTGAATCGAGATCGCATCTGCGCGCGTCAGCATTTCGTCGAACGAAACGAGTTCCACCTCCGCTCGGGCCTTTGCCGGCCCGGACAGAAACGGGTCGTAGGCGATCACCTTCATCCCGAAGGCCTTGGCGCGTCTCGCGACGATGCGGCCGATGTTTCCGAGGCCGACGACCGCGAAGGTCCGGTTGTAGAGTTCCATCCCGGTGAAGCGCGACTTCTCCCACTTCCCGGATTTCATCGATGCGGTCGCCTGCGGAATGTGGCGTGCAAGTGAAATCAAGAGCGCAAACGCGTGCTCGGCCGTGGTGATGTTGTTACCGCTCGGCGTGTTCATCACCGCGATGCCGCGCGCAGTGGCGGCCGGCACGTCGACGTTGTCGACGCCGATCCCCGCCCGACCGATGGCCTTGAGCTTGTCTGCGGCCGCAATGACTTCGGCGGTCACCTGCGTGCCGCTGCGAATCACGAGGCCGTCCACATCGGCCACCGCCGCGAGAAGATCGTCGCCCTTCAGGCCCGGCTCGTAGACCACGGTGAGGCCCGGCGCCTGTTCGAGAATTTCGAGACCTTGTGGATCCAGCTTGTCGCTCACCAATACTTTTGCCACGGCTCATCTCTCCCGGGTGCCCGGGCAAACGCGGTCCGGCACCCGCTTGGGGTTCGCTCACCAGAACTTCAGACCAACTCCCCGCGGCACCTAAGCCCGTGGTTTCATTGGGAAAAGAGGCAAGAAGCAGAATTGTGCCCAAGCCTCGGTGGGGTGTCAACGCCGGGCCGTTCCCGCGGTCTAAGAGGCCTCGGAAGCGCTCGAGCGCAGCTCCCTGGGCCGGCGCTTGTGGAAGAAGCGCCGGGGCCGCGCGTACAACCACGACTCGGGGACGCGGTCCGATTCCGACCGCACCCTCGCACGCCCTTCGGCACAAGCGGTGCTGCAATACCAGGCGCCATCCACCTTGATCGAAGCGAGCCCGAGGCTGTCCCGGCAGCGCGCACAAGAACCGGCCCCGCTGGCGGGGCGATGATCAACTTTGCTCATGCGCCATAGAGTAGGCGTACGCGGCGCAGTGGCAAGGAGTTGCGACGGAAATCAATCGCCGCCCAGAGCGACGAAACACGGAGCCGCACATCGGATGCGGCAATCTGACCCACACACCGCCCTACTCAAAACAACACCCCTGGGCCCCCGCCAGTGGAATGCAACGAATCCACCGTACCGGTGTGCGCGGGTGAAGCCCCTGGGCCCCCGCCGGTGGAATGCAACGAATCCACCGTTGGGGGCTGCGCGGGCAGCCGGTGGAATGCAACGAATCCACCGTTGGGGGCTGCGCGGGCAGCCGGTGGAATGCAACGAATCCACCGCCGGGGTGTGCGCGGGCAGTTAGGAGTCCTTGGGATTGGGCCTTGTCGCCAGCGCAATGCCGCGCGCGCCGGCTTGCTGGGCGACGTCGAGAATGTTGACGGCCTGGCCGAGCAGCACGGCCTTGTCGCCGCGCAAGACGACGACCTTCTCGCGGGCATCGGTCAGCGCCGCCTCGAGGACCTCGAAGAGCCGTTCCTCGGACACGACCGCATCGTTGATCATGATCTCGCCATCCGAACCCACGGATACGGTCACGCCCTGCGGCGTCTCGTCGCTGACATCCGCGCCCGGCAGATCGATGTTCTTGCCCTGGTTCTGGATCACCGACGTCGTCACCATGAAGATGACGAGCAGCACCAGGAAGACATCCGTCAGCGGCGTGATGTTGATTTCGGCGACAATCTCACCGTCTGCACTGTCGTGTTCAGGCTGGTACGAACTCGCCACCCTGCACCTCCGCTCGGTTGGATCCGCCGCTTTCCGCCGTTTCGACGAAAATCAGCGCTTGTAGAAATCGCTCGCAAGACCGCGCGTAGGTGGTGCTCAGCGAACTCGCGCGGGTCTGGAGATAGTTGAAGAAGGTCAGCGCCACGATGGCCACGAAGAGCCCCGCGGCCGTAGCGATCAGCGCTTCCGAAATACCCGAGGCCACGACCTCGAAACCGCCGACACCCTCGACCGCCATGCTGCGAAACGCGCGGATGATTCCGATGACCGTTCCGAACAGACCCACGTAGGGAGCGAGCGAGCCGATCGTCCCGATCACCCAGAGGCCGCGCTTGAGATCCGACGCGGCCTCCTGGCGCGCGGTGGACAACACCCGATCGAGATCCTCGATCGCGATGTCCCTCCAGCGCATCGCCTCGAGGAAGATCTTCGCGACCGGCGTTTTGGACTGCTCGCAAAGCGCTCGGGCGCCCTCGACGTCTCGCCTCACGAGCGACTCGATGGTCTCGCGGGTCACCTCGCGAGTCTGGTTCTCCAGGCCCTTATAGCGCCACATGCGCTCGAACAGAATTGCGAGCGTAATCACGGAAGCGATGAACAACGGAACCACCGTCAGGCGTCCGTCGTACAACAGCTGAATCAGTTCTTGCGCATCCATCAGCGCCCCTCCTCGCTTGCATCGCCCCAGAAGCCCGGGCGAAGCATCTCGCCGGCATCCGCCTCGGCGTCATTCCCGCTTTTGATTCGGCAGGTTACCCGAACGAACGCACCCCACCAGCACACGCCAGTCACATCGCCAACCGGGGGGAACGAGCTACACCAGCCCACTCGCGTCCGGCGCCTCGCAACCGGCCCTTCGACCCCTCATCCCCTACAACTTGAACGGAAAATTTTTCCGGTCCCATTTAAGCGCCGTTTGGCCGAAGAAGCCAGTAGGCGTGTGCGTCTCAGGGGCATCGCTATCATCGCAGTGGAAACCCCGGCAGTGCTTCCGGGGTCCAACCGGCTGGGGCGTATAGCTGAAAGCAGAGGCAAAAGCCGGTAACCCGTAACAGCGGATGGCAATCGGCGGTGTCGCGCGCTGGCGTGAACGAGCCGCAAGCAAACGGAAGGTTCGACCGGAAACTTCGGAGCAAGCTCGCCCACGATGACACGGCACTCCATCCTTCGACCTCGCAGCGCGAGCAAGCGCACCCGGCGACGGGTGAGCGCGGCCTTCGTCCAGCCCGCCGCGGCGGGCGGGGCGCCGACCGAATTCCCGATGGAGTTCTACGAGCCCGACGAGGGCAAGAGCACGCTCGCGACGGGCAGTATCTCTGCGGCGATCCACCTCGGTGCGATCGGCCTGCTGTTTCTCCTCGCGGCCCTCAACCCCGAGGTCGTCGAGGAAATCATCCCGGTTCAGCTGCTTCGCGAAGAGATGCCCAAGGCGCCGGCACCCGCCCGTAGGGCTCTCGCGGAGCGTCGCAAGCTCGATTTCGCGCCGGCGATGCAGACCGTTCAACCGCAGATCGTCAACAAGCGCGTGATCGCCAACGCCGCGCCCGCGATCGACGCGGAAATGCTGCAGATGGATTCGCTCAACGCCGCGGCCGCGCCGACGCAGGTGAAACGCTCCGCGATCGACGTCGATCGCGTTTCGGCCATCAGCGCAGTCGGCGGCTACCAGGCCTCGAAGGTCGAAGTCAATCAGGCGGCGGGCCCCGCGGTTCGCGGTCCGATCGGAGCCGCCGCCCCAGTCGGCCCCTCCGTGGGTCCGCGCAAAGTGGCCGGCACCGACGGGAACAGCTTCGGCACCGGCTCTCTCGCGATCAACCAGGGCTCGTCGGTCCGCGATGGCGTGCTCACCTCTCGGGATGTCGTCGGCTCTCCCACCGGCCCCGTGCTCGTCAGCGTCGACACGGCGGTCGGCGAGGGAAACCTCAGCGGTCCGGGCGGAACCGGCTCCGGCCTGCTGCCCGATGAAAGCAGCAAGGACTGCACCGAGCGGCCCGAGGTCCAGGCCTATCTCGATGTGCTCTACCAGAAGATCTACTCGCGCTGGACCCTGCCCTACGGAATCGAGAACAAACGCGTGACCCTGCGCTTCGAGATCGACGTCGCGGGCTCCACCTCGAGCATCCAGCTCGTCAAGGGCGACAACGCCATCGGCGCGAGCGCCATCGACGCCATGCGCGCGTCCTCTCCCTTCCCTCCGATGCCCGATGGCGCGCGTTGCCTCGCCAACCGACACGTCACCGCGACCTTCTCCAGCTCGTCCATTGCAGGCTAAGCGCGTTCACTCCGACGAGATCCGCTACCGCGTGGCCGCCGCCGCACCGGCCCTCACAGCTCTCTTTGCACTGCTCGCAAGCATCGCCATGCCACTCGCGGGCGCTCGCGCGGCGTGCGCTCCGATCGAGCTCCTCTACGACGAGAACGAAAACATCCACGAGAAGCGGGTCGATCACAATAAAGACTGCACGTACGACGAAATCGTCTACTACGCGAGCGGCACCCCCGAGCGCGCCGAGAAGGACACCGACCTCAACGGCGCGTTCGACATCTGGATCTACTTCGGACGCGACGGGGAACCCAGCCGGCAGGAAGAGGACACCACCGGAGACGGCAAGGCCGACCGCTGGGTCCAGTACAAGGACGGCAAGCCGAGCACCCAGCTCGACGACAAGAATGGGGACGGCAAGGTAGACACCACGCTCAACTACAGCGGCGACCAGCCCGAGCGCCTCGAGGAAGACACCAACTTCGATGGCAAGCCAGATCGCGTCACGACCTACGAGAACGGAGTCGTCGCCGCCGTCGAAGCCGACAAGGATTACAGCGGACGGCCGGACGTCCGCGCGCGCTTCAATCCGGACGGGAGCAAGAGCGTCGAGGAGCAGGACACCAGTGGGGACGGCAAGTACGACGCGGTCATCTACTTCGAAAACGACGTCAAGGTAAAGCTCGAGGAAGACACGACCGCCGACGGCAAGAAGGATGTCGTGACCTTCTTCGAGGCGGGAGTCATCGTCAAGAAGCAGGCCGACACCACCGGAGACGGCCACTTCGATCGCATTGCACGCTACGAAGACGGCATCGAACGCACCCAGATCCAGGATGAAGACGCCGACGGAAGGCCGGAGCGCGTGGTCCACCTGGGCGTCGACGGCAAGATGGAGCGCGAGGAGATCGACACCACTGCCGACGGCAAGGCCAACCTCTTCCGCTTCTACGCGAGCGGCAAGCGAGTGCGCGAAGAAGAGGATTCCAACGCAGACGGGAAAGCCGACATCATCACCACCGTCGATGGCGATACGCCGATCCATCGAGAGGCCGACACGACCGGAGATGGCCTCAAGGATACGGTGGTCGACTTCCGCAATGGGAAGAAGACGAGGCAGTCCGAAGATCGCGACGGAGACGGTCGACCGGACGTCCGCTACGCGTTCGACGACGACGAGGCGGTCCGAACCGAAGAGTTGGACGAGGACCGCGACGGGCACTTCGAAATTTCGATCGAATACGCAAACGGCAAGCGCGCGCGTCGGCTCATCACGCCCAAGGGCAAGCAGCAACCCGAGCGCGTCGAGTTCTACGAAAACGAGAAGCTCGCCCGCGCCGAGGTGGACGAAGACGGCGACGGCCGCCCCGACCTCTGGAACATCCACGCGCCGAGCGGCGAACTGATCCGGCAAGAGCAGGACTCGGACCACAACGGAAAGATCGACACCTGGATCGATCTCGATCCCAAGACCGGCAAAGAGCTCGCCGTACGTCGGGACAGCGATGACGACCAGAAGATCGACAGCTGGCGCAAGAACGCCCCCGACGGCTCTCCTCTCACCGTGGAAGAGGACCGCAATCGGGACGAGAAGGTCGACCGCAAGGTCTCCTTTGCGGATGGCAGACCCGCGAAGTTCGAAGAGGACACCGACTTCAACGGGAAGGTCGATTTTCGCGGCACGCTCGACACATCCGGCGCCGTCGAGCACGAGGAGCGCGACACCACGGGCGATGGTCGCTTCGACACGGCGGTCACCTACGACGGCGGGGTCAAGATCCGCGAAGAGCGGGATACCCGGGCCGATGGCCGGTTCGACGTCGTCACCCACTTCGAAAACGGCGTGCAGGTTCGGCAGGAGCAGGACACCCAGGGCGACGGCAAATTCGACTCGACGATGGTCTTCGAGGGCGGTCGCGAAAGGATCCAGACCCGCGACACCAACGACGACGGCAAGCCCGACGTCGTCGTCTACCTGGACTCGGAAAATCGACCGGAACGGGATGAAATCGACACCAACGCCGATGGGAAGCCGGACCACAAGAATTTTTACGTAATGGGCGAGCGGGTTCGCGACGAAGTCGACCAGGATTTCGACGGTCGATTCGAAATGGTGACGACCTACAAAGACGCCAAGCCCCACCGGACGGAAACCGACCTCGATGGCGACGGCTCCACGGACCTGATGATCGAATACGAGAACGGCTCGAAGACCGTGCAGCGCGAAGATCGAAACACCGACGGGAAATTCGACCTGATCACCTACTTCGACGCAGCTGAAAAGCCCGACCGGATCGAAGAAGACACGGACCACGACGCGCGGTTCGAGACCGTCACCTTCTACGAGTCGGGCGCAAAGGTAAGGGCGGAAAAGGACCGCAACGGCGATCAAAAGCCCGACGTATTCATCTACTTCGAGGGTGGCCAGATTGCACGCCAGGAGGAGGACACCGACTTCGACGGCGTCATCGATCTGCGCAACCGGGTCGGCGCAAAGGGCGGGCGGATCCAGGAAGTGGACACGAACGCAGACGGTGTGATCGACACCTGGCTCACGAGCGATGCCGAGGGGAACGTCGTCAAGAAGGAAGAAGATCAGAGTGGCGACGGGAAAGCAGATCTGATCGTGTTCTTCAAGAACGGCAAGATCGAGCGCCTCGAGCAGGACACCGATGCGGGAGGCTGCATCGACCTGAAGCAGTGGTTCAATGCGGACGAGAAGGTTCGAGCCGAATATCGGGACAGCACCGGAGATTGCAGGACCGACATCTGGAGCTACTTCGAGAACGACATCCTGGTGCGGCAGGGCCAGGACACGCTCGGCAAGGGCTGGCCGCAGACCTTGAATCACTTCGATTCCAACGGAGTCCTGACCATCCAGGAGTCGACCGGCGAAGGGGGACGCAACCCGGAGAAGAAGTTGTTCCTGAACAGCGCCGGCGAAGTGACTTCTCAATGCCTACTGGATGGCGAGGGCAAGAAGCTCAGCGTGCGCGCGATCGTCGTCGGCGGCGTGGTGACGGAGGTATTGATCGACACGACGGGCAACGGCGTGGCGGATACCCGCGAGGTGTACGAAGGCGGAAAGTCCGTGAGAACGGATGTCGATACCAACGACGATCGCAAGCCCGACGTCTCGATCTCGACCGCACCGAACGGCGCGTCGAGGCAGGACGAGGACACCGACTTCGACGGAATCGTCGATCACCGGTTCGATGGCGATACGCCCGTCGACCTGCCCGCCGACACCAGGCTGGCCGGCGAGAAATTCGGCAAAATCGACTGCGGGAGTTTCCACCGCTTCTGGTGGAAGCGCTGATCCGGTTGCGATCGAAAACGCGTTTCGGGTGTTATCCCGACTTGGCTCGTTCCGAGCAATAGAGCGCAGAGGCCGCGTGGGTCGCCAGTAGATCGAAGAGCTCGAAGTCGAGTGGCGCCAGCCGCTTCTGCTTCTGATCCAACAACCGAAACACCGCGATCGCGCCGATCAGCTTGCCGTCGAGCACCAGGGGAACACAGGCGGTCAACCCCGAATCGGCATCGATCACTTCTCCGTCGATCGAGTTGACGACGTATCGCTGCCCCGTCCTCACGACTTCCTGGAGCGCCCCCGACGCCTCCTCGATGCGGCTTTCGTTCAGCCTGACGCGCTCGAGCTCCTCCAGGTCGATACCGAGCGAATCGACGAGGTTGAATTTGCCGGTCTCGCTGTCCAGCTCGAAGATCGCGAGCTCTTCGGAACCGATCATGTTGACGACGATCTCCTCGATCACCGCGATCACCTCGTTCCGATCGACCGTCTCGTGAAGCCGATAACTGGCCACGTACAGGCTGGCGAGGTCGCTGTTCTGCTGTTCGATCTCCTGGTACTGATCCAGCAGGCTCTGGCTCTCGCTCTCGATCTGTTCGATCCGCTCGGCGAGCTTTTGTCGTTCCGATTCGGCGATTCCGAGCTGCTGCTCATCCTGCCGTCGCTGTTCCTCGAGATCGCTCACGAGTGAGCGCAGGCGAGCGTTCTCCTCGATCAGCTTTTCGATGTATTTGTGGGTGTTGTCACGAACCTGGAGGACGTAGTCCTCGTTTCGCCCTTCGTCATTTTTCATCGCGTATCCCGGTTCGAATGCTTTCGCGCCAGGACCCGCACCCAATCCCGGCGTCTCGGTTCATTGCTTGCGGCCGTCCGGCAGTTTGTGAATCTTCTCCAGCAATTCGACGGCGCCGATCGGCTTGAAGATGTAATCGTTGCAGCCGCTCGCGAAGCCTTCGTCGACATGCGCCGGCTCGCTACGCGTCGTCACCATGATGATCGGAATCGACTCGGTGGCCTCGTGACCTCGGATCAGGCGGCACGCCTCGAAGCCGTTCATTCGCGGCATCACGACGTCCATCAGGATGAGGTCGGGCTGTTCGGCCACGGCCTTTTCGACACCCTTGATGCCATCCTCGGCCGTGATGACCTCGCAACCTCTCAGCGACCGCAGGATCAGCTCCTGGGTCATCGCGGCCACTTTCGAATCGTCGACGATGAGGATCTTCTTCGGTTGCATCTACACTCCCGCTGGAACCGTCGAACCCGGACAGCGCGTCCCTGGGAAATTCCACATCCGCTCGTTAGAGCGTATCGGCTACCCGCACACCAGCTTGACCGCAACCGGCAAGAAGCCCCGGAAGGGCCGCGGAAAGGCCCGGGATCGCTCATCCGGGCGATTCACCACGGCGCGCATTGCGGTTCGTCCACCATCGGTTCGCGTGTCGATTGGATTTTCCAGGCCAGATCGATCTTCGGGCGGCTTGGCAGAGCATCTCGCTCTATACTGAGCGCCCGAATTCGAGCGACGGACCTCGCAACTTCCGGGCGTCCCGTCGGACACCCTTTTTGCGGAACTGCGAGGGACATCCATGCCTGCGAATGAATACGATGTGATCGTAATTGGCGGCGGACACAACGGGCTCGTCTCCGGCGCCTATTTCGCCCGCGACGGCGCGCGCACGGTCGTGCTCGAATCCCGCGGCCGCGTGGGAGGCGCCGCCGATACCAGCGCGCCCTTCGCCGATCACCCGGAGATCCGGGTATCGACCTACTCGTACGTGATGGCCGTGATGCCGCCGAGCATCATTCGCGATCTCGAGCTCGAGCGGCACGGCTATCGGATCGCGCCGGTGTGGGGTGTCACCCATCCGCTTCCCGACGGCCGCACGATCCAACTCTTCAACGACGATCCGAAGCGCACCCACGAATCGATCGCCCAGTTTTCGAAGCGCGATGCGGAAGCCTATCCGCAGTGGGACCGCTGGATCGCTGAGGTCGCCGCGGTCGTCGGCCCCCTGCTGCTGCGGGTTCCCCCGCGCGTCGGCTCGCTCGCGTTCGGCGACCTGCTCGACCAGGCGCAAATCGCGTGGAAGTTCCGCAAACTCGGAGAGCGCGGCGTCGCGGATCTGACCCGGCTTTTCACCATGAGCGTCACGGACCTGCTCGACGAGTGGTTCGAATCCGAAGAGGTCAAGGGCACGCTCGCAGCGGGCGCCGTGATCGGGTCGTGGTCGGGGCCCGACGCACCCGGCACCGCCTACGCGCTGCTCCACCACAACATCGCAGACGTGGGTGACGGCGCGATGAATGCATGGGGTTATCCGCACGGCGGCATGGGGGCGGTATCCCAATCGATCCGGCGCTCTGCGGAGAGCGCGGGGTGCGAGGTTCGAACCGGCACGCGCGTCGCGAAGATTCTCACCGGGGGTGGGTGCGCGCGGGGCGTCGTCCTGGAGAATGGTGACGAATTGCGCGCCCCCGTCGTGGTGACGAGTCTCCATCCGAAGCTGTCATTCCTGGAGCTACTCGAGCGCAAGGAGCTTCCGGACGATTTCGCGCGCACCATCGAACACTGGAAGACGCGCTCGGGAACCGTGAAGATCAACGTCGCGCTCTCCGAATTGCCGGACTTTCGCTTCTCTCCCGGCACGCATCTGCAAGAGCACCACACCGGCTCGCTCAACCTCAGCCCCACGCCCGCCTACCTGGAGCGCGCCTTCCAGGACGCCCACGTGGACCACAAGGGAGCCACCGCCCCGTTCGTGGAGGGCACGATTCCCACTTCGCTCGACCCCAACCTCGCGCCCGAGGGAATCCACGTCTTCTCGATGTTCACACAGTGGGTGCCCCACGAGTGGAGCCGGGCGCCGCATCGCGAGGAACTCGACGCCTATGCGGACCGCATCTTCGACATCTACGCGGAATTCGCGCCGAACTTCAAGCGCGCGGTGATCGACCGGCAGGTTCTGGGACCCTACGAGATGGAGCGGGATCTGGGCATGCTCGGAGGCAACATCTTTCACGGCGAGCTCTCACTCGACCAACTCTTTCACATGCGCCCCGCGCCCGGATACTCGGATTATCGAACGCCGATCCGTGGGCTCTACAACGCATCGAGCGCCACGCACGCGGGCGGCGGCGTCAACGGCATTCCCGGCCTGCAGGTCTATCGACAGGCAAAACGCGACAAGGCGATCGGCAAGCGCTGATCTCGCGAGTCGGCCGACCTGGAGCAGCCCACTCGCGGCGTGCGGATCCGAACTAGCGCCCGCGCCAGACGGGAGTTCGCTTCTCGTTGAAAGCTCTCGCCCCCTCGAGGGCGTCTTCGGATTTGAGCATCCGCGGGTAGTAGTCGAGCTTTCCGCTGCGAAGCAACTCGAAGGCCGCCTGCTCGCTCAACACCGCGGTCGAGTCGACGACCTCCTTGGTGGCCGCGACCGCGAGCGGCGCCTTGGAGGCGAGTTCGTCGGCGAGCGCATTCGCCTCGGCGAGCAGGTCGCTCTTGGCGACGACGCGATTGACGAGCCCCCAGCGATGAGCCTCAGTGGCCGGCATGCGGCGCCCGGTCAGCAGCATCTCGATCGCCACGTGATACGGGATCCTGCGCGGCAGGCGAATCGCACCGCCGGCGTCGGCCACGATCCCGATGTTGACCTCGGGCAGCAGAAACTCGGCGTGCCCCGCGGCCAACACCAGATCGCACGACAGCGCGAGTTCGAAACCGCCGCCCGCCGCGATCCCGTTGACGGCGGCGATCACGGGTTTCCGCAGACCGAACAACTCGGTGAGCCCGGCGAAACCGCCCGGCCCATTGTCCACCTCGACGGACTCCTCCTCGGCGGTGTTCAGATCCCAGCCCGCCGAAAAGAAGCGATCGCCGGCTGCCGTCACGATCGCCGCGCGCAATTCGGGATCGTCTCGATACGCGATGAACGCGGCCCCGAGCGCCCGACTCGTCGCACCGTCGATCGCGTTTGCCTTGGGGCGATCGATCGTGATCGTCATGACCGCGCCTCGCCGTTCGATCTGGATTTCTTCGCTCATTGATCTGGCCTCCGTGAACTCACCAGGTTCCGCCCATGTGCTCGCCCCCGTCCACGTCGAGCGTAGAACCCGTGGTGTACGCAGCTGCGGGCGAGACGAGAAAAGTCACCGCGAGTGCCATCTCTCTCGCGGTCCCCTCGCGCATGATCGGCAATTTCTCGATCGCGGCATCCAGCGCCGCGCGGTCGTACTGCTCGAGGCCGGGCGTGTCGATCGTTCCGCCCGCAACCGTGTTGATGCGGATGCCGGCGCGCCCCCACTCGCGAGCCAGCGTCTTGGTCAGATTCATCACTCCCGCGCGGGCGGCGGCGGCATGCGCATAGCCGGGCGACCCGTTGTTCACCACGATCGCGATGTTCACGATGTCTCCGGGTTTACCGGCCTCGAGCAGGCGGCGGCCAAACGCCGAAGTCATGTGCCAGGTGCCGTTCAGATTCAAATCCACCACCGCGCGAAAACCGTTGGCCGAAATCTCCACGGCCGGCGCTTCGAACTGACCTCCCGCGTTGTTCACGAGGATGTCGGGCAGTCCGTGTCGGTCGACGACGGCTTCAAAAAGCGCGTCCACCTCGTTTTCGTCGCGGATGTTGACGGCGTGGGCGTGGGCCTCGATGCCCTCCGCGCTCAATGCCGCGGCCGCCTTCTCGAGCCTCTCGAAATCCCGCGCCGCGATCACGATCCGGGCGCCGAGGCTGCCGAGCTCCCGGGCGGTCGCAAAACCGATTCCGGTTCCACCTCCGGTGATGAGAGCGAGCTTTCCCTGGAGGAGGTTCGGCGCAAAAACGGGCGTGTCGGTCAAGGATTGGCCCCCAATCAGAAGGTGAAGATGGCCGCCTACTGTATCATCGCCCGCCGCTTTTGAAAGGGAGAGAAGGCACGCATGGGAACTCGCGCGAACATCGAACGCCTGCTGAAACCGCAGAAGATCGTCTTCATCGGCGGTCGCGATCTCGCGATCCCGATCAAAGCCTCCCGCACGATCGGTTACGACGGTGAGATCTGGGTCGTCAACCCCAAGTATCCCGAGATCGGAGGCGTTCCCACGGTCGCTTCGATCGCGGATCTGCCATCGATCCCGGACGCCGCATATCTGGCGGTCCGCGCGGAGTTGACCGTCGAACTGATCGCAGAGCTTCGAGCGTCGGGTTGCGCGGGCGCGGTCTGCTTTGCAGCGGGCTTCGCGGAGTCGGGCCGGACTGACCTTCAGGACCAATTACGCGAGGCCGCGGGCGAGATGGCCGTCGTCGGCCCCAATTGTTACGGCGTGCTCAACTACCTCGACCGCAGCGCGCTCTGGGCCGACTTCCACGGCGGCAGACCCGTCGACCGGGGCGCGGCGATCATCAGCCAGAGCGGAAACCTGAGCTTGATCCTCACCATGGCCGATCGCGCGCTGCCGCTCTCGCACCTGATCGCCAACGGCAACCAGGCGGTGCTCGAGGCGAGCGACTTCATCGACGTGTTGGTCGACGATCCGCGCGTGTCCGCCATCGGACTCTACATCGAAGGGCTGCGCGACGTCCCGAAGTTCTGGCACGCCGCGGTGCGAGCGCTGCGGGTCGGCAAACCGATCATCGCCCTCAAGAGCGGCTCTTCCGAGATCGGCAGCCAGATGACGTTGCACCACACGGGCTCGGTCGCGGGCGTCGACTCTTTCTACCAGGCGATGTTCGATCGCCTGGGTGTCGTGCGCGTTCGCTCCATCCCCGAAATGCTCGAGAGTCTGAAGATGTTCTGCACTTCGGGACCATTGCCCGGCAATCGACTCGGCGTGTTGACGTGCTCGGGCGCAGATTCCGCGATGGCTGCGGATTGCGCGTCGGAACTCGGCTTCGAACTTCCGCCGCTCTCTTCGGTCCAGCAGGCGAATTTCCAGCAATACATCGCGGACTTCGTCAACCTCACGAACCCGTTCGACTTCAACACCCAGATCTGGGGAAAGCCCGAACTCGAGGTTCGCTGTTTCGAAGACATGTTGCGCGACGAGCAGTACGACGCGGTCGCACTGATTCACGACTTTCCAGCGCCCCAGTACAGCGACCTCTCCGGCTGGGAGAGCATCGCCAATTCGTTCGTCGCGGCCCGCAGTGAGATCGGCAAGCCCTGCGTCATGATCAGCAACTTCGGCAAGTCGGTTCCCGAGAAGATGGCCGAGCGGCTGGTCGAAAACGGCGTCACGCCCCTCGGAAGCATTCGGGACGGATTGGCCGCAGTGCGGCATGCGGCGCAGTACGGAATGCAGCGGGATCGGCTCCTCGCAGCGGACGATCTGGAGGAACCGATGGAGACGGGCGCAAACTGAATTGGAGACGCCGCGAGGGGCGAGCAGCGTGGCGAACCGCCCTTCCCCGCTAGCTGGAGAAGTCTTCGACGTCTCTTTGCGTCGTCGCCAGACCCTTTGGGTCTGGCTCCTAGGCGTTGATCCGCGCCCACGCCTCCCGAAGCTCGTCGCGAAACTCGGGGTGCGCGATCGCGATCAGCGCCTCCGCTCGCTCCTCCTCGCTTCGCTGGGCGAGTTCGGCAGCCCCGAACTCCGTGACCACGACATCGACCTCGTGCCGCGGCGTCGTAATACACGCGCCGGGTTCGAGCTGCGCCGAGATCCGCGAGCGCCGCCTGCCATCGATTTCAACCGTCGAGGGCAGGCAAATCAGCGAGTGACCAGCGGCCGAGAACGCGGCCCCCGATACGAAGTCCAGATGCCCACCGATGCCGGAATACTGGTGGGCGCCGATGCGATCCGCCGCGATCTGACCGAAGAGATCCAGAGCCAACGCGCCGTTGATCGAAACGAACTGCCGATTCTGCGCGATGATCGCGGGGGCATTCACGCGATCGACGGGAAGGAAGCGCACCTCCTCTCGGCCATCGAGCCAATCGTAGAGTTCCCGCGTGCCGGCTGCGAACGTCGCGATCGAGTAACCGTCGTAGATCCCCTTGTGGTTCGTGACCTTCCCCGCCTGGTGCAGGCGCATGAGCCCCGTCGTGAACATTTCCGTGTGGATGCCGTAGTCGGAGCCGGAGCGTTCGACCAGGAGGTCGGCGAGTTCGCCGGGCACGCCGCCGATACCGACCTGGATCGTCGAGCCGCTCGCGATATAGGGCAGCGCGTACCCGGCGATCTTGCGATCGATCGGGGTGCTCGGCGGGTCGGGCAGAACGAGCGGGGCGCGATCGCTCTCGACGATGACGTCCGCCTCTTCGACAGAGATGGCGTGCGGAAATTCGGGCGGGATGCCGAAGGTTCGCGGCAGCGCCGGATTCACTTCGACGACGAGCAGCCGCTCGGGATCGCGGCCCGCGCGATGCAATTCGTCCACCGAGGCTCCCGCGTGAAGCGACAGGCTCATCTGCCCCGCGGCATCCGGCGGCGCCGCGGCGGTCGCCACGATCCGGGGGCTCAGCGAAGCCGCGACTGCGCTGAATCGGCGAAAATCGGCGGGCACGAATCGCACGTCGTGACCCGCCGCGCGGAGCCCGCGCTCCACGGGCCCGAAGAATCCGCTGCGCAGCTGAACACCGCTCCGGGTAAAGAGGCGAAAGAGATCGCTCAGGAGCGCGCTGAATACGACCAGCTCTTCGAAGTCTTCCCGCTCACCGAGCGCGTGGAGCAGGGCCGTCGGCTGCCCCGTGGCCAACGGCAGACCCAGCGTGTCCCGCGCCTCGACGAGGGCGGCCGCGTCGGCCAGCGAACGCAATTTTGTCTTCCAGCTCTTCATCTCGAAATCGCCGCTCTCTCAGCGTCCCCTGGCGACGCTAGAACGAAATGCCCGGCCGATTCAAGAGCGCAGCTTGGGCACCCATTCGCGACAGGCGGCGGGAATTTGCGATCATGTCGGTTCTGGTGCGTCCAGAGGGCGCGAAATCGGTATTTTTTGCGGCCTCGGCCGAAAGAATCGAGATCGGCACTTGAACGAATCGCCGAGGCGTGGTGGGATAACAGCCCAAACCAGAGGAGTCCGAACATGCACGGTTGCAGGCCGGGTCAGACCTCGCGGCAGCAGAATCTTCGTCGCATCGCGACTTGTACGGCGCTGGTTGCAGCCCTTTTGGCACCATCCCTGAGTCAGGCGGTCGAGTACACGGCAGCTCGAAAAGCCGGGCGCGGACTGGCGGGGATGACGACCTGCTTCCTGGAGATTCCCGGCAACATGGTCGAACAGAGCCGGGAGCACGGCGCGGGTGCGGGCATACCGCTCGGCTTCGTTTTCGGGCTCGGAAAGATCGTCGTTCGGGCGCTCGTGGGCACCTACGAATTCGTCTCGTCGCCGTTCGAAGCGCCCGCCGGTTTCGTGCCGATCATCGAACCCGAATTTCCCTGGTCCTACTTCGATGAGGAGCCCGCGTCCTCGCGCGGCAAATGACCCCAATTGGATCGACGAATTTCCCGTGAATCGATCGAAGTCGCGGCAGCGATCGGCAACCCCCTGCACTTTTCGGGCCCGGAGGCATCCGCGTGACTTCGAGTAATCAAATCGCCATTCCGATCAATTCGATCTTCCACCCGACCGATTTGTCAGAGGCCAGCTTCGTCGCCTTCGCGCACGCGCTCAAGATCGCCCTGCTCGCCCAGTCGGAGCTGACCATCCTCCACGCCGCCAACAGCGGCGGCGACAAGGTCAGCTGGAAGGACTTCCCGGGCGTTCGGCAAACCCTCGAACGCTGGGGCGAATTGCCCGAGGGTAGCTCGGCGCGCGCGATCTCGAAACTCGGCATGACGGTGGAGAAGATCGCGGGCCACGGACCGAATCCGATCAAGACGGTCACCAGCTATCTGCAAGAGAACCCGGCGCAGCTCGTGGTGCTCTCGAGCGAGGGGCGCGAGGGGCTCCCGCGCTTTCTGAAGCCGTCTTTCGCGGAACCGGTCGCGCGCAAGACGCGCGCCATGACGCTCTTCGTGCCGAGCCACAGCAGCGGGTTCGTCGATGGGGATACGGGCCGCGTCACGCTGGATCGGATCCTGATTCCGTTCAACCACAAGCCCCGCGTCCGGCCCGCGATCGACTTCGCGAGGGCACTTGTAGGCGCGCTGGACGACGATGGAGGCGTATTCGACCTGCTCCACGTCGGCGAGCGGGCCAAGGCGCCCGCAGTCGACATTCCGGACGAGGCGGGTTGGACGAGCGAGAAGCACTACGAGAGCGGCGATGTCGTCGACGCGATCCTGCGCGTCGCCGAACAGAAAGGCGCCGAACTGATCGTCATGACCACCACCGGGCGCGACGGATTCATCGACCGGTTGCGGGGAACCATGACCGAGCAGGTCGTGCGCGCCGCGAACTGCCCGGTGCTCGCAATCCCGGAGGGATGAGCAACCGGGCGAGGCGGCGTCAATCCGATGGCTGACCGTCGGAGCCCTCGCTAGCCGTGTCGATCTTCGGCAGGCTTTCGATTCGCGCTGCGATCGCATCGGCGAGCAGATCCAGGGCCTCGTTGTGGGCCGCGACGAGCGCATCCGGCCCACCCCCAGCGATCGACCTGCGCATCGTGGATTGGCCGCTCCACGGTCCGCCCTCGCCGCTACCTGCGCGAATTACCCAGTTCGCGCGCAGCTCCAACGCTTCTCCGCCAATCCCCTCGAACGCGTGGAAATCCACGGCGATCCGATAGTCGAGCGGGAACGGGGCCTGCACGGGGTAGACGACCACGCGCTGTGTACCCAGCTTGGCGCCGAGATTCTCACCGAGAACGCTCAAGACATTGGACGAGAACCCTCCCGCCCAGCGACGGAAGTCGTTGACTTCGAGCCTCGAAGTCGATCCCGCCGACCGCGTCACCCACTGGGGCCGATCGAGGTAGCGCGGAACGCGGATCGGCCCCACGCCGATCGCGACGCCATCGGGGTCGCCTGCGATCGGAGAATCGGTAACCGCGTTCATCGTGTAGAGGCTCACGTTCGGGCTGCTACCCAAACAGCTCAGCGCGAGGCTCGCGGCGGCGATCGCCGCCATCCTGCTGCTCGCCGCACGTCGGAGCAGTGTCATTGTTCGGCCCCCTTCTTACCCCGAATGAGCGACTCGGGATGCTCCTCGAGTTGCACTGCGAGCCGCCGGATGGCCTGGGCGGCCTCCGCCAGCTCGAACAACAACCGCTTGAGTTCGACGCTCGCATCTGAATCTGGCGCAATCAGCGAATCTGCCGACGCGAGCGTGCGCTGGGCTTCGTCGAGCGTGGCGATGAGCGAAGGCATCATCTCCTCGTTCAATGACCCACTCAACGCCCTCAGCTCCCTCAGCGTCTGATTCAGATTCGCACCGATCTGCTCCAGCGGCATGCTCGACAGGCGCTTCACGAACTGCGTCAGTCCCGCCTTGAGTTCTTCGATCGGGCTCGGGATCGTCGGGAGCTGGGGCACCGGGCCACTCCAATCGATCGCCGCGGGCGGAGCATCGGGGAAGAAGTCGAGACTGACGAGCAGCTGACCCGTGATCAGATTTCCAGTCTGGAGTTGTGCGCGCATTCCGCGCTCTACCATCTTCTGCCAGCGCTCGATCGGCGTGCCCACTTCCCTCCCCGTGACCTGGATCAACTCGGGGTGGGTTTCGATCAACACGGGAACGCGCGGAGTTGCCGACTCCAGGTCGAAGACGAGCTTGACGTCGAGCACCTGGCCGATCTTGATCCCCCGAAACTGGACCGGCGCCCCCTTCGAGAGGCCGGCCACCGACTGCTCGAATTCCAGCAGAAACCGATTGCCCTGGCCCAGAACCGGTTCTGTGGTGGCGCGCCGATTCTTGTAGAGGTTGAAGACCGTCCCCTCTGCGACAGGCCCATCCGTTTCGAGGTGGCTCGGCGTGTCGAACGCGATACCACCGATCAGAAGTGACGTGAGCGATACCGTGTCGACCTCGACACCTTCCGCACTCAGAGATACGTCGATCCCACTCACGTTCCAGAATTGGGTATTGGGTCCGACGCGCTTGTCATTAGGCGCTTGGATGAAGACCGTCACGGTGACGAACTTACCGCTCTCATCCAATTCGTAATTCGCCACCTGCCCGACCTTGATCGTGTGGAAATACACGGGCGCGCCGACCTCGATCGAGATGATGTCGGTCGAGCGCAGCGTAAACAGGGTCCCGGCCTCGTCGGAGGTAACCACGGGCGGAGCGTTCAGACCTTCGAAGGCCCGCCGGCTTTCACCGTCGAAGGCTGGGTCGATTCCGATGTAGGCGCCCGAAAAGAGCGTACTGAGCCCGGACACGCGCCCCGCACTCACCTGGGCGCGCACCACCCAGAAGCGGGTGCTCTCGCGGAGGTAACGTCTGGCCGGCTTCACCAACCGCGCAGTGACGATGACGTGGGACAGATCCTCCGAGAGTTCGATCGACTCGACGGCACCGACCTCCACGTCCTTGTATTTCACCTTGGTCTTGCCGGCTTCGAGCCCCTCGGCGCTCTCGAAGCTGATCGTCACCGCGGGGCCGCGCTGAGAAAACGTGTGGTAGGTCAGCCAGGCGCCGACCAGCGCCGCGACGATCGGGATGACCCAGACCAGCGAGATCCGGCTGCGCTGCTCGACAACGGCGTCGCGGACGCCGCCAGACGAAGCCGCGTTCGCGCCGTCCGAGTCTTCTTTACCTTCAGCCATTGGACTCCCTCACGCGATCCCAGATCAATCTCGGATCGAAACTCTCCGCCGCGAGCATCGTCACGACGACCACGCCCGCGAAGTATACGGCACCGATGCCGGCTTCGATCGTGGCTAGATTTCCGAGGCTGACCAGAGCCACCAGGATCGTGACTACGTAGATATCGGTCATCGACCAGCGCCCCACGGCCTCGACGACGTGATAGAGCTTGGTCCGCTCCACGGGCCGCCAATTCGATCCTCTTTGAACGGAAATCAGCAGAAAACTCAACGCGATCAGCTTCAGCAGCGGAACCACGACGCTCGCGAAAAACACGATCAATGCGAGCGGCCACATCCCGTGAACGAGCAGGTAGACGGCGCCGCTGATGATCGTGTCTTCCTGCGCCTTGCCCATCGAGATCACCCGCATCACCGGAAAGATGTTGGCCGGCACGTAGAGCATCGCCGCCGTGATCACGAGCGCCCAGGTTCGGTTGATGCTGTCGGGTTTGCGCTGGTGAACGGCAGCTCGGCAGCGCGGGCAGAGCGCCTGCGCGTGATGTCCAGCGCCTTCGAGCGCAACGACGAAGCCGCAGTCGTGACAACTCGCTAGATTTTCAACTCCAGAGTGCGCGGAAATCGGAATCATCGGGCGAGTCCCACCCGGCGCCAGACCCACTCGGCGTCGAGCGATGATGTCGCAAACGCGAGCACGGGGATCAGCAGCGCGAAGGACCAGAGCGCAATCCCGGGCACGATCTGCGCCATGCCCACCAGCTTCACCAGCGAAACCAGGATCCCGATGATGAAGACCTCCATCATGCTCCAGGGCTGCACCGCACGCAGCAGCCGAAACACGCGCGTCTGCCCGGGTACCCGGATCCCCGCACGCAGAGGTGCCAGCACGTAGATCAGCGAACAGATCTGCAACAGCGGCGCGACGATCGTCGTCAGCAGGACCAACGATGCCACGATCGGCGTACCCTGCTCGAAGAGAGCGCGCACGCCCGTCGAGAGCGTGGTGTGGGTGACGTTCCCCTGCATCTTGAAGGCGAGAAATGGAAACACGTTGGCCGCGATGAACAAGAACATGCCCGCCACGGCGAGCGCGAGCGTTCGATCGAGGCTGTCCCGAATTCTGCGATAGAGCACGGTTCCACAGCGCGGACAGCGAGCGCTACCGCCCTCGGGCACATCTCCGACCCGACTCGGGAGATCACACGCGTGGCAGAGGGTGAGCCAGCCGGCCGGAATCGGCTGATCCACGCCGCTCACGGCCCTGAAATCGAGATCGGGCATGCGTGCCTCTCGTCGCTGCACGGCGGCGGGCGGCTTCGCGCGCCCGCTTCGGAGTCGCCGCATCCAGCCGAAGCGTAGCTTTCGAACGCGACTTCGTCCGGCGCACCCCCGACTGTCGCGCGGAGCCTGAGCGATGAAACAGGATAGCCACCAGTCGGGATTTCGGGCCTGCGAAGCTGAGAACGCGTATCCCGCCCGCGCGCTTGGACCCCGCATCGGCGAGTTCGGCTGCTAGCGGTTCGCCGATTCGGACCCTGAAGCGTTGAGCCACTTCCGGTAGAAGCGCGGCGTGGAAAATGCGAGCGCCAGCGCCATCACCGAGACGACTTCGACCACACCGAGTGAGAGATCGAGCCAGCCCGACCACACACCGTGGAGTTCGTAGACGATGTACATCGGGATGTAGATGACGTAGGTAAGCGAAGCGAGGCTCGCGTAGAAGCCGATCAGGAAATACCGATTGCAGATGACCGGGTCGATCAAACCGAGCGGAATCCGACGTCGAGAAATCAAATACTCCCGGATGGACTCGGACGCCAACCACAGGAACGGCGCCGTGCTGCCCACCCACTCGAACCAGAAGCCCCTGGAAGACAACGGCGAGTAGCCCTCCCAGTCACCCTCCAGCGCTGAAATCGTTAGCCCGCTCGCGATCAGTCCGAAAATGAGCCCTACCGCGGCGCCGCCCCAACGCGACTGGCGGCGAAAGACCCTCCACGCAAACAGCGCGATCGAAACGGAGCAGGCCGCCGAGCAGACCCGCGAAGCGAAGGTGAGCGGCTCGATCAGCTGCTCGGTATCCGCGACGAAACCAATTTCGGACAGCCCGAAGGAGATTCCGTTACAGAGCAGCGCCCAGCCGAGAAAGAAGCTCGGACCGCCATTTTCGCGCGCTGCGGTCTGAAGTAGGTAGATTCCTACAGCGACATAGGAAATCCCGGCCAGGAATACGATCAGCGCACCCGCTTCCTGTACCAGTTCTTCGATCATCGAAATGCCCCTGGTACCCGACTCCCCGCGCGGAAAACCGGTGTTCCGCCAATACACATCGTCTGCTCGAATCGCGGACTTGACCCCGTGAGTAATCGCTATGCGGCTGACGAGAGCGGCGAACTCGGGGTTCTCGGGCGCTCTCGGAGCCGCGGTGTCAGTTTCGCTCGAACACTTCGGTCGCGGGAGCCAGCCGCTCGACGAGTCGGTCTCCCGCCGATTGCAGCAGCCGAAAACAGTGGTGCAGTGCGATCCCGGCGGCCGTCGCGACGTTGAGGGAATCCACGCCGTGCGCCATCGGGATCTTCAGCCGCCAATCGACGGCCGCGAGGGTCGCCTCGTCGAGACCCTCGGATTCCGCACCGAGGACGAGGGCGATCCGCCGCTCGACCGCGGCCTGCCCTCCGAAGGCGGCGAGATCGATTGCGCCGGCCCCAGTCGACAGCGCCGCGGTCGCGAAGCCCGCTGCCCGAAGCCGATCGATCGCAGCGGGCCAGCCGTTGAGCCGGGCAAACGGCGTCAGCAGCGTCCCCCCCATCGAAACGCGCACGGCCTTTCGATAGAGGGGGTCCGCGCAGCCCCGCGAGAGCAAGACGGCGTCGGCGCCAAATCCCATCGCGTTGCGAAACACGTTGCCGACATTTTCGGGATTCGCGACCTGTTCCAACCCGACCAACAAACGGGGTTGCGACTCCAGAATCTCCTCCAATGAACGCTCGGCGCCGCGCCGCGCGAGCGCGATACAACCGCGGTGGAGGTTGTATCCGACCAGTTTTTCGAGCAGAGCTGAACTTGCAACGTAGATTGGTGTCGTTTCTCCGAGCTGTTGAAATACATCTCGGAGCGCCCCGAGCGCCGTCTCGGTCACCAGAACGGAGCAGACCGGATATTCCGAAGCCGAGATCAGACGCTGCACGCAGAGGCGGCTCTCGACCACGAACAGACCGCGGGCGTCGCGCAGCGCCGAGTCCTTGACGTTGCGATAGATCGAAATCCGCGGATCGTCGAGTTGCTCGATCAGTTCCAGTCGCATCGTCGACCCCTACGCGAAGCGGTCGGCGAGGGCCCGATGGTCGGCGTAGGGAGGCTCGAGCGCCCCCCCGTCGGAGTTCTCGAGCGGTGCGCACGGGCCCGCGAAGCCGCGCTTGAGTTCGATCATGCGCCGCAGCGGGTGCTCGAGCCTCGCATCGGGCGCGCGCTCCAGCCCGCGAAGCACCTCTTCGCGGAGCGCGGGGTCCCGGCAGACCAGCAGCGAATCCACCCCGGCCTCCAGACAACCGGCGACCAGCGCTTTCGGGCCGTGGTGATCGGCGACCGCCTTCATTTCGAGATCGTCTGAAAAGACCACGCCGTCGTAGGCGAGCTCTTCCCGCAGGATCGCCATCACGTCGGGCGACAGGGTGGCGGGACGCTTCGCGTCGAGGCTCGGGAACAGCACGTGGGCCGTCATGATGCTCGCGACGCCGGCCTCGATCGCAGAGCAGAACGGCGGCAGCTCCACCGCGTGCAGGCGCGCGAGGTCGTGCTCGAGGCGCGGCAACTCGAGGTGGCTGTCGCAGGCGGTATCGCCGTGGCCCGGGAAGTGCTTCGCGCAAGCGGCGACGCCGGCGCCCTGCATGGCGCGAATGAATGCGGCCGCGTGGGCGGCCACGCGCGCGGGCTCGCGGCCGAAGCTGCGGTCCCCGATGATCGGATTCGCGGGGTTGGTGTCGACGTCGACGCACGGAGCAAAATCGAGGCCAATCCCGAGGTGCGACAACTCGACCGCGAGCGCTCGCGCGACCGCCGCCGTCATTTCAAGATCGTTGGCCTCACCCAGCCTTTGCATCGGCGGCCACTGCGTCCACGGGCCTCTCAGTCGCTGAATCCGCCCGCCCTCTTGATCGATCGCGATCAGCAGCGGCGCAGCCGCGGGCGCGCAGGCGTGAAGTGCCGCGTTCAGGCTTTTGAGCTGGTCGGGATCGCCGACATTGCGCGCGAACAGAACCACCCCGCCGACGCGCCCCGCGGCGATCAGGCGCGCGAGGTCGTCGGGCAGCTCGAGCCCCTCGAAACCCGCGAACAGCAGTTGTCCGGGTTGCCACTCAAACGACATGTCGCCCCAATTTGCGATGCCCGCGCCCGCTCACGAACCGACGCGCACCTACTCGGCCACGACCATTCCGAGCCGCTCGAGTTCCGCGAAATAATCCGGAAAGGTCTTCGCCACGCAGCCCGGATTTCGAATGGCGACATCGCCCACCGTCGCAAAGGCCATCGCCATGCGGTGATCGTCATAGGTGTCGATCGAAACGCCGGTTTTCAACCCCCCGCGCGGCGGATCGATCAGCAACCCGTCGGCGCGCTCTTCGACCGTCGCGCCGAGCTTGCGAAGTTCGCAGGTCGCCGCCGCGAGCCGGTCGGTTTCGTGGTGCCTCAACACCTCGACACCGCTGATCGACGTACTTCCCTCGGCGAAGAGCGCCGCCACGGCCAGCGTGAGCGTCATGTCCGGCATCTCTCCCATGTCGATCTCCACCCCGCGCAGCCGGCCGCGGCTGCGAACCCGCGTGGTCGTCTCGGTCTGCTCGACATCCGCGCCCATCTTTGCGAGTACGCGGTAGAAACCGGCATCCCCCTGGAGGCTATGGGATCCGAGGTCTCGGATCGTCACCTCTCCGCCGTGAATCGCGGCCAGCGCGAGGAAGTAGCTCGCCGACGAGGCGTCCGGCTCGACCACATAGTCCCGCGCCACCAGCGCGCGCGGCTCGACGGAGATCACTTCGCCGCACTCCCAGCCCACGCGACCGCCAAAGTGCTCCAGCACGCGAATCGTCATGTCCACATAGGGCTGTGCGGGAGTGCCCTCGCGAAGGACCACGCGCGTCGGCTTTTCGGAAAGGCTCGCGGCCAGCAGCATCGCGGAGACGATCTGTGAAGAAGCGGGGCGCGAAAATGCCAAGTCGCCACCGCGAAGCGACGAGTGCGGGCCGATCGCGATGGGCAGATACCCCTCCTCGCCGAGACAGCGGATGTCCGCACCCTGCTCGCGCAGTGCATCGAGCAGTTGTCCCATCGGGCGCGCCCGCATCTGAGGGGAAGCGTCGAGTTCGACCGCAGCCGTCGCCCGGCCCGGCTTCGCGGCGAGCACCGCGGTGAGAAAGCGCGCGACCGTTCCGGCGGACCCCGCGAACAGCGGCCCGTCGCCGCTCGGTGGCGCAAACGCCCCCCCGCAGCCGTCGACGTCGAGTGTCGTCGGATCCGCCTCTCGAATCGAGACTCCGAGGCGCTCCATGCACGTGCGCATGCGCCGCGTGTCGTCGGCGATCAGCAGGCCGGAAAGCTGCGTGCGGCCCCGCGCGAGCGCGGCGAGCAGCAGGGCTCGATTCGTGAGACTCTTGGAGCCGGGAGGCCGCACCACCGCATCGAGCGCGGGGGGCGCCTTCAACTGCACCGACGGGGCGTCGCTCTCAGTCATGCCAACGACCTCTGCGTGCCGCTAGGCGGCTGCGGGCCGATAGCGCAGCAGCACGCGGCTTCCATCTGCGAGGCCCTCTTTGAACAGCGGACCATAGGTGCTCCAGCCCTCGTCGGCGTATTTGACCGCCATCGCCTTCAATGTGCGCGCCACCGCGTCGGCGTCGGTCGAGATGTGCGCGACCTGGGCGAGAAAGGTGGGCCCCTCGCGGAACGCGCCCTTCGAGCGCTTCCAGACGCCGAAATCACCCACCCAGATTCGCGCGCGATCGAGCCCCCGCTTCACCGCCTGCGAGCGCCAGAGTTCCCGCTTGGTCACGACCAGCAGGTCCTCGCCGTCCGCGTAGAACCAGACCTCCCCGTGGCAGGCGCTCTCGCCGCCGTCGCTCTTGATCGGCGTGATGTAGATCAGTTGGCTCTTGGCGATTGCCGCCTGCGCGTCATTCGAGAGCTGAAACTTCGCGTCACTCGGCCACGCGACGCTCGCGGGCAGCAGGGCCACACCCGATAGCGCTGCGGCGCCGCACAGGAACTCTCGGCGCGAAATTGCTGATTGGTTGAACTCGACCACCGCGCGCCCTCCGAAAAATCGACTGGACGCGAGTCTAGCCGGATTCGGCGATCTTCCGAAATCCGATCAGGGGCGGCCGAGGCCGCGCGTCGACCGGAGCAGGGGGCTCAGGAAGAGCCGGGTGAGCAGGTGCGGTTGCGGCCCAGGGACTTGGCGCGATAGAGCTCCGCGTCTGCGGCGTCCACCAGCTGGCTGGTCGCGCTGATGTTCATCCCGAATGCAGCCACCCCGACACTGACGGTGAGGGGGTCCTCACCGTCAAGCGAAACCCCCTCGACGGCGGTCCGCAATTTGTCGCCGAAGGCGTGCGCGCCCTCGATTTCGGTCTCCGGCAGGATGATCGCGAACTCCTCGCCCCCATAGCGCGCCACGACGTCGTGGGTGCGCGAACGGTCGCCGATGATCCTCGCCACCGCGACCAGGGCCTGATCGCCCGCGCGGTGACCGTTGCGATCGTTGTACTGCTTGAAGTGATCGATGTCGATCATCGCGAGCGCAAGACCGCGCTCGTAGCGCCTGGCGCGCTCGATCTCGCGCTCGAGCGTCTTGTAGAAGTGGCCGTGATTGGCGAGCCCGGTGAGCCCGTCGATCTGCGACAGGCGCAACGTATCTTCGTATTTTCGGGCATTCCCGAGCGCCACCGAAGCGTGCGCGGCGATCGCTTCGAGCAGGCGGAGGTCGTGCGGTTGGAAGGGCTCCCGGTTGCTCTTGTTGTTGATGTTGATCACGCCGAGCAGCACGCCGTTGCGAACCAGCGGAGCTGAAATCAGCGTCGCCGTGTAGTAGCGCTCGCGATTGCGGCGGCGAAACGTGGGGTGCGCCTCGACATCTTCGACGATCAGCGGCTGCCCGTGCAGCGCAACGTGACCCGAAATGCCCTCGCCGATCTTCATCTCCGTGCGCTCGACGACGTCGGGAGGAAGCCCCTGGGACACCATCACGCGCAGCTGATCGTCGTCGCCGAGCAGCAGGATCGATCCGATCTCGGCCTCGAGATGCTGAAGGGTGCGATCGAGAAGGCGCTGCAAAACGCGCTCGACAGAGAGCGTGGAGCTGAGGTCCCTGACGGTCTCGTACAGCACCTCGAGATCCGCGTTGCGCCGCTTCAGTTCTTCGATGGGGTTTTCGCTCGCTTCCGACCGCTTGCTCATTCGAAAAACTCCCTCTGCCACGCCACTTGCCTATGGTTCTGCCTCCGAATCCATCGTCTCTACGGGGCCAAATGTTGAGATTTCCTGCCGGTGCATCGAGCGCGGCGTGGGAGCTGGCAGCAATCGCGCACCCGTAGAGAATTCGGATCGGACTGGAACCGAAAATTCCGGCGAATCCAGACCTCGCGTGGGAGGCTCGATCCCGCCCGCCCGATTGCGGCCGCCGGCCGGACCCGGGATCGCATCCCTTCGCGCTTGACGACCGGAAACCAGCGCGATTCAATCTCAGGCCCGATCGTCCATACCGGCTGGAAACCGACTCCGGCCCAAACGCGCGACCATCAAGGCCGGCGACGAGCCCCGGCCGACACGGAGCAGCCATCATGTCGAGCAACTCGGAACTGTTGAAGCGCCGCCAGGCCGCCATCCCCGCAGGCCTCGGAACCATGCATTCGGTCTTCTGCGAGCGCGCAGCGAACGCGGAACTCTGGGATGTGGAGGGCAAGCGATACATCGATTTCGCGGCCGGCATCGCGGTCCTGAATACAGGTCACCTGCACCCGAAGGTGAAGGCGGCCGTTACCGCCGAGCTCGAGAATATGAGCCACGTGTGTTTCCAGGTGACGCCCTACGAGCGCTACGTCCAGGTCGCCGAGCGGCTGAACGCGCTCGTCCCCGGCGATACGCCCAAGAAGACGCTGCTGCTCTCGTCGGGCGCCGAGGCGGTCGAGAATGCGGTCAAGATCGCCCGCGCCCACACCGGGCGCTCCGGAGTGATCGCATTCAGTGGCGGTTTCCACGGGCGCACGCTCTTCGCGCTCGCCCTCACCGGCAAGGTCTTCCCCTACAAGGCGGGCTTCGGCCCCCTCTCCCCGGAGGTCTTCCACGCCCCCTACCCGATCGAGTACCTCGGGATCAGCGTCGACGCCGCACTCGCGGCGCTCGACCGCCTGTTTGCGAGCGATATCGATCCCGCGCGCGTGGCCGCGATCATCATCGAGCCCGTGCTGGGCGAAGGCGGCTTCTACCCGGCCCCGCCCGAGTTCCTGCAAGCGCTCCGACGCGTCTGTGACCAGCACGGCATCGTCATGATCATCGACGAAATCCAGACGGGCTTCGGGCGCACGGGACGCATGTTCGCGTCCGAGTACGCGGACGTCGAAGCCGACCTGATGACGACGGCCAAGAGCCTCGCGGGCGGCTTCCCGCTCTCGGCGGTCACCGGCAAAGCCCAAATCATGGACGGACCGCCCCCGGGCGGCCTCGGCGGTACCTATGCGGGTTCGCCGCTTTCGTGCGCGGCCGCACTCGCCGCGATCGGCGTGGTCGAAGAGGAGAAGCTCGCCGAGCGCGCATTGCGAATCGGCGACCTGATCTCCAAGCGGGCCAAGTCGCTGTCCGAAGAACCCGCCGGGGCGTGCATCGGCGACATCCGCCACCTGGGTGCGATGGCCGCGATCGAACTCGTGACCGACCGCAAGACGCGCGCGCCCGACGCCGAGCTCACCAAGGCCCTCGTGCAGAAGGCCGCCACCAACGGGCTGATCCTGCTCTCGTGCGGGATCCGCGGCAACGTGGTGCGCTTCCTGCCGCCGCTCACGTCGAGCGACGAACTCGTCAACGAGGCGCTCGACATCGTGCGGGAGTCGCTGCTGGAGCTGCGCGGCTAGGTTCGCTCGACTCGCGATCGCTGCGTGCCAGAGATTTGAGTGACGCCTTGCTCGGGGGCCGGGACGGGAGAGCTACTCGCTCCAACCCCATGTCGCTCGCAGCTCTCCCGTCCCGGCCCCCGGCGTAGCCACTTGCCGGCGCGTGAAAGAAAACCACCGCGCCGAAGGCCCTCTTCCGCCACGAGCGTCACTGGGGAGCGGTAGCGAGAGGCCTGCGAGCGACATGGGGTTGGAGCGAGTGGGCCTCTCGCTACCGCTCCCAGGCAACCGACCCTCGCAAACCGGGGTTGCCGTGCAGCGGACGCATCCCCGTCGACCGCGTAACTCTCGATGACGACGGATCAACAAGCGGAATGACTGCCTGTCGCGAAATCCGCAGCGCGTACCGGATGCTCACTGGAAGTCTCGGGGAATGGTCTCCTTCCAGGTCTTCTCCCGAATCTTCCGATCTTCCTCGAACAGGCGTCTCGTGTAGGTGTAGTAGAAATTCTCACGGTCGCTTCGGAAGTCGAGGACGCCCTGCCAGACCAGGTTCCGGCCACCGACCTGCACGGCCCGCTTCATCTCGCTCGTAACCGACGCGGCTTCGGGGTGCGCGTCCTGCGCCTCGTAGACGATCTCGTCGTCCTGGCTGATCGATCCCCAGGGAAATTCGTTCCTGCCCGCGTTCCTTGCCACCACCTTCGTCGCCGCGCGCGGCACGTCCCGTTCGATCGTCGTGACTTCGCTGTATCCCGAAGCCGTGACATCGATGACGCTGCGATGGCCGGCCAGCTTCGGGTCTTCCGCAGGCGGCAGGAAGTTCGGCGCGGGGCGATCTTCGTAGGGCACGACCGGGAGCTCGACGCGCGTGGGATTGTTTCCGCCGAGCTTCAGGTGCGTCGTCATCGGATCGGGGCTCGGCCAGATCATCGGCCACTGGGCGTTGTTGATCGAGAGCCGGATGCGATGCCCCTTCGGAAAGATCCAGGAGGTGAAGCGCAACTCGATCTCCATCGGGTAGATCCGACCCGGTTCCATCGGTTCCGGATTCTCGGCCGAATTGCGCTGCGCCCCGTTGAAGCCCGCCCACGAGGTCTGGGTCACCGTGCCGTCGGGCGCGACATCCGAGAGGCGCACGAACCAGCGCGCCATCGGGGCGTCGGCAGATGCGTTGAGCGTCACCCGAGGCATGCCCAGGATTTCGAGATCCTCCTCGAGCGGGTCCGTGTCGTAGACGAGGCTGTAGCTGTCGATCGGTCTCTGGTCCAGCACGATCTCCCCGGACCAGAGGCCATTTTCGACGCCGACGGTCGGGACGTATTTCAGTTCGTGGGTGCCGCTCTCGGAAGCCGCGTCGCCGAGAGAGCGGTCCGGTTGCGGGTACAGCTTCCGCGTGCGCGCGCGAGCGAGCGGCCAGCCCTCTTCGAAGCGCCACTGTCCGGGCACTTCCTCCAACCCGGGATCCGGCGGGTGCCAATCGCGGACGAAGACCGCGAAGCTCGGCTCGTCCACGATCCCCGTGTCGCGACCCTTGAGCCAGTGATCGAACCAGCGAACCGCCTCGTTGCGCCACTCGATGTGCGGCTTCGGGTAACCGTTGTGGGGCAGCGCGTGCGCCCAGGGTCCGATGATCGCCTTCTTCGGCACCTTCAGGTGCTCGATCATGCGCAGCAGACTGTCGGGATATTGGTCATACCAACCGCTGATGACGAAGGTCGGGATCTCGATCGCGTCGTAGCGCTCGTTGAGCGAAGATCGGTTCCAGAACGGCCCGTCGCGCTGCTGCCGCTTGAAGTTCAGCAGCCAGGGTGTCGTCTCGAAACGCTCCACGAAGTAGGCCTCGTCGATGATGAAATCCGGCGCAGCGGGCAGCGAGTTCTCGAGGTCCTGGGCGATCTCGTAGGTGTCGATGCAGAGTTGGCCGTCGATGTAGTGGACGTCGTCCTGGAATAGATCGTCCGTGGCCATGATCGCGACGATGGCCTTGAGGGCGGGCGGCCGCCGCATCGCGAGGTGGATGGAGTTGAAGCCACCCCAGGAGATGCCGAACATCCCGACGTCACCCGTCGAAAAGGGCTGCTTCGAGAGCCAGTCGATTGCGCTTTCGGCGTCGCGCTGCTCCTGCTCGGAGTACTCGTACTCGACGAGCGTTCCCTCGCTGCTGCCGGTTCCGCGGATGTCGACGCGCGCGACCGCGTAGCCGCGGCGAACGAAGTACGAATAGAGCGCGTGATTTCGGCCGCGGTCTTCGACCTTGCGGTACGGGAGATATTCCAGCAGCACCGGGAATCGCTGCCCGGCCTTGCCGCCCTGCGGCAGGAAGAGGTCCGCCGACAGCCGCACGCCGTCCGGCATCGGGATCCACGCCTCCCGCCGCGTCATCTCGTATTCTGGCGGAGAGGGTTCGGCGGCCGCTGCAACGCCTCCCCAGGCCCCCACCGGGATCGATAGGATCAGAACCGCAACGAAATTCTCGAGAGCGCAGCGCATCGCATCCTCCGATTGCCGGTCGCCATCGCGCGACCGGCCTTCGCATCGCGCCGGTGGCTTGCCGAGTAGCCGCTAGCGGAGCAGATGCTCCTCGAACGGATAGGTGGACAGGCGCTCGACACCGTTTTCTGTAATCAGGATCATCTCTTCCAGCTTCACGCCTTCTTTGCCGTTCTCGCTTCCGATGTAGGATTCGACGCTGAGAATCATGTTGGGCTCGATCACCCCGTCGTATCCGTAGCCATCCCAGTCCTGCGGATAGACGATGCTGGGCCACTCGTCGGCCAGCCCGACGCCGTGCACCATGCAGCCGTAGCGGTTGGCGTTGAACTCCGCGGGAATCGGCCACGAGGCGTCCGACACCTCCTTGAAGGTCATCCCCGGCTTCAACAGATCGATGTCGTGTTGGACCTGCTCGTAGGCGTGGGTGTAGAGCCGCTTCTGCTCGTCGGTGGGCTTGTCGCCGCAGACCCAGGCCCGCGAAATGTCGGCACAATAGCCGTAGGGCCCGATCAGGTCCGTGTCGAAACAGACCATGTCCCCCTCTTCGATTGCGCGCATCGAACACTCGTGAAACCAGGGGTTGGTCCGATGGCCGGATGTCAGCAAGCGGGTTTCGATCCATTCGCCACCGCGGGCGATGTTGACCTGTTGCAGCAGAGACCAGAGTTCGTTTTCGGTAATCCCCGGCCGCAACGCGTTCTGCATTGCCGCCATGCCCTCCTGGCAGGCGTCGATCGCCGCCTTCATCAGAATCACTTCACCAGCCGATTTGATCGAACGGGCGATCTCCGTCACCTCCTGCCCGTCGAAGATCTCGAGGCCGTGCGAGCGGAGCGCATCGACCCCCAGATGGGACAATCGATCCACGGCGAGGCGGCGGTTGCTGCCACCGTGCCGACTGACGACCTCGTCAATCTGTTCGCCGAATCGGGTCGCCCACTGTTCGGATTTCGGTCCCGCCGCAAAATAGTAGAAGACGTCCATCACCCGATACTCGTCGATCGTGGGCAGGCCCTCGGCCAGAAACGGGTGTTTGGCGTAGTCGAACAGAACCACCGGACCATCCGTCATCACCAATACACAGCGGGTCTCGTAGTGGGTGCACCAGACCTGCATGTTGGTGCTGTCCGTGGCGTAACGCGTGGCAATCGGATCGAACAGCAGGATGCCGACGTAGTCGCGCCGCTTCAGCTGCTCTCGAATCCGACCCAGGCGATACAGCCGCACTGCGTCGAGATCGGTGGGCGGAGTCGTGTACTCCATCGCGCCGTGCTGAACGTTCGCGCGCGGACGCCGATCTCGCCTCGAATCATCGGTATGCATGTCGCTTCTAATCCATTGCGCCGCGGTAACGAAGTTCTCCCGGTTGGCGAGTAAAATGACGACCGGCTGAAAATACCAGGATTTCGCGCCCGCGCTCCTCGAACCATCCCGCTCGCGGGACAGCGCGGCCATCGTCGTCCCCAGTGTCGACCCATAGCGAGCACTTCCCGAGCGGATGCCGAGCTCGAACCCCCGATCGGCAATGGGCGGGATCGCCCGCAGCACTGCGCAGGGCACCGCACCCCACCCGATCGCGATCCGAGTGGCGGCTCGGATCGGACGCGGCGCGGGCATCCCTTGCACGGCAAGCTGAGATTGGCACACTGCCCCTCTCCAAATGACGGATGGGTCAGCGATGCCCCACCGGATCGTGGGGATCAAGGGGAGCTCGACGATGACCGCCACGGCACGCGATGTGATGCAAACCGAAGTACTCGCACTCAACGAAAGCGACAGCCTTCTCGAAGCGCATCAGTTCTTCGTGCGCCACGACATCACCGGCGCACCGGTCGTCAACGAAGACGGGCGGCTCGTCGGTGTCGTGAGCATTCGCGATCTCATTCGGGCCGAGGACGAAGACCACGACGTGAGCCGCACCGTCGCGGACTACTTCTGCGAGTCCGCGGGCTACGCGAGCCTCAGCATCGATCTGGACCATTTGAGAGAAGGGCTGTCGGAAATCCCCGTCAGCGAAGTGATGACGCGGGATCCGATCTGCGTCGCGCCAGACAGCCCGATCAATGAGGTCGCGGCGCTGATCCGCAAGCATCGAATCCACCGCGTTCTGGTCGCGTCTCCCGGCAGCGAGGATCGGCTGGAAATTGCGGGAATCATTTCGCTGTTCGATCTGGTTTCGCTGCTGGAGTAGCCGCAAACCGCACGGCAGCCCCCGCTCGTGCGGTCTCGATCGCGCGATGGGCGGCGGCGCGTTGCCGCCGCCCATCCTGCCTTCGCCTTTGGCGACGAATTCCCGGCTACTTGTCGTCGCTGGGCATGGAACTCATCGTTCCATCCCAGGTATCGACTCCCGCAGCAGATTTGTCGCCCGTCTCATCGAACCAGGTAGCGGTGACGTTCTTCTGCTCGGTGAAGAACCGAATGCCATCCCTTCCCATCGTGTGCAAATCGCCGAAGAACGAATCCTTGTGCCCCGTGAATCCGAAGATTCCAATCGGCACGGGAATGCCCACGTTGATCCCGACCATGCCGGCATGGGTGCGATACGAGAATTCTCTCGCATAGTGACCGTTTTGCGTGTATATCGCAGACCCGTTCGCAAACCGGCTGTTGTTCATGATGGTGATGCCCTCTTCGAAGCCCTTCACCCGCTTCACGCAGAGCACCGGACCAAAGACTTCGTCGCGGCCGATGCTCATGTCTTCCGTGACATGGTCGAAGATCGTCGGGCCGACGAAGAAACCATTTTCACATCCGGAAGGAACCTTGGGCTCGCGACCGTCGAGAACGAGCTTGGCGCCTTCCCTGACGCCCGTCTCGATCCAGCCGGTGATGAAGTCGCGATGGCCGGCGTTGACGATCGGCCCCATACCGGTCGACTTGTCGTATGCCGGACCCAGGTTGATCCCTTTCGAAATCTTGATCAACTCGGCAACCAGCTTGTCCGCAATGCTCTCTTCCACGGCAATTGCGGGCAACGCCATGCAGCGCGCCCCCGCGCAGCCCAGATACGCGTTCACGATCCCCATGGCCGTTCGCTCGAGCTTGCAGTCGCTGAGCACCAGAGCGTGGTTCTTGGCTTCGGTAAGAGCCTGAACGCGCTTGCCGTTTGCGGCGGCAGTCGCATAGATGTGACGTCCGATCTTCGTGGATCCGACAAAGCTGACTCCCACGACGTCCGGATGCTCGAGCAGGATTTCGGCCTCATTCCTGCCCGCAGTAACGATGTTCAGAACTCCGGGCGGAAGCCCGGCCTCGACCCACAGCTCCGCGATGCGCATGGCAGCCTGGGGAACGAAGCTCGCGGCTTTCAGCACGAACGTATTTCCAGTTGCGATGCACAGGGGCGCCATCCAGCCCATCGGGATCATGGAAGGGAAATTCCAGGGCGCGATTCCGCCGAAAACACCCAGCGGGTGGTTGTACAGGACCGTGTCATAACCGCGCGAAATATTCATGATCGAATCGCCCTTCATGAGGTGGGGGATCGCGCATGCATATTCGACGACTTCAGTGACCTTGAGCACGTCACCCATGGCCTCTTCCCATTTCTTCCCCTCGGAAGAAGCCACGATGTGGGTCAGCTCATCGAGATGCTTGTCGAGCAACATCTTCAGCTTGAATAGAACCTGGATTCTCTGGTTGGGCGGTGTATCGGCCCATGCGGGAAACGCCGCTTTTGCCGCTTCGATCGCCGATTCCACCTCTCTCTGGGTGCACTGGGGTGCCAGGTGGGTCACCTCGCCGGTCGAGGGGTCGAAGCATTCCATGTAGCTCTTGGTTTCTGATTCGCGAAACTCATTGTTCACGAAATATTTCATTCGAATCGGTTCTTTTGCCATTTCCACTGCTCTCCTGGGCGTTGGTGCCCTAAAGCGACCGTTGAGAATATAACAGCGCGATTCATCGCGTCATGCCTGTTAAGTCGTTAACCCCGTCCAATTTCTCGCGGGGCGCGTCGACGCCGGCCCAACATGTCGGTGTGGAGAACCAGCACCCCGTCCCACAGCACCGTCGCGAAGCGCAGAGGACGCGAGATCGACGCACACTCCGGCCCTTTCACTCACGGTTCAGGTTTCGAGAGCGCCTCTCGCCGCCGGTGGAATCCGCCGTTTTCGACCGGTAAAGCCGCTCTCGCGACACCAGGCGAACGCCCGCGCCCCCGATTGCTGGCACGCGAATTGCTCATACGGCGCGCCGAGGGAGACGGAGGCTGCGGTGGATTCGATTCGATCGATTGTCTGGATTGGTGACGAGCGGCTGGCTGTCGCGTTGGCGGCCGACTGCCCGACGCTCGAAATCGCCTGGGAACGCGACGTCGCGGGGGCACGCGCGCTTCCGCTCGGGGATTTCGATGCGTTGCTGCTCGCCTGCGAGAATTCGAAACAAGCGCTCGAGGCATTGGAGGCTCTCTCCGATCGGCGCCCTCTCCCACCGGTCTTCCTGCAACTCGAATCCGCAGGAGACCTCCCGCTGCAAGAGTTTCGCGAGCGCGGCGCAGCCGACGTCTTTTGCCTCGGCGCGGATCCGACCGTCCAGAAGCTGAAGCGGGCCCTATTTCGGGGCATGGCGAGGATCGATCGATCCGGCAAGCCGTCCGCGGCGGCAGGAGTCGAGCGCTCGGATCGACGGGCCAGCGCGAAGATCGTCGGCGACAGCCCGCAGATCGCGGAGGTGCTCGCCCTGATCGAGCACGCCAGCAAGTCGCGCGTAACCGTCCTCATCACGGGCGAAACTGGGACCGGAAAGGAATTGCTCGCGCGCGAGATCCACGAGAAGAGCTCGCTGCGGAACTCGCCCTTCGTCGCCGTCAACTGCGCGGCGTTTCCCGAAGCGCTGCTCGAGAGCGAATTGTTCGGCCACCGCAGAGGCGCGTTCACGGGAGCCGATCGCGACAAGTCGGGCCTGTTCGAAGCGGCCGATGGCGGGACCCTCTTCCTCGACGAAATCGGCGAGACCACCCGCCCCTTTCAGGCGAAGCTGCTGCGCGTATTACAGGAGAGAGAGGTGCGCCCGATCGGCAGCTCCCGAACGCGCCGTGTCGACGTCCGCGTCATCGCTGCGACGAACCGCAATCTGCGCCGCGAGGCGAGTGACGCGCGATTCAGGCCCGACCTCTACTACAGGCTCGCCGTCTTTCCGATCCACGTGCCGCCACTACGGGAACGATCCGCCGACATTCTGCCTCTCGCCAACCATTTTCTCGCGCACTACGCGAAACTCGACGGGCGGCCCGAAGCACCCCTGTCCAGCGACTCTCGCCGCCTGCTACAGAGTTACGGCTGGCCGGGAAACGTGCGTGAACTCGAAAACGAAATCCAGCGCGCCCTCACCATTTCGGACGCCGGTGAGGATCTCACCCCCTCGCACTTCTCCCCGCGACTGTACGAGGTGCTCCAACCCGTACAAGCCGTCGTACAGCCCGGCGATTCCCTGCGCGAGACGCTCGCGCGGGTAGAGGCCTGGCTGATTCGGCACGCACTCGAAGCCAACGGCGGTCGCCGCGCGACGACGGCACGCCTGCTCGGGATCACGCGAGAGGGCCTCTACAAGAAGATGAAACGCTACGGCATCACTTGAGGAATGCCCGACGCGAGAGGTCGCCACCACTGGTGTTGGTCGAATTGCTCAATCGCTGGCGTTTACGTCGCGGAGCCACTTGGCGATGGGCCCACCCTGCTCGAACGAGTCGGCGCTCAACGGCCGGCAGAAGAAGTAACCTTGAGCGAAACCACAGCCGAGCTCGCTCAACATCTCCTTCTGCTCCCGGGTCTCTACGCCCTCCGCGACGACTTCCAGGTGCAGGCTTTCGGCCATCGAATTGATCGCGCGCAGCAGCGAGATGCCGTCCTCGTGCCCGACCGCTCCGTGAACGAATGCGCGATCGATCTTGAGCACGTCGAAGGGGAAGCTCTGCAGATAGCTCAGGGACGAATAACCGGTGCCAAAATCGTCGATGCAGAGCCGAACGCCGAACTCCTTGATCGTGTTGAAGATCGCCGTCACCCGCTCGACATCGTCGAGCAGCACTCGCTCGGTTACTTCGATCTCCAGATACTCGGCGCGCAATCCCGATTGCGACAGTGCATTTCGGATCGACTCCACCGCATCGCCGCGATCCACTTCGCGCGGCGAAAGATTCACCGCGAGCCGCAGCGTTGTCCAACCGGCGTCGTGCCACGCCTTGACCTGGCGGCAAGCGGTTTCGAGCACCCATGACCCGATCACCACGATCAACCCACTTCGCTCTGCAATTGGCACGAATTCGGCTGGCGAAACCATACCCAGCACGGGATTTTCCCAGCGAAGCAGCGCTTCCACGCCGACCATCCTGCCTTCTGGAAGCGCGACGATCGGCTGGTAGTAGACTTCGAATTCGTTCAGCTCAAGCGCCTTCCAGAGTTGCGTCTCCACCTGGAATCTGCGATTCGCGCTTTCGTTCATCTCTTCCGTGAAGAAATTCACTGTGTTACCGCCGCCCTGCTTGCTGCGATACATCGCGGCATCCGCATTCCGAAGCAGATCTTCGTCGTTGTCGGAGTCATTGGGGTAGATCGCGGCACCAATACTCGCAGTCATGACGATGTCCTGTTTGTTCAACTCCAATGGCGCCGAGACCTGTTCGAGAATGCGCTTCGCGATGGCATCGACATCGGCAGCCGATTCGATTTCGAGCAGAATCACGGCGAATTCGTCGCCACCCAGCCTCGCGGCGGTATCCGCATCTCGGAGTCCCTGATTGATGCGCGCGGCTACGTGGCGAAGCGCTTCGTCGCCAGCGGCGTGACCGAGTGTGTCATTGATCTTCTTGAACTGGTCGAGATCGATAAACAACAAGCCAACGGACGTGTGCTCGCGCTCGGCCCGGACCAGTGCGCGGCGAAATCGATCTCTCAACAAATATCGATTCGGCAGCTTCGTGAGCATGTCGTAATTGGCCTGGTGCGCGATCACCGCTTCGGATTTCTTGCGCTCCGTCATATCGTTGAAGACCACGACGACGCGCTCTATTTCCGAATGGTCGTCGAGCGCACAGCCAACCGAAACCCAGGCGGGGATCGACCTCCCCGCGCTGCATCGAATCCAGATCTCGCCTTCCCACTTTCCGGCCTGGGCCACCTGCGAAATGACCGAACCGAAGAAACCCTTCGCGTGCCGGTTTGTAGCCAGGATATCCGCACTCCTACCCAACACATCGACGCGACTCAAGCCCGTTGCCTCGGTGAATGCGGAATTGACATCCAGGATGATTCCAGCGGAATTCGCGATCACGATCGATTCCGTAGCAATATTGAAAACTGCAGCAGCGCGGCGAAGACCCTCCTCACTCTTGCGGCGCTCCATCACCTCATTTTCGAGCTGCTTCAGCATGTTGCCAAATTCTCGGCGCAGTTCGCCGATCTCACCACCGACATCCGAATCCAATTCGACGTCGAGTTCGCTCGTCTTTCGGAAAGTTCGCAGTTGACACGACAGCGCACCCAGTGGCGCAATGATCGCTCGGTTGAGTGGAACCAAGATGATGAATACGAGAATTCCGCCCTGGAAAACGACCCAGAGTGCGCAGAGTTGGGCAATGAAATTCGCAGATTTCGTCAACTCACGAGGCAGCGTCACACCCACGATGATCGAGGGATTCCCATCCAAATCTTCGAGTATCTGGTAGGCGTCGATTTCATCTGCCTCGGTATCGACAATCGTTACCACAGAGCCCGGTTCGCCTCTCTCTATCGAGATGAGCGCCCCTTCCGGAATCTCGGGATCCCCGGCGAGCCAGATGTGGAACTCGGATTCGACTTGTTTTCCCACTCGTTGAATCAAATCCGCGTCGAGTGCCCGGCCCATGATGACGTGACCGCGCGAGGGGCCCTCGTCTGTACTCGTGAGAATATGGCGCGATGCGACGATCACCGGCCCGGTCTGGGTCAGCATGATTCCGCTGGTCGAATCAGTCAGTTCCCCCTCTGCGAGAAGTGGATGCGAGAGGTCCCAGTGGCCCTGCGGAATCTCGGCAAGCGAAACCAACTCACCGGTCATGACGTCGTAGATCGGGCCGGAAACCACTTCGCCCGAGTTGTCGACGATGATCAGCCAGTTGATGCCCGAGGTATGAAGTACATCGATGGTCAGGTTGTCTTCGAAGAACGCTCGACTCCGGGTTACCACGAAATCGCAGGTTGCATCCCATGAAGAATACTCATACACCAGACTCTCGAGGTGGTTGATTTCGCGCTCGACTGCCTGAGCAATCTGAGTCAGATTTCTTTGAATCGATTTCTGTTCGAAGCTTTCGAAGGAGGGATCGATCCAATTGTGCTTGATCGCATAGCCAAAGCCGATGTTGGCAAGCGTGAAGGCCGCGACGATCAGGGCCGCCTTGTTGATCAGGGTCACGGCCTCGCCTCTCCCCGGGGTTGTCGACGGCTGCTCGAGTCGCTTTCGACGAATACTCGAAAGCGCGGATCAGTCATCGCGAACCTTCAGCGCGCGAAGCCAGCCCTGTTGCCCTTCTCCAACCGTCGATGCCTCGGCATCCAGATCGACGATCGGACCTCCGATTCCGATTCGCGCGGCGCTCAGCGGAGCACAGAAGTAGTAACCCTGCGCAAATCCGCACCCCAGCTCACACAACAAGTCGAATTGCTCGACGGTTTCCACCCCCTCCGCGATGACCTGAAGATCGAGACTCTCGGCCATCGAAATGATCGCCCGAAGCAGCGAAACACCGTTGGCGTGGCGAGACGCATCGCAAACGAACGCGCGATCGATCTTGAGCACGTCGAATGGGTAATTGCGCAGATAGCTCAACGACGAGTAGCCCGTTCCGAAGTCATCGACGCAGAGCCGAACTCCGAGATCCTTGATTGCGCGAAATGCGGAGCCCGCAGTCTCGACATCATCCAGCAGAACGCGCTCCGTGACTTCGACTTCCAGAAACTGCGGCGCCAACCCACTCTTGGCGAGTGCGTTGGAGATCGAATCGATCGCGTCGCCGCGATCGACCTCACGCGGTGAAAGATTCACCGCGACCCGAAGATCGGACCATCCCGCTTCCTGCCATTCCTTGACCTGGCGACAAGCCGTTTCCAGTACCCAAGCACCAATCGAAACGATGATGCCAGTGCTCTCCGCAACCGGAATGAACTCACCCGGATCGACCAAACCCAATTCCGAGTTGTGCCAGCGCAGCAGAACCTCCACTCCAACCATTCGGCCATCCGGGAGCGAGACGATGGGCTGGTAGTGGAGTTCGAACTCCTCGACCTCGATCGCGCGCTGCAACTGCAACTCGACCTGCATTCGGCGCATCGCGCGCTCGTTCATTTCGGCAGTAAAGAATTCGATCGAGTTTCCACCGCTGTTCTTGCTGCGATACATCGCGATATCGGCATCGCGCAGGAGCCCCGTTTCGTCTTCGGAATCCGAGGGAAATATCGAAATGCCAATGCTCGCGGTTATCAGCATGTCCTGTCCCTGGACACTCATCGGAATTGCCATTTCCGCGAGGACCCGCTTCGCAACCTGCTCCGCGTCTACGGGGTCGCGAAGCTTTGGAACGATCACGGCAAATTCGTCGCCCCCAACGCGCGCAGCGGTGTCCACATCGCGAATACTCTGCTTGATCCGCTGCGCGGTCAGTCGCAATACATCGTCACCCGCCGAGTGGCCGAGCGTATCATTGACTTTCTTGAAACCGTCCAGGTCGATGAATATCAGCGCGACGCCCTGCCCGCTCCGCCCGGCGCGCAGCGTCTCCTGGGCGAGTCGATCGATGAACAACGCGCGATTTGGAATTCCAGTCAGCAAATCATAGGTGGCTTGCCGTGCGATGACCTCCTCGGCATTCTTCCGTTCCGTCATATCGTTGAAGACCGCAACGATCTGCTCGGTGGACGACTCTCGGCCGAGCGTTCGCCCAATCGAAGCCCACGTTGGAATGGTCATTCCGTCTTTGTGGCGGATCCAGATTTCGCCTTCCCACTTTCCAGACTGCTCGACCTCTGCGGCGATGCCTTGATAAAAATTGAAATCGTGAAGTCCCGAATTCAAGATTTCTGCCTTTTCTCCAATCACCTCATCTTGCTGGTGTCCGGTGATGGTGGAAAACGCGGAGTTGACGTCCACGATGTTTCCAAAGGGATCGGCGATTACGATCGCTTCGTTGGCGGTTTCGAAAACCGCGGCGGCGCGACGCATAGCCTCTTCGGACCGATAACGCTCAGTGACATCGCTAACCGTTCCATATACGCGAAGGGGTCGACCCTCAGCGTCTCTCTCGACGTTCCAGAGGATGTGGTGGTGCTGCACGTCGCCGGTCTCGACCACCACGCGCGCTTCGGCGCCCTTCGATTCCGAGCTGCCTTCGATCAATGCGCGCAGGGCTCCCTCCACGCGATCCTTGTCATCTCGGTGAATGCTCGATCGAATCTGCTCGCTGGTCGGTGGCCCCGCATCGATCTGCCTGCCGTAGATTCGGTAGAGTTCATCAGACCACCACCAGACTCCACTCGCCAGGTCGATTTCCCAGCTTCCGACCTGCGCGACCTGCTGGGCTTCCTGCAGGCGCTCTTCACTGTGGCGCAGCGCATCTTCGCTCTTGCGGCGATCGTCGATATGCCGACCCAGCTGCTTGAGCATGCTGCCGAATTCGCGACTGAGCTCGCCGATTTCGTCGTTTCGCGCCATCGATACCTGGACCGAAAGGTCGTTGGTGCGGCGGATCGACCGCAATTGTTCGGTCAAGACACCGAGAGGAGCGATGATCGCTTTGTGCAGTGGCGCCATGATCAGGAATGCGAGAACGGCTCCCTGGATGAGATACCAGAGAAGACTCAGGCGGTTGACGTCAGCGGCTCGCTGGGTGATTTCCCGGGGAAGGCTCACGCGAAGAACGAAGGACGGAACACCCGCAATGTCCTTCAACAGCGTATAGACATAGAGGTGATCGTCATCGTCGCTCGGCGTCTCGTGGTACGGAGTAGTCTCATATCCGATCAGCGCTTCCCGCATGGATTGCGATATTGCAGCGTCCGAAAGCAACAGAACTTCGAGATTGATGCTGGCGCGTTTGGCGAGGCCCGCGATGAAATTCGCGTCGAACCGCCTCCCCATGATGACCCGGCCGCGTGACGGCCCTTCGTCAATACTGGTGAGAATATCGCGAGCAGCAACCAGCATCGGGCCTTCACTCGTCGCCATCAAACCAACGATCGGCTCCACCTGTGTTTCACCGAGCAGAAGTGGATGCGATTCGCTCCATTTCTCATGAGGGATCTCTGGAATCCCCAGCGGCTCCCCAGTCTGAATGTCCAACACCGGTTCCGAGAGCACCTTTCCGCTCGAGTCAACGACGATCGCCCAGTCGAGTACGGTAGTTTTCAGTGCACCCGGGCTGAGATTCATCGCATAGAAATCCGGATCGCGGGATTCTACAAAATCATAAGTCGCGTCCCAGCTCGCGGTATCCTGAGCGAGTACGTCCAGCACAAATCCTTCACGCTTTATCGCCAACAGGGCGCGCTTCAGGTTCTTCTCGACCTCTTGCTTCTCGAGGTCGGCGAATTCCGGAGCCACCACGTTGCGATGGATCGAATACGCAATCCCAACGTTCGCAATCGCGAAGAGGGAGACGATCAAGGCTGTCTTCTGCGCGAGCGTCAAGTGCGCAACTCCCAACGGGCAGACCACGACACAGTGGACCGAATTCGAGCTGAGCCCATCGCAACGATTGATCGGCCGATTCGAAGCCCGACTTGCGCACGAGCCGCTCGCTAGCGCGTTTTACAGCAGGATATCTGCCGGGTAGTTGCACATGAATTATGTGCCCAGTCAGATCGCGCGACAGTTGCACTCGAGTTGCGCGTGCGAGGGGCTTTGCTGGAGGGCTCGCCGTGCGAAGTCGGCGCTCCGCCGAGATGCGATCAGCTGAGTTCCGACCGGAAGAAGGCGAGCAGTGCGTCCCAGGAGTCGGCAGCGGCAGCCGCGTCGTGCACGTCGAGGCGAGCGTCGTTCATGTAACCGCTGCGAATCCCTGCACGGACCTCGACACGCGCGCTCACACCCGCGCGCTCGAGACCGGACGTCAAACGGGAGACAGCCGACTCGGCACCCGACTCATCCGCGCCTGCCAGCACGGCCAGCACGGGCGCTGCGACGCGCTCGATTTCGTCGACGAGCTCGAGGCGCGTTCCATACAGATCGACGACCGCCCCCACTCGACGGTGGCGGCTGGACAGAAAGAGCGCGAGCGAACCGCCCAGCCCAAAACCCAGTGCGCCGACTTTCGATCCCGCCGTCGCGTCTTGGTTGTAGAGTTCCGCAACGGCCGATTCGAGGTCGGCATCGGCTCCATCGAGTTCGAATTCCTTCGAGAGCTGCTCGGCGGAAGTCGAATCCTCTGCGGTGCGGCCGCCAAACAGATCCGGCGCCAGGGCCACGAAACCCGCCCGGGCCAAGCGATCGCAGACATCGCGAATGAACTCGGTCAACCCCCACTCGTCGTGAATGACGACGATTCCAGCACCGACACCCGACGCGGGCTTGGCGAGGTAACCCGACGCGACACCTCCGTCTCCGCCGGAGGCGATCCCCTCGTACTCGATGTCGACGCCCTCTCGCCCGATCGTCATCCCCGCTCTCCTCCTCGTGGGGCCGTGAGGATAGCTCAGCGGCACCCGAACTCCCGCTGGCCGGTTACAATCCGAGGATGAGCGAGTTCTCTGTGCCGAGCGCCGTCGCGCAGATCGGCCAGAAGCTGGTCGCAGCGGGACACGCGTCTTTCCTGGTGGGTCCGGGATTGCGCGACCTGCTTTGCGGAATTGCGCCGTCACACTTGGAATTGTCGACGGATGCACCGCTCCGCGCGATCTTGGATCGATTTTCGAGCGGGGTCTTGATCGAAAATCGAAGCCATGCCGTAATGGTCCCGAGTCCGGCGGGCCCGGTAGAAGTGAGTCCGTTCCGCGCAGGTGCACAGGTCGAGGACGACCTCGCCCACCGCGACTTCACAGTCAACGCCATCGCCTTCGACATCGCCAGCCGGAAATGGCTCGACCCACACGGCGGTCGAGCGGATCTGGGAAGCGGTCTGATCCGCGCGGTGCGAAGCGCAAGAGATTGCGTCGACGAGGATCCGATCCGCGCGCTACGGGGGGTTCGACTCGCCGCAACGCGGGGCTGGGAGATAGATAGCGATTTCGAGAGCGCGCTCTCTCGCGCCCGGACGGCACTCGCCGAGATCCCGCGCGAACCCGTTCGCCGCGAGCTGGTGGCGATTTTGCTCTCGAGGGGCGCTGCCCGAGGCCTGGAGCAGCTCGAGCGAAGCGGCATCGCCTCGACACTCGCGCCGGGCACGACGGCGGACTCGAGCGCTCTGGTGGATCGATTGGATTGCGACCTCGAGTTGAGACTGGCCGGTTGGCTCCGCGGCACCCGCATCAGAACGGTGTTGCAGCGTCTGCGGTTCTCGCGCCCTACGATCGACCGCGTCGACCTCTTGCTGCGATTCCACTACAGCGACCGCGAGATCAACGCGATGACTCCGGCCGCCATCGCGCGATTCGCGCGCCGAGTCGGCACCCGCAACCTGGCGGCACTGATTGCGCTGCGCGAAGCCGAGGCCAAAACGACCGGCGATGAACCCGAGGCGGCTCGAAGCGCACTGCATCGGCTGCAAGGATCGCTGACATCACTGCGCGAATCCGAACGAACCGCGAGCGCGCGCAGCCAGTTGCGTTTCTCGGGTGACGACGTGATCGCGTACCTCGGCTGCGAACCCGGGCCCCGCGTGGGGCGCGCGATCGCCTACCTCAGCGAGTGCATCCGCCGGAACCCGGACCTCAACTCGCCCGATGCGCTGCGGGAATTGCTGCGCGATTGGGCCGACGAAACCGCCTGACCCGCGAAGCGGGGAAACTCGGACCGCGCGCGGAGCCGCCAGCTCCGCTCAGAGATCCCGGAGCTTCGAGAGGATCTCGTCCGGCTCGGGGAAGCGATCCACCTCGTGCTTGGAGAAGATCATGTCGCCGTCGACGACGACGTCGAATATCCCCCCACCGCCGCTGACCAACTCGGGCTCGACGCCGGTTTCATCCTTGATGGTGGCTGCCAAACTGGCAGCCTGGGGCAGGTAATTTCACTGTGCGCAATAGGTGATCGAAATCTTCATCATCAGGTCCTCCCGTGGCAATCCGGATTGACGCAGCTCCTAGTCGCGGCTGGACATGAACAGCCGCAGCACGTACCAGAACATCAGTGCCACCGACGCGAAGAGCTGCAACGCCGCGCCGACGTATCGGTCTTCCGGGAAGTGGTGCAACACATTGGAGGTGTCGTAGAGGATCGCAGCGCCCGCGAATCCGATCATCGCGACCGAGAACCAGGTGCCGAGTTCGAAACCGAAGAGGATGCCGCCGACGATCGCGAGCAGCGCCACGACTCCGCCCCACATCAGCATCCCGCGCAGAAACGAGAAATCCTTCCGGGTTACGAAAGCCACCGCGGTCAGTCCCGCAAAACCGACCAGCGTCACGATGGCAGCGCTCTGGATCGCGCCGGGAGCGTACATCTCGGCCAACCAGAGCATGGGAACGAAAATGATCGACTCCGCGACCACGAAGCCGCCTAGCGCCGCGTATTGAGCCCCCTTGGATTCCGAAGTGAGCGAGATCCGGGACGCGAACCAGCTGACCAGCATGAAGGCGCCGAGAACGAGCAGCCACGAGCCACTGAGGAGCACCCGCGCGATCGACTCCGCGTAACCGGACTGGAACAGGGCCACCTCGATCAGGGTAAACAGCACGATCGCACCCATCAGGTGGTTGTAGGTGCGGTTGATGAAGGTGGCGCGCTCGTTGACGCCGATGGCGGCAACGGGTTGGTACCCCTGGGAAATCTGAAAATCAGTGCTCAAAGATGCTTCCTCCAATTGGAATTGCCCTTTGCGCGAGTTAGACACGCGCGGGTTCCCTTCGGTTCATCGACACTGGGAGTAAATCAGGATAGTCCGACCGATTCAATCGCGCTCCCCGCGGGCCTTCCGCCACGGGCGACGCCAATCGCGGATCACTTTTGCGTGGCGATCTGGCGGCCCGGATTGCCGGCTCCCCGAACGGCGAAGTTGGTTAAGCTCTTCGCCCGACCGCCGCTCCTTTCGAACCCGGAAAGGCGCGGTATGCCGATTGCCGCTCACCGGCCCCACCGAGGAGGTTCGAGTCTTGGCGTTTCGAGAATACGCGGACTTCGACGCTCTGGGACTGGCCGAGCTGGTCGCCAGAGGCGAGGTCAGCGCGGCGGAACTGGTCGACGAAGCCATCGACCGCGCGGAGCGGCACAACCCGAAGCTCAACGCGCTGGTCTTCGCGATGTACGACTCGGCGCGGGACGCCGCGCGCAAAGCCGACGCGGAACGAGACCCGGCGCCATTTCGCGGCGTCCCGTTCCTGCTGAAGGATCTGCTCGGCAACTACGCGGGCGTGCCGACGACCTGCGCGAGCCGCTTCCTGGCCGGCGTGCCCGCGAATCACGACAGCGAACTCGTACTGCGCTTCCGGCGGGCCGGTCTGATCCCGATCGGAAAGACCAATTGCTCCGAATTCGGACTGCTTCCCACGACGGAGCCCCAGCTGCACGGGACCTGCCGAAATCCCTGGAACACCGACCGCTCCTCGGGGGGTTCGAGCGGCGGCTCGGCCGCCGCGGTAGCCGCCGGAATCGTGCCGGTGGCCCACGCGAGTGACGGAGGCGGTTCGATCCGGATCCCGGCGTCCTGCTGCGGCCTCGTCGGAATGAAGCCGACCCGCGCGCGCAACACGCTCGCCCCGCTGATCGGAGACATCATGAGCGGCCTGGTCGTCGAGCACGCGGTGTCGCGCAGCGTGCGCGATAGCGCGGCGATCCTCGACTGCACGGCCGGACCGGGCATCGGCGATCCCTACACCGCGCCTCCCCCCGAGCGGCCCTACCTCGAAGAGGTTTCCCGCGACCCGGGCCGGCTGCGCCTGGCGACCTGGTCGCAGAACATCCGCGGCGGGGCGATCGACTCCGAGTGCCGAGAGGCCGTCGAGAAAACCGCTGCGCTACTCGTCGACCTCGGGCATGACGTCGAGCAAGCCGCCCCGCCGATCGACGCCGACATGATCGCCGACGCCTTTTTCACCATCTGGACCGCCGGCGCCACCGCGACGATCGACCTGATGCAGCTGAGCGCCGGCCGCGTCGCGACGCCCGAATTCTTCGAGCCGCTGACCTGGGCGCTCTACGAACGCGGCCGGGAAATCAGCGCTTCCGACTACCAACGCGCGGTCGCCCTCAGCCAGCTCGCGTCGCGGCAGATCGCCGCGTTCTTCGAGACCTACGACGCCTGGTTTACACCCACGCTCGAAAAGCCCCCGCTGCCGCTCGGCCAGCTCGATGGCCGCGAAACCGACATCGAAAAGGCCTTCGCGCCGATCTTCGAGTACGCGACCTACACACCGATCTTCAACTCGACCGGCCAGCCGGCGATCTCCCTGCCACTTCACTGGACGGCTGACGGCTTGCCGGTCGGGGTGCAGCTCGCGGGGCGTTTTGGCGACGAGGGCCTGCTCTTCCGACTGGCCGCGCAGCTGGAAACAGCGCGGCCCTGGATCGAACGCAAGCCGCCAATCTGGGACTAGCTGGATCGCTTCAAAGGGGTGTTCCGCTGACCGATCGCGTCAGTCGCCCAGTCCCGCCAGAAATTTCAACAGCGCGTCGTGAAACATGTCCGGCTGATCGAGGTAGGCGGGGTGCTTGGCCTTGGGCAGGATCACGACTTCGGCCTTCTCAAAACTCGCAGCCAGCGTCTTCGCCATCGCGGGCTTGAACAGCTGGTCCGATTCCCCCCAGACGATCAGCGCCGGCACGGGGCTCTGCTTCAATTTGGGCGCGTATTCCTGGACGCCGACCGGAGCGATCGGAACCCAGCCCGACACCTTCTCGGGTTGCTCGAGGATCAGCGGAAAGCTCACGTTTCCGCTGCGAGACGGAGAAATCAGAACCGGTGGATCGATCTCGAGCGCGCCGATCAGCCCTCCGAGAAAGATCTCCTTGTCGAGCTGCCACGGCCGCGATTGACCCGAACCCGGCAGATCGAGCGCGAGCGCGCGATAGCCGGCTTCGGCGAGAACATCCAAGGTCCCGAGTTTCTGCCACGTACTCGCCTTGAACTTTCCGCCGTGAAGCAGCAAGACGGGGCGCCCCTCCTTGGGCCCCGCGACGAGCAGGTGCATCTTGTTGCCCTGGAGTTCGACCCAGGCATCCGAGACCTCTGCCGCAGCCGTGGGGACGCCCGGCGAGAAGAAGAACGAAACCGTCAGCAATAGAGCGGCGAACGGCACCATCGAGAATTGGATCCAGCGGGAGATTTTCATGCGGCCGAGTTTCCCGATTCTCGGGTCTCCGCGCAATCCCGACCGACTTCAGAGCGATGGCGCGCGCAGCCGGCACCAAGCATCGAGCGGCGGCTTCAACAGCAGCCCGATCCCCCGGGCTTTCGCGTCGCGCGATATCCCGCACCCTTCGTCTCGCGCGGGCCTCGCGGCCCGACGCCCTGAAAGCGGGGTTGCTCGGCTTCGGGCACGGAATCGCGCGGGCGAATCGGCACGAAGTCATCCGCGTACGGAGTACCGCTGAGGCTGCGGAAGAATTCCGCGCTCACCGCCGTGCGCTCGCCGCGCACGAACCGATTCCCATCCTCGTCTTCGACCGCTTTCCAGGGTCCGCGGTAGATCAAAGCCTGGTTGCCGTCGCGGCTCGGCCCGGCGTCCGCCTTGTTGGCCGTGATGGTCACTGAGCGAAACTCGATCCCCTCGACCACCGCGAAGGGCTCGGCTTCCCACTTGTCGATCGCAATGCCGCGAAAGCCCGCCTCTTCGAAAGCCCGCAGCAACTCCGCTTCCTGAAAAGCGCCCGACACGCAACCGCTCCAGAGTTCGGCGTTCGCCTTGAGCTTCTCGGGCACCGCTTCGTCGCTCACGATGTCCGAGATCGCGATGCGCCCCCCGACCTTGACCACTCGGAAGATCTCCTCCACGAGCTGGTGTCGATCCGACTCTTGTACGAGGTTGAGGACACAGTTCGAAACGACCAGGTCCACCGATGCGTCCGCGACGAGCGCAGACGTGCGCCTGAGCCGTTCACTCGCCTCTTCGAAAGCTGCGAGGTCTGCCCCTCCACGCACGGGGTGCTCGGCCAGCCATTCGTCGAGCGCATCCAGATCCAACGCGAGATCCTGGATTCGGGCGCGCCGAAACTCGACGTTCGCGTACCCGAGTGCCTCGGCGACCGCAGGTGCGGAGGCGCGAGCGAGACGCAGCATGTCTTCGTTCAGGTCGACACCGATCACCGCCCCCTTCGGCCCGGCGATCTGGGCCGCGATGAAACAGATCTTGCCCGCTCCGCTGCCGAGATCGAGAACCACATCTCCCTCGCGGACGTAGCGAGAGGGATCCCCACAGCCGTAGTCGCGATCGAGCACCTCCTGCGGAATCACAGCGAGGTATTGCGGGTCGTAATCGACCGGGCAACAGAGCGTCGCTTCTCTCTCGCGCGCCGCGGCACTGTAACGCTCGCGAACGGCGCGCTCGGTGTCGCGTTCGGGATTGCGGCGATCGGATGTCATGGATCGAACTCCCTGGTCGAAACCGCTGGCGTCGTCATCGACGGCACCACAACGGCGTTTTCCGTCATGTCCGCAGCTCGATGCGGACGCGAATCGCTGCCGGCACTGCCGAATACGAGGTGCGGTCCGCGGCGGTTACCGATCCGCCCAGAAGGCTCCAGGCGCCCCTCGAGCCACCCCGCCGGCCCCGTGCGGGGCGCTAGGCGACCTCCAGTTCGAAGGCTGCGCGCATCAGCCGCCGCGTGTAGTCCTGCTGCGGGTCGTGGAAGATCTCATCGGAGGCGCCCTGCTCCACCACGCACCCATCGCGCATCACGACCACGTAATGGGAAAGCGCCCGCACCACGCGCAAATCGTGACTGATGAAGAGATAACTCAGACCGTAGCGCTGCTGGAGATCTCGCAGCAGGTCGACGATCTGGGCCTGTACGGAGCGGTCCAGCGCCGAAGTCGGCTCGTCGAGAATCACGAGTCGCGGCTGCAGCACGATGGCGCGCGCGATGGCGACCCGCTGTCGCTGGCCTCCCGAAAACTCGTGCGGGTAGCGGTGGCGACTGTCCGGGTCGAGCCCAACCTCTTCGAGCACGCGAATCACCTGGCGCTCTCGCTCCGCGGCGTCGCCGAGCGCGTGAATCCTGAGACCCTCTTCGACGATGCTACCCACCGACATCCGCGGACTCAGGCTGCTGAAGGGGTCTTGAAATACCATCTGCATCTCTCGGCGCAGCGGGCGGGTCTCCTTCCAGCGAAGCGACTGGATCTCTCGGCCCTGGAATTCGATGCTCCCGCTGCTGCTCTGTAAGCGCAACAGCGCGAGCCCCAGAGTCGTCTTGCCGCTTCCGCTCTCCCCCACGACACCCAGTGTCTCGCCCTCGCGCACCGAGAGCGACACGCCCTCGACGGCTTTCAGGTGCGCGACCGTGCGCCGAACGATGCCCCGCTTGATCGGGAACCACACCCGCACATCGCGACACTGCATGACTTCCCGCGCCTCGGCGCGCGGCGTCGGCGGTTCGCCCTTCGGCTCCGCGCCGAGCAAATGTTGGGTGTAGGGGTGGGCCGGCGACTCGAAGAGCCTGTCGACCGTACCGGCCTCGACGATCTTTCCGTTCGTCATCACGCAAACCCGATCGGAGAGCTTCCGAACGATGCCGAGATCGTGCGTGATCAGCAGGATCGCCATCCCGAACTCGGTCTGGAGTTCCTCGAGCAGCGCGAGGATCTGGGCCTGGATCGTGACGTCGAGCGCCGTCGTCGGCTCATCGGCGATCAGCAGATCGGGATCGTTCGCGAGTGCCATCGCAATCATGACCCGCTGACGCTGGCCGCCCGACAGCTCGTGGGGATAGCTGTTCAAGCGACTCTCCGGGTCTGCAATGCCGACGCGATCGAGCAGCTCTAGCGCGCGCGCCCGCGCGGTGGCTGCGGTCGCGCCCCGGTGGAGCATCAAGGTCTCGGCGATCTGTTTTTCGACCCGGTGCAGCGGGTTGAGCGAGGTCATCGGCTCCTGAAAGATCATCGCGATGCGATCTCCGCGAATTTCCTGCAACTCGCCCGCGGGCGCGCCCATCAATTCGCGCTGCTCGAAACGGATGCTCCCCGAGGGATGCGACGCACCGGGATACGGCAGAAGTTGCAACACCGACAGCGCGGTGACGGACTTGCCGGATCCGCTCTCGCCGACGAGCGCAACCGTCTCACCGCGATTCACATCGAACGACAAGCCCCGGACGGCCTCGAGTGGACCGCTCGGAGTCGCGAAGTTCACCCGCAGATCCGATACCGAAAGCAGCGGGCTCATGAAGCCACCCTCGCTTCGTAGCCGGTCTGCTCGGGCGGTGGCGCATCCGCGAGAAAGCTCTTGCGCGGATCGAACGCGTCGCGCACCGCTTCGCCGATGAAGATCAACAGGCTCAACATCAACGCGATCACGAAGAAACCCGACAGTCCAAGCCACGGGGCGCTCAGATTGTTCTTGCCCTGATTGAGCAACTCTCCGAGCGAGGCGCTGCCGGGCGGCAATCCAAAGCCCAGGAAGTCCAGGGCGGTCAACGACGTAATCGCGCCGCTCAGGATGAACGGGAGGAACGTCAGCGTCGCCACCATCGCGTTGGGCAGGATGTGGTTGAACATGATCGAGAGATCACCCGCGCCGAGCGCGCGCGCGGCGCGCACGTAATCGAAATTGCGGGTGCGGAGAAACTCGGCGCGCACCACCCGAACCAACTCCGTCCAGCTGAACAGGAGCAGCAGCCCGAGCAGCCACCAGAAGTTGGGCTGCACGACGCTCGCGAGGATGATCAGCAGATAGAGCGTCGGCAGGCTCGACCAGATCTCGATGAAGCGTTGGAAATACAGATCGACGCGCCCGCCGAAGTAGCCCTGGACCGCGCCCGCTGCGATTCCGATCGCGGAACTGATCAGGGTCAGCGCGAGGCCAAACAGCACCGAAATCCGAAAACCGTAGATCAAGCGCGCAACCACATCGCGCGCCTGGTCGTCCGTGCCCAGCCAGTTGTTCACAGTCGGCGCAGACGGCGCCGGCGTGGGCAGGTCGTAGCAGATCGTGTCGTAGCTGAACGGAATCAGCGGCCACAGGATCCAGCCCCTGGCTTCGATGAGTTCCTGGACTTCCGGATCCGCATAATCCGCTTCGGTTTCGAGAAACCCGCCGAAGACCGTCTCGGGATAAGCCGTAAGCAGCGGAAAATAGAACGCGCCGTCGTAGCGCAACAGCAGCGGCTTGTCGTTGGCGATGACATCCGCGAACAGCGTCACCAGAAAGAGCGCGGAGAAGATCCAGAGCGACCAGTAGCCGCGGCGGTTGGCCTTGAAGGTGCGGATCCTGCGCTGTCCGATCTCTCCGATCGCCACGCTCAGGTTTCCCGCGCCTCGAAATCGATCCGCGGATCGACGAACGCGTAGGTGAGATCCGTGATCAGCCCCATCAACAAGCCGAGCAGCGTGAAGAAATACAGCGTGGCGAACATGACCGGATAATCCCGGTTGATGGCCGCCTCGAAGCCGAGCAACCCCAGGCCATCCAGCGAGAAGATCACCTCGATCAGCAGCGCGCCGGTGAACAGGATGCGGATGAACGCCGACGGGAATCCGGCGATCACGATCAGCATCGCGTTGCGAAAGACATGGCCGTATAGCACGCGGTCTTCAGCGAGGCCCTTGGCGCGAGCCGTCACCACGTACTGCTTTCCGATCTCGTCGAGAAATGAATTCTTGGTGAGAATCGTGAGCGAGGCAAAGCCGCCGATCACGAGCGCGAAGACGGGGAGCGTGATGTGCCAGAAGTAATCCCTCACCTGATCGAACCAACCGAGCTCCTTCCAGCCCTCGGAGTGCAGGCCGCGCAGCGGAAACCAATCCAGGTATTGGCCGCCCGCAAATACCACGATCAACAGGATCGCGAACAAGAAGGATGGCACTGCATTGCCGATCACGACGACCGTGCTCGTCGCGATGTCGAAGCGGGAGCCGTCGCGAACGGCCTTGGCGATCCCGAGCGGGATCGAGATCAGGTAGACGAACAGCGTCGTCCAGAGTCCGAGCGAGATCGAGACCGGCATCTTGTCGACGACGAGCTGGGCGACACTGCGATCGCGGTAGTAGCTCTTGCCGAAATCGAAGACTGCAAAATCGCGCATCATCGAGAGGAAGCGCTCGTGCAGCGGCTTGTCGAAACCGAATTGACGCTCGAGCTGCGCGATGTATTCCGGCGGCAACCCCTGCGCGCCCCGATACGTCTGGGTCGTGCCGGCACTCGACGCCGAGGCCCCCGCGAATTCCCCGCCCCCACCCGAGATTCGCTCGGTCGCGGATACGGCCGTGTGATCGAGTTGCGCGAGGATCCGCTCGATCGGCCCGCCCGGCACGGCCTGGACGATCGCGAAGTTCAACAGCATGATCGCGAACAGCGTCGGCACGATCAGCAGCAGTCGTCGGATGATGTACGCGGCCACGCTAGCGCCCGTCGCCGCAGCCGTGCCGAAGCGGAGCGATCAACCGCCGCCTCCGCGAGCGGCCTCGAGCCGCGCCGCCTTCGCCTCATCGTACCACCAGGTGTCGATCGCGAGACCCTCGCTGGGCACGATTTCGGGCCGGCCGAAGCGATCCCAGTAGAGCAGCCGGTCGGCGGAGATGTAGAAGTGGGGGATCATGTAGAAGCCCCAGAGCAACACGCGATCCAACGCGCGCACGCGGTTGATCAGTTCCTCGCGGTTCTTTGCCGCGATCACGAGTTCGATGAGTTCGTCGATTGCGGGGTCCGCGATCCCCATCGCGTTGCGGCTCCCCTCGCGCTTTGCCGCTGCGCTCGACCAGAATTCGCGCTGTTCGTTGCCGGGGGAGTTCGTCTGCCCGATTCGCACCGTCGTCACGTCGAAGTCGTAGGTGTCCATGCGCTGCCGATACTGCGCGGTATCGACCGTTCGCACCGAGGCTTCGATGCCGAGCCGCTCCAGGTTCTTCTTGAACGGAAGCGCAATCCGCTCCATGCTCGGAGACGCCAACAGGATCTCGAAGGCCATCGGCTCGCCGGTCTCGACATGCGTGAGGCGTCCGTCGACGATCTTCCAACCCGCCTCCGTGAGCAATTCCATCGCGCGACGCAGATTGCCGCGAATCTTGCCGGAGCCGTCCGTCTGCGGCGGCTGATACCCGCTGGTGAAGACTTCGTCGGGAATCCGCCCCCTGAACGGCTCGAGAATTTCGAGTTCGGCCGGGCTCGGCAGGCCGCGCGCGGCGAGTTCGGAGTTCTCGAAGTAGCTGCGAACGCGCTCGTACTGGCCGAACGAGAGATTCTGGTTCATCCACTCGAAATCGAACGCGTAACCCAGCGCCTCGCGAACGCGCCGATCTCGAAACAGCGGGCGCCGCAGATTGAACCCGTAGCCCTGCATGCCCTGGCTCCGCTGGTGGGGGATCAGCTCCTTGCGCAGGCGGCCGTCGCGGACCTCGGGGATGTCGTACGCGGTGGCCCACTTCGACGCGCTGTTTTCGAGGCGGATGTCGTAGGCGTCGGCCTTGAGCCCCTCGATGGCGACGCTCATGTCGCGGTAGTACTCCCAGCGAAACGAATCGAAGTTGTTGCGCCCGCGGTTGACGGGAAGATCCGCGCCCCAGTAGTCGGCCCTGCGCCGGTAACTCACGTGGCGACCCGGCTCGAATTCCGCGATCTCGTAGGGACCGCTTCCCAGCGGCGGCTCGAGCGTCGTTTCCTCGAAGCTTCGATTCTCCCAGTAGTGTTTTGGGAGTATCATGAGTTCGCTGAGGATCAACGGAAGC
>JAFDBP010000057.1 GCA_019313245.1 Deltaproteobacteria bacterium
CGGATGATCGTGTCGTCGCGTTCGAGACCCATCGCGAGGGCCTCGCGGTAGTAGATCGTCTCGCGCACGTACTGGTCGATCAGGCCCGCGCGTTCCTCTGGGGTCGGCGCGCGGTTCCAGCGCGCCCGCCACGAGCCCGTCAGCCACTCGATCTCGCCGGCCGTCACGGTGATCCGATTCTCGGGGTCTGCTTCGACCGCGGGGCGGGTCAACCCGTACAGGCCGTAGATCACCGCGCCGAGCAACAGGAAGTGGACCAGCGGTTCGCGGGCCACGGCACGGATTCGATTCGGGGGTTTCGAAGCTTTCATGACGGGGGGTAGCCCTTTTAGAACACTAGAAGTGTTTTACATCTCGCTTGAAAGCGAGACGACCTACGCCTCAGTTTCCGCCAAAGATCGCGTTCTTGATGAGAGGAGCGATCACGGGAATGATGTTCAGCTTGACCTGAAAACGCGTACCGTAATCGTCCTGGCTCACGACGGAGTACTCGAAGCCAAATTGGAACTTCCATGGCCTTCCTCCCATCATGGTGGTCTTTGCAACGACGAGCCCGATGGGCACGTTCCACTTGTTTCCATCCGAGGCCTTGTTGTCGTAGGTGATGGTCGGGTTGAAGCCGACCTGCCAGGCTTGAGGTAGATTATAGAAACCGAAGTAGAGCAGATTCATGAAGCTCGCGTCGGGTGTGCTGCCCTGATCGCCGCGCGATCCGATTCCGAAATAGTACTGCGGAAAGACGCCCGCAACCCAATCCTTCGTCTTGTAACCGACGATGCCCGACGGTCCCATTGCCCACTGCTGCCGGCCGAACGCTTTTTGACTCGAAGAGGGAAACAAGAAATTGGGGCCCAGACCGAGGAGCCAGTGCCCGGCCGGCGGGTTGACCAGGAGCGGCAGGGTGATATCCCCGATGCCGCTCTGTTGCTTGAATCGGTTGGGGACCTTTCGGGGCACGGAGTTGCTGAAGAGGAGCGGGACGGTCGGGCGCGTGATGAGCTTCCACTGGTCCGCACCCTCTCCGAAGAGGGGAATCGGCATGATCGGTTGGAAGATCATGTTTCCGCCGATCTCCGGATCCTTGGTGTTGAAATCGCCATCGCTGGTGGTGATGCCGAACTGGGTAAACATCGCCCAAACATTCGAGGTGGGGTCGCTGAGCTTGGCCCCCACTTCCGCAGCGCTGCCGTGCTCGGAATGGGGGGGGGCCGCAGTTGGCTCGTGAGCCATCTTGTCTGGCTCATGCGCGCCGGCCACCAGCGGCAGCGCAGCGACGAGCAGCAGCGTCAGCGCGGAATTCGCGAACCGCAAACCCGCCGCGGTCCGGCTCGGGGCACTTCTCGACTCGACACTGACCATTCGCGTCACCTCCTCTGGTGTTTAGCGCTTTGGGGTGGCCAATCCTCGCCGGACGGCCAGAATCGGATCCGAAGCGAGAAGATTTCGGTACCCGCCGATCTAGGTCCTAGAAGATTAAATATATCTGACCGATTGAGGAATCAATTGCCAATTCCGGCCAATCTGCGATGGGATCAGCTCGCTTCGATCGTCGGTGGATTTCGCGGCTCGAGACGCCGTGGTAGTGGAGGATACCTCCCACACACCGCAGGAGCTGCTTCGAAGGCCACCCCCCGCGCCGCTACGGCGAGGCGGCGCGCTCGTCTGCGCCACGCGCGACGATTCCCACTCCGTGCGCTGGACGGTACTCCCTGTGGGCTGAACGGACGTCGCGGTTCAGAGAGAGGGATCTCGGCATGAGAGAGATGAATGCGACCATTCCCTTCGCCTTGAATGACTGACCAACCGAAGCACCTCTCGGAGCCCGAACTCCAGAAGCTCTTCGCCGAAGACGAAACCTTCGGCGCGATCGACGATGCCGTCATCCGCGAGATCGCCGACGCGAGCGAGGTGATTCAGGTGCGCGGCGGCGATCGCGTGGTCCGCGGTGGAGTGCCGCTCGACGCGCTCTACACCGTCGTCCACGGGCGACTGCGGAACGTCATCGCAGAGGGTGAGGGCGAGGGCCGCCAGGTCCATGAACTCGGCCGCGGCATCAGCGTGGGCCTCGGCAACCTGCTCACGGGAAGCCCCTACCTCACCGACGTCTACGCCGTTCGCGACAGCATCCTGCTGCGAACATCGAAGCGAGACTTCGAGCGGATCGTCGCGAATCATCCCGAACTCGGCCTTCGGTTCCTGAAGCGACTGACCGTGAGACTCGAGGACTTCATCGGCACGCGAGTGTTGAAGAAGGGTGCACTTCCCGAACTGGAGCGAGCGGAGACCAACCTCGCGTTCATACGCGCTGATGAGAGCGACGTGCTGCGGGAGAGCGCGGACTCTCTGGCCCGAGCCTTTGGCGAATACCACAAGGTGCTCCACCTCAGGGCTCGCGACGTAGACGCGGCATTGGGTGAGGGAGCGTCGGCGGGCGAGTCTTCCCGTTCATCCGATCGGGATGTCACGGCATGGCTTCACCAGCGCGAATCAGAACTCGTAGGCGTACTCTACGAAGCCGATCTCTCGTCGCCAGCGTGGACGCAGCGCTGCCTCAGGCAGGCGGATCTGGTCGTGATTGCCGCTCGGGGCGGGTCGCGCCCACCGATTGAGAAGCTCAACTCGCTGCTCGACAACTTCCGCATCGGCAGCAGTGCAGCGCGCGTGGAGCTCATGCTGGTGCACAAAGCCGATGCTGAGCTGCCCAGCCACGCAAATGCCTGGGGGAAGCTCGAGGGCGTTTCCCGGATCCACCACCTGCGCGAGAATCGGGACGCCGATTTTCGCCGCGTCGCCCGCATCATGAGTCACATCGGTGTAGGTCTGGTGTTGGGCGGCGGCGGCGCGCGCGGGACCGCGCACGTCGGGGTGCTCAAGGCCCTCGAAGAGGCGAATGTGCCGATCGACTTCATCAGCGGTACGAGCATGGGTTCGATTTTCGCCGGGGGTTACGCGATGGGGTGGTCACCTGAGGTCATCATGGACCACGTGCGAGAGACCTTCAGCCCGCGCTGGGCCC
>JAFDBP010000058.1 GCA_019313245.1 Deltaproteobacteria bacterium
CACGAACAACGAGAGATCTGGCACTGCGTCGGGCGTGTTGCGGTCGACGCCCATCAACTCGAGAGCGCGAGAGTTGAACCAACGACTGTGGCCGATGCTGCCCAGCAAAAACACGGGCCGATCGGGAACGACGCGATCGAGCGCCTCCCTGTGCGGGCCGAACTTGTCGTATGCCTCCACCGGGAATCCGTACATGACGATCCAGGGCAGATCCGGGTGGGCGTCCGCGTACTGTCTCACTTCTTCGAGCACGCCTTCGGGCGTGGTGGCCGTCATGGTCGCTCGGGTGAGGCCAAACCTTCCCATGTAACCGGGATGCGTGTGAGCATCGACCATGCCCGGAATCACCAGGCGCCCTCCGAGGTCGCTGACCCGCGTGCTGTCTGTGATGAACGAAGCGGTGCCGGCATCATCCCCCACGTAGACGAACCGCTCGCCGTCGATGGCAACGGCTTCGGCCCAGGGCTGTTCGCCATCTACTGTGAAGAACGCGCCACCTCGCAGTACCCAGTCGGCGCCGCGCGCCGGTCGATCCCCCTCCGCTTGCTCCTGGTCTGAAGAACAGGCTGCAAGAAAGAAGCTGACGAGCAGGATGATCGCGATGGGGATTCGCATGGTGCTCCTCCAGGCGAGCCTCGCATGAGTGCGAGGCATCTCTTTGAGCCGCCGTGTGGGTGCGACTCACTCGAGCGGCGTCTGGTAATGGATGACGTAGATCTTCAAGTACCCGTCGGTGTCCCAGACGCCGCGCCATTCCCTGGGAATCATCACGGCATCACCCGCTTGGATCGTCGTCTGGGTTCCATCGGTAGAAGTCAGCGTGACGCCGCCCTCGATGAAGTACATGAACTCGTCGACCCCGTAGGCTTCGTCGATTTCGGCTCGTACGGCACCCGACCGGAAGATGCCCGCGTCGAATTTCCGGTCGCTGCTGACGAACGCTTCGACATCCTCTGTGGTCCAAGACTGACCTTCCCACTCGTGCGTTTCGACGAGTGCGTCGAAATCCTCGAAGACACCCCCCGCGATCTGCGCGCCGCTGAGCTTGACGGGGTGGGCGGCGGGGCTCCCCGGTGCCGGGGTTGATTCGCCCGTGCCACAGCCCGACGAGGACAACGCGAAGGTGGTGCAGAGGGCGATCGCCAAGCGCAACCCGTTCGGTCTTGTCCTCGCGTGCCAGCGCGCCATGTTCGCCTCCCCACGCTCGAAAGTTCGCTGGAAAACGCGCATATCCTACACGCCGCGGTCCGCGATCGCCGCAGCGAAGTTGGCTGGGCTCGCGAATCGAGTTCGCTGGGAGTCGCATTGCCGGTGAAGCCTCCCAAAATGCGGCAGTTTGCCTCCATTCAAATCGACTCAGCCAGGGGCAAAACCGCCTGCTGCAGTCTCTGGCTCTGTTTCGATGCTTCAGCTCGACTTTCCGCGCGGGATGATCTTTTCGTAGAGCCAAGGCAAGCTCACGTCGAGCCGGTAGGCGATCGACGAGTGGTCGTCGTCGAACTCTTCGTAGTGATGGGTGATCTTCGCCTCGCGCAGGCGATTGTGCAGGATGCGCGCACCGTAGTGGAGGTGGTACTGGTCGCGCGTGCCGCAATCGAAGTAGATTCCGCGCAGGCAGCGCAGCTGTTTCTGCACCCCTGCCCTCTTCGCGAGTTCGATCGGATCGTGTCGCCGCCAGCGCGCCCAGCGCTTCTCGTCGATCTCGCCCGTGCGCGGATCCATCGGCAGCCGAAAACCGAGCGGCGCCTTCGGATCGGGGTCGTAGAAGGCCGCCATCGCGAGAAACATCAGGGTGTGGGTATCGCCGTCCGGCTTTCGGCGGGCGTAGAAGTCCTTCAGGAACTTCTGCGGATCTCCGCCGAAGGCCGCCAACGCCGTCAACACGCGAGGGATGTCGTTTCGGTAACAGAAGTCGAAATACAGATCGCCCGAGTGGCAGGCGATCGCTCCCCAATGGCGGGCGTATTTCATGCCCTGGATCAGCGCGCCGTAGCCGCCGGAAGATTTTCCGAACACCGCGCGCTTCGCGGGATCTGCGAGCGTGCGGTAGCGCGCGTCGACCTGCGGCAGAACCTCTTTGACGAGGTGCTTCGCGTAATTTCCGACGGCCGGGGAATCGATGTACTGGTTGCCGCCGAACCGCGTCCAACAATCGGGAAACACCGCGATCACCGGGCCCATGGCCTTGCGCCGAACCAGCCGCTCCAGGCGTTCGGGAACGCTCTCCTCGAAAGCCTTCCAGCCCACATGCGCGGGCCCCGAACCCATGAAACCGACGAGATCGACGAAGACCGGAAAACGCCGATCGGGTTTTCGATCGTATTCGGGCGGGAGGTAGACATGGATCGCGCGGCGGTGGGGATCGCCGAGCGGGTTGCCCCGCAGCTGCGCCGAATCGAGTTCGAATTGCTCCAGTCGGCCGCGCAGCGGTGTTCGGAACTCGAGCACGCGCGAATCATACCGGCTGCCCGGCACAGCTGCTAAACCTCGGTCGAGATGCTCGAACTGCGCGTTGCCACCGCGTGCCCATGGGTGACGGCCGTCCTCGACGGCTTCGACGACGAGGCGCAGATCGCGTCGACGCTGCCGATCGGCGCGACGCCGCACTGACGTCGCGGTCGACCGTGTCGCGCCCCCAAGACCAGTACCTCGATCGCTACGCGGAGCCCGAAGCGCGCAAACTCGGGCCGCTCCGGCGCCGCTTTGGTCACGTGTTGACGATCCCCGCCTACGGCGAGGGGCGCGAACTCGTGCAGACGCTGGAATCGATTCCGGCGGGTGCGCTCGGCGACGTTCTGACCGTGCTCGTCGTCAACGGCCGCGCCGACGCCCCCGCTTCGATGCAGGAGGCCAACATCGCGGTTCTCGAGCGGCTTCGCGCCAATGGCGGTCGCGGCATTCCGCTCGCAGTCAACGCGGCCGTCCACGAACATCCGCGAGGCGCGCTGCTCGTCGTCGACCGCGCAACACCGGGGCGCGAACTGCCGCCGCGGCACGGAGTGGGCCTGGCCCGAAAGATCGCGGCCGACATCGCACTGGCGCTCTGGTCCGAGGGGAACGTGGCGTCTCCGTGGATTCACTGCACGGATGCGGATGCGGTCTTGCCCTCGGATTATTTCGAAGCGGCAGCTGCCGAGGTTGCCGGCGACTCCGACGCCGCCCTGCTCTATCCCTTCCGACACACCGGCGCGACCCGCGAAGCGCTCGAATACGAAATTTCGCTCCGCTACTACGTGGCCGGCCTTCGATTCGCAGGCTCGCCCTATGCGTTTCACACCATCGGCAGCACGCTCGCCATACACGCACTCGCGTATGCGCGCGTGCGCGGCTTCCCGAAGCGCCTGGCCGGCGAAGATTTCTACCTGCTCAACAAACTCGCGAAGGTCGGAGCGATTCGCTCGCTCGGCGGAGAACCCATCCGCCTCTCCGCTCGCGCATCGAAGCGCACGCCATTCGGGACGGGGCGCGCACTCGAACGCGCCCGGGGCCCGGAATCCGGCATCGCACCGCTGCGCGTCTATCACCCGGATGTCTTCTCCGATCTGGGCGCCTGGCTCCAGACCCTCGACGCGCTCGCAGAAACCGGGATTGCCGCGGCGCCCGCCGAACCGCTCGCAGAGCGGATCGGGGCCTGGCCCTGCGCAGACGCGCGGCGGCTTCGCGCGC
>JAFDBP010000059.1 GCA_019313245.1 Deltaproteobacteria bacterium
CGCGCTCTCACTGGCGGAGTCGCTGCGATGATCGGTGCCGTCGTCCCGATCAAGATGCTCAGCGCCTCGAAGTCGCGCATGCTGCCCTCGCTCGATCGCCCCGCGGTGGAGTGGTTGACGATCGCGATGCTCGGCGACGTACTCGAAGCCCTGCAGCAGGTGCGCGGGCTCGATCGCCTCGCGGTCGCGACGCCCGACCCGCGCCTGGCCGAGGTGGCGCCCCGGTTCGGCGTCGAGTTGCTCAGCGACTCGGCGACAGGCCTGAACCCGGCGATCGAAGCCGCCTGCGCGCGGATCGCGCCGACGCCCGACGATGCGGCGCTGGTCGTACTCGGCGATGTGGCGGGGGTGCAGGCGGCAGACGTCGAAGCGCTGCTCGACGCGGGGACCCGAAGCGCCGTCGTGCTCGCCCCGTCGAGCGACGGAGGCACGTCGGCGCTGCTGCGCACGCCGCGCAACGCCATCTCCGCGGCGTTCGGCAACGACAGCGCGAACGCCCATCGAACGCTCGCGACGCGGGCGGGCGTTTCGTTCGAGCAGCTCGCGCTGCCGTCGCTCGCGATCGACATCGACGCCTACCCGGATCTCGAGGAATTTGCCACGGGCGCTTACGCGGGTCGGCGAACCCGCGCGCTGCTGCGCGATCTGTGGCCGGAATTCGCGACGTGAGCGCCGCACCGCAACCGATCCAGCTCACCGCGCTGCCGGGAATCCCGGCCGTGCAGCCCGGCGCCGACCTGCCCGCGCTGATTCGCGCGGCCGCCCAGCGCGCCGCGATCCAGCTGCGGGCGGGCGCCCTGGTCGTATGTCAGAAGATCGTCTCGAAAGCCGAGGGCAGGATCGTCGCGCTCTCGGACGTGACGCCCTCCGCCGAGGCCATCGAGCTCGCAGCCGAAGACGGGCGCGACCCCCGGCAACTGGAGCTGGTGCTGCGCGAATCCGCGCGCATCGTGCGCCGCGGCCACGGCGTGACGATTTCGGAGACGAAGCACGGCTTCGTCTGCGCCAACGCGGGCGTCGACTTCTCGAACGCGCCCGCACCCGACACCGCAGTGCTGCTGCCGCTCGATCCCGACGCCTCCGCGCGCGCGCTGCGCGACGCGCTGCTCGCCGACGGCGCCGCTCTCCCGTTCGCGGTGATCATCAGCGACACCTTCGGCCGCCCCTGGCGCGAAGGCCTGGTCGACGTCGCGCTCGGCAGCGCGGGGATCGAGCCGATTCGCGACCTGCGCGGTAGCCCCGACCTCGTCGGCCGCGAACTCCAGGCCACCGCCACCGCCACCGCCGATCAACTCGCCGCCGCCGCGGGCCTCTTGATGCACAAAGACGCGGGAACGCCCGCGGTCTGGATCGAAGGAATCGCGATCGAAGGCGACGGCGACATCCGCGAAACCCTGCGCGACCCCGCCACGGATCTGTTCCGCTGAACGCGCGACGTCCGAAAATCGCTGAACAAATGCTTAGCGACCGCGCCCCCCCCATGGGGAATGCATGGTTACACATTTTTTCTTCAACAAATCAGGCTGCACATGTAGAATCGGAGTAATTCCATTGACGCCTAATTGGGTAAGGAGGGTCTGCCATGAAAATTCGATTGGTACGTGACTGTCTGTTACGAACTGCGTTCGTCGTACTGTTATCGGTCGGAGTCGCAGTGTTCGCGACCGCAGCGCTCGCGGCCAACGTCGACTACGAGGACAAGCCGCTGGGTGCGGTGACACCCAATGTGCCGCTCGTATTCGATCATCCGCTGTACATCACGGCGATCGACGTATCCAGCATCGAAGACGGCGTGGCGTGCGCGCCGAACTGCCCGGACAACGGCACGAAGTACCAGCTCAGCCTGGGTGCGGGCTTCGCCGGCCTCCTCACGCTTCACGGCGAGCCGCTCCCCGTCTCGTGCCCCGACTGCAGCCCGTTCGATCTGTTCGAGATCGACATCGCGGAGCCGAGCCCGGGCGCGGGTCCGATCAGCCTGTGGTTCCAGGGCGTGACGGCGAGTGGGGAAGCGTTGGAGTTCGGATTCGTGAGCGACGGCGTCTTCGATGGACCCGGCGGTCAGCCGGATTTCGAAACGGTCGTGCTGCCCGACACGTTCCGCAACCTCGGCAGAGTGTCGATTCTCGTCGGTGCGCCCTACCTGGGTGTCGCGCTCGACAACATCGTCCTCAACGAGGTTCAAGCCGCGCCCGCCCTCACGCCGTGTGGCATCGGAGCACTGGTGCTGGTGCTCGGTATCAGCGCGAATCCGCTCCGCCAAACCCGCGCAACCGCGCGCTAGCAACACGGGCGCAACGGCGGGGACGTTGGTGAATATTCACCCCCAAGCAGGGTTGTTGATGAATCGTTACCCCTGGTCCAGGGGAGGTGAATAATCACCAACGTCCCCGCCTGCCCCGCCTGCTGCTTCGATCGTGGTGTCGATTGCGCGCCAGAGTTCGTCGAGGCCGATGCGCTTTTCGGATGAGGTTGCGATCACGTTGGCGGCCGGCAGATCGATCGCCGCTCCGAGTTCGCGCAGGCGCGCGGCGCGGCGCATCGGTTTGAGTTTGTCGACTTTCGTGATGGCCAGCAGCA
>JAFDBP010000060.1 GCA_019313245.1 Deltaproteobacteria bacterium
AGCGAATCCGAAGGATTCGCCAACCAGACGAGACCGAAGGTCTCGGCGACGCAAAGCGAATCCGAAGGATTCGCCAACCAGACGAGACCGAAGGTCTCGGCGCCGAAAGCGAATCCGAAGGATTCGCCAACTAGGCGGGTTGCGCGCCCTCGACCCAGCGGCGGTAGGCGGCGGGCGGAAAGAAGACCAGCCACATCAGCGCGATCGGGACGATCTCGAGCAGGCCGTTGGCGATGCCGAGCGCATTCGACCACTCGCCCGCCTCCAGGTAGAAGTGATCCTGCGCGACGAGCACGCCCTCGAGTCCCAACCAGAGCCCGCCCGCGATCCCCCAGAGCAGGAAGTTGTGGCAGGTGATCGGCGAGCAGAGCCCCAGCTTCAGGCGCTTGCGCGCGTTGTGGTGCTGGGTGAATCCCTCGACGCACATCCAGACCGACGGAGCGAGCCCGCCCACGGTCTGCGGCCAGTAGCCCGGGTTCCCGATCGGATCGATCTGCTCCCAGTCGCCCGACCAGCCCGAGGCGGCCGTGCCGAAGAGCATCAGCGACACCATTGCGGCCACCAACCAGGTCGCCCAGCGCTCGCCCTTGCGAAACACCTCGCGCGTGAACAGCGCGAGCGCGATGTTCCCGACGTTCACCGCGATCAGCGAACCGTACGCGGCCGCGGGTACGACCGACTCGCCCTCCGCGGTGAACAGGTACGGGATGTCGTAGATCGCGAACGAGAGCGCCCAGGCGATGAACGTCAGCGCCACCATGTATTCGGGCGCCTGGCGGGTGCGGCGGCTCAGCCGGAACAGGCGGACCCCCACGCAGAAGAAGATCACGCCCGCGATGATCTCCATGGTGAATGCGTTCTCTTCCATGCCCCCGCTCGCGCCCGCCCCAGAACCGCGCATTGCGGGTAAAACTGGGACCGGACTAAGTATAAATCGGGACATCCCGACACCGACTTGAGCCGCCCCACGCACGGCCACATTTTCGTGTCAGACAGGCCGAGATGGCGAAACCGAGCGATTTCGCGCGACCCGTCAGGCGGGCGTTTCGCCTTCGATCCAGCGCCGGTAGCCGGCCGGTGCGAAGAAGACCAGCCAGATCATTCCGATCGGGACGATCTCGAGTAGGCCGTTGACGATGCCGAGCGCGCCCGACCAGTCGCCCGCGCTCAGGTAGACGAAATCCTGGGCGACGACGACGATCTCGAGGCCCGCCCAGAGCGCACCCGCGAGGCCCCAGAGCAGGAAGTGATGGCAGATCAGCGCAGAGCAGAGGCCGAGCTTGCGGCGTTTGCGCGCACCCGCGTAGTGGAGCAGCCCTTCGACGCCCATCCAGACCGACGGAATCAGGCCGCCGACGGTCTGCGGCCAGTAGCCGGGATTCGCGATCGGGTCGACCTGCTCCCAATCGCCCACCCAGGCCGAGCCCGCCGCCCCCAGCGCGAGACAGACGGCAATCGCGACCACGAACCAAAATGCCCAGCGCTGCCGCTTGCGAAAAACTTCCCGCGTGAATAGCGCGAGCGTAAAATTGCCCAGATTGAAAGCGAGCAACGATGTGTAGGAGAAGAACGGGGCGATGGATTCATCTCCGTCGGTGAACGCGTAGGGGATGTCGTAGAGCGCGTAGCCGAGCACCCAGACCAGAAACGTGAGCGCGATCAGGCGCTCGGGTGCGTGGCCGGTCCGCCGGCTCAGCCGATAGAGCCGCACCCCCACGACGAGGAAGATTGCGCCCGCGATCGCTTCCATCATGTAGGCAGTTTCTTCCATCAGCTTCCCGAGGCGGCTATCAATCCGCGGATTGCGGAAATTTCGAAATCGGCGCTAAACGTCCGCGCTATATGTGAATCGGAATCACCCTACGCCGACTTAAGGCATTCACCTACAGCAGCGGATTCGTGCGCAAAGCACCGGCAAGTGCGCGAAGCGGGGCTTGAACTTCGCAACCTCAGAACGTCGCCGCGCCCTCGATCCAGCGCCGGTAGGCGCAGGCAAAAGAGAAGACCAGCCGCGGGAGCGCCATCGCCAAGCGTTCCAGCAATCCGCGTTTGCGACGCCGAGCAGAGGCGACCGGGCGCCCGCGTAATCCGAGAAGCTGGGGGTTGTAGCCCCCGTGCCGTATCGGGGCCTCTCCGAGCAACTCGAGCGCGCGCCAATTCACCAACCGGAATCCGCGGGCTTTCTGGCCTACCCTCCGCCCCATGCCGGGCCGCAATCCGGCGGCTCGGGCGATCTGTGAGCGGGCCGATGGACCACACCTCCCCGGTCGGATACGCGTTCGACGGCTACCTGGCCGCGCTCGACGGAAACTGGTTCGAAGAAGATTCACTGCTGCGGGCCTGGCTCGAGCGGTCGCAGCTCGGCGAGACGACGCTGCAGTGGCTGCGCGGTTTCGGGGCGGCGGCGAGCGGGCGCTTTCGCGCGCGCGCCGACGAGGTGGAGCGGCGCGAGAACCTGCCCTTCATCGAAGAGCGCAGCCCCTACAACCGCGACACCGCCGAGGTGGTGCTGCCCGCGGCCACCTGGCAGAACCTGATGGAGGTGCACGGCTCGGGGCTCTGGCGGCCGAGCCTCGACGAGCGCGCGCGCTACGCGGCCGTCTACCTGCTGAACCAGAACGGCGAGGCCGGCGTGAGCTGCAGCGTGGCCTGCACGGACGGGCTCGTGCGCGCGCTGCGCCGCCACGGCGACGATGCCCGCAGCCGCGAGGTGCTCGCGCGGCTGGAAGCGGCCGACACCGATCAGTGGCTCCACGGGGCGCAGTTCGTCACCGAGATCCAGGGCGGCAGCGACGCCGCCACCAACGCCGTGCGAACGCAGCCGATCGACGACGGCCTCTGGACGCTAAACGGGCAGAAGTGGTTCTGCTCCAACTGCACCGCCGACTACTGGTTGGTGACGGGCCGCGTGGCGGGCGGCCCGAAGGGACACCGCGGCATCGGCCTGTTCTGCGTGCCCCGGCTCTGGGAGGGGCAGACCAACGGCCACCGCATCCTGCGGCTAAAGGACGAGCTCGGCACCCG
>JAFDBP010000061.1 GCA_019313245.1 Deltaproteobacteria bacterium
AGTGTTGACAGAGGTACCGCTGAATCCGGCGGGGCTTTCGGTCGCGGAAGAAGAAGCCCTTCTTCTTGTAGCGCCAAGGGGTGGATTTCGTTTGGGAATCGCAGCGGGGGTTGGGGCAGAACGGCGGCGACGACAAACGACTCTGCGGCGGCATCGCCTCCGACTACGCAGAGTTCGTGCCAGACCCATTTATCGATCCACGTCTCAACTCCTGAACGGCGCGGTGCGCCTGGTCGATCGCTACCTCGATCAGCGACGAAGATCCCGCGTCGGAGTTCGCGATGGCGATTCGGCCGAATGGCTTGCGGCCTCGGACGAAGGGATAGCGCTCGTCCTCGTCGTCTGCGTAGATTTCGTCATAGAGCGGATTGGCGCGATTCACGTAGGCGTGTGCCCAGCGGTTGACGGTGATGGCCTCGATGTCTCGAGCCGGATCGAAACCTCCCTCGGAGAGGCTGCCGGCCAGCTGGCGGCGAATGTTGCGCTCGATGGTTTCGTACGGGGTAGCGAACAGTTCGCGGCGTCCGGCTCGCTTCTGTTCGTTTGGCGTCAAGCCGGCATTCGATCGATGAGGAAACCGTACCAGGTGAACGATGGCAGGTTCGTCGGGATTTCTGGGGTAGTCATGACCCCCGAAGTCGGACGGGTATTCGAGGTGGGAAACGACGTGATAGCTCCCCGGATTCAGCAATGCGCCGACCCCCAACTTCTTCCACGGCTTCCAATTTCGCAGCGCGACGTTGTTGTAGAGAATGGGCGACTTCACCATCGTCTGTAGGGCTTCTCGCTGGAGGGCGGGAAGCTCGGGGCATAGGTGCGGGATCATCTGGTTGTAGCAGGCGAGGACGCAATGGCGGGCCCATACGCGGTGCGCCTGCCCCCCGCGCACATAGGTGATTCCCACGCGTCTCGACGAGCGAGGGGTGCTCTCGTGTTCGACGCGAACGACTGTGCTCTGGAGGCGAATGCGAACGTTCGAGCCCGCTCGGTCGAGTTTCGAATAATCGAAAGGAGCCAAAACTACGTCTTCCACGGTGGTTCCCGGCGCGACATCGGGAATCATGCTACGCACGAGCATGCGAGTCACCGTGGCATTGCCGTCGGGGAAATGATACATCGAGGAATCTTGGGAGCGGTTCGCCAACCAGCGGCTCAGCCGGCCTCTGACGCCGCCGCGGCTGGTGGCATCGATTCCCGGCAGGCCCCAGTAGAACGCTTCGATGGCCGGGACCGCTTCGATTCCCACGCACCAGTCCGTCATCAGGTTTTCGTAGATCGCGTAGATCTCCGGTTCTCGAATGTTCATGTGTCGACTGAGAAATTCCCGATAGCTGATGCGGTACAGATAGTCGTCTTCCTCCGAGTAAGAATGATCGGGCAGCGCGTCTTTCCGCGTGTTCAACAGTCGCATCAACTCGCGTTTGGCGGCGTCCGAGATCGGCATCTGCGGGATCGCTTCTTCATGCGAGAGCGGTGAATCCGCAACGGGGATCCAGCCCCGATAATGAACACTGCTCACGAGCGAATAGGGGAGGGTGCGGTCGACACCGAAGGTTTCGCGATCGAAATAGGTGCCGCCCGTCAGATTATTCCTCTCATAGAAGTCGACGTCGAAAGCGGCATGCAGGCGCTTCGGTCGAATGCCAAGATCGTGAAGGAGGCCCTTGGCGACGTCGCTGTAGTCGTCCGGTTCCTGGAGAAGTTCGCTGCCTCCGTGGGTGATCAAATTGCGGCCTCCAGCCCGCAGTTCATTGCGTTTGGCGTGGCCTCCGAAGTCGTCGTGGTTGTCGAGAATCAAGATCCGCGCACTCGGATGTTCTCTTCGATAGAAGTGCGCGGCCGCGAGTCCACTGACGCCGCCACCGACGACGACGAGGTCGTAGATCTCTGTGTCCGGCTGCTGGATGGGACCCCAATCGCTTCGACCTTTCCGCGCGAGTTGATGGGCGACCTCGAATGATCCCGCGTGACTTCCCCGCAATCCCGTGAGGTCAGGTGGGTAACCGGGACCGAATCCACCTGCACGCTCGAGCCGAAGCATTTCGTCCGCGAAGGCTCGACCCGGCACGAATGTGCTGGCCGCCAGAGCGCCCATGCCGAGCAGGACGTCTCTCCGCGAGATCGGGCGGTCCATTCCGAGGTTGCGATCCTCCGACTTCATCGCGTGTCCTTTCGAGAAAATCCGAAACCCAGCCCGTTGGACGAGGCGAATTCATCGGATCTGGGGTTGCGGCGGAATTGAAAGGGGAGGGGCTTTGGTGAGAGCAATGCGCGAAATCTCCTTCCAAGGAAGACAACTCGATGATAAATGGAGTATGCAGAATCTGCACAGCGCAATCATGCGGTGAATCCGCGAGGCCGGTCGTGTCAGCCGCGTCGGATCGGGGTGGGTGATGCAATGCGCAGGGAGGAACGCGCTGGGGCATCTGGCGCCTGGCCCAAATGCCCGATCCTCCAGATCGCGATGGTGATCGCTCAGGATTGCACCATTCGGTGACGTGGAGATACCCTCCCGAAAAGACCGTGTGAGTGCGGGAGCCTCAGCACTGGAAGTGCCGCCGGAGATCGGATTGCGTCTATACTTCCCAGGCGCCGATGTCGAACCGCAGACCCTGAATTCCACGAGGGCCCTCCGCGTGCAGAGACGATCCACGAACCGCGATCCACAGCATTGAGCTCGGTACCGACCGAGAATCCCGTATCTCGACTTGCCGCCTGGTGGGCGGTGGCCGTGCTCGCGTTCGTTTCGGTGCTCGACTGGGCCGACCGTGCCCTCATCAGCGCGATCGCCGAGCCCGTGAAACGAGAGTTCCAGCTCTCCGACGCGCAGCTCGGCTTTGCGATGGGCTTCGCGATGGTGATCATGCGCGTCATCATCGGCATCCCGATTGGTCGCATCTCGGATTCGTGGAACCGGCGCAATGTGCTGGCATTGTCGCTCGGCTTCTGGTCGTTGATGACGGCTGCCACCGGCGTGGCGAGAAACTTCGCCGAGTTCATCGCCGCCAGACTCTGCGTCGGAGGCGGCACGGCCGGCAGTTACCCGCCGACGCTCTCGATGCTCGGAGATCTCTTCCCTCTGCGGAGTCGCGGCACGGCGATGGGCATCTGGAACATCGGAGGAACCATCGGCTTCTCGCTCGGACTGGCGGTCGGCGCGGTGATCGCGGAGCGCCATGGGTGGCGGATGGCAGCGCTGTCATTCGGCGCGGTCGGCGTCTTAGCGGCGATGCTCCTGTTCGCAATCCTCGAGGAGCCGGTGCGGCGCGACGCGGTCGGCGCGGAGCTCGCCGACGAAAAGACCCCGAGCGCGCGAGAAGTGGTGGCATTCATGTGGGGGCAGCGCAGTCTGCTGCACACCATCTGGGGTTTCATCCTGCTGAACTTCGTCGACGGGGCGCAGAGCTACTGGACCCAGAGCTTCTACGTCCGCACCCACGACATGAGCATCGGCGACGCGGGCAGCGCGCTGGCGAGCGTCTGGCTCGTGTCCGGGATCGTTGGAGCGTCCCTCGGCGGATTCTTGATCGATCACCTGGGGCGGCGAGACATCCGCTGGCACACGTGGCTCACCGGCTATGCTGGCCTGATCTGTGTGGCCCCGGCCATCGTCACCTATCTGGGGCCGTCACCAGTTGTCTCGCTGACCGGTACCTTCATCGGCACGTTGATCTGGTCGACCTGGTTTGCGGCGCAGATGATGCTGATGACTGGACTCGTCGGCAGCCGGATGCGCGCCACGTCCTGGGCGCTGATCATGGCGATCACGATGACATTGGGCAATGCGCTCGGGCCGCAGGTCATCGGTCTGATCAGCGACTGGCTCGAGCCCTCCGTCGGCCGCCTTTCGTTGCGCTACGCGATGCTCTCGATCCTGGTCCTGAACGTCTGGGCCGCGGTACATTTCTTCCTGGCGGGGAAGACGATCGCCGCTGACTATGAGCGAGCGGGTCGGCACTGATCGGATCGGGCTGCCGATGCAGGCCTGCCGTGCGCGTCGATCTGGAGAACTCCTTCTTCTCATCATCGTCCGAAGTGAAATCACAGGCGCCTTGATCTCCGCTGACGGCGGATTCTCGTCGGATTGAAGCCCGGTGGCGTCGCGGCATCCCACTCTGGTCGCCTATCGGGAGTATCGTCTCAAGCCGTGCTCGCAAGTGGCCGATTGCGCACCGAGGCCCTCCGCGGGCACGTCGGCGCGTCCATTAGATAGATGGGCCCGGCGCTCGATCACGGAGTCTTGCAGCCGATGGAACTGATTCAGAAATTTCTATTCATTGCGGAAGTCTCGTACGTCCTTGTGGGTCTCGATCTGCTCCGGCGCGCGAAGATGACCCGAGGGCTGCCGGAACTTTTTCTGGGGCTCGCCTTCGTCTGCAATGGCTTTTCGTATTTCTTCGCCGATTTTCCGATCCTGACTGAGAACGACGCGATCATGGACGAGTTCAGCTACGTCGGCCGCATTTTCGCGGGACTCTGCTCGATGACGATCGCGGTCTTCGCCTGGCGGGTGTTTCGCCCAGAGTCGAGTCTCGCGCGCTGGAGCGTCTGGACGATCGGCGCGCTGCTCGTCACGGGCGCTGTGGTCTCGGCGATCGAGGGCGACTGGGTGGGCGCCTACCCGCTGACCTACCGGGGCTTCTGGTTCGAGTGGGTCGGCGGCGCCGTGCCGTTCGTCTGGCTCGCGGCCGAATCTCTTCGAAGTTATTCGCAGATGCGTCTGCGCATGCGCATCGGTCTGGCCGATCCACTCGTCACCAACCGCTTTCTGCTGATCGGCCTCTACGGATTGCTCGCGACCATCACCTATCCGACCTTCCTCTGGATGTACATCGTGTACGAGCGTTACGGCACGTGGTCGGATCCGATCGGCACCTTCGCCGGAGTGGTCGAGCTGGTTTCGCTCGCGGCGCTCTGGACATCGATCTCTGCACCGGCCTTCTATCGTCGATGGGTTTGCGGCGCTCAGGCCAGCAGCTGAAATTCGATTCGGCCCCGCCAAACAACAAGCTTGAATTACATATTCAGTGTGAATTGCATATTCTATCGAGTTGAAGAAACACAAGGGCGGGTTGATTTGCTGGCTCCTGTTGGTCAGCGATTCGCCTAACATTGGCGGCAGAGCAGTCGGTGTCGGAGGCAAACTCGGCTCCATCGAGACGAAAGAGCTGGCTGACTTCGTCG
>JAFDBP010000062.1 GCA_019313245.1 Deltaproteobacteria bacterium
AGAACCGAATTCACCCGCGACTACCTCCACAGCGACGGCAAAGCGAACAGCCGCGTCGGAACCGGTAGCCTGAGCACGGATCCGCCCGACGACGAATGGTCCGACCGCTTCGTCTACGACCCCGCCGCACCGGTTCCCTCGCTGGGAGGGCCCGACTGGGGTGCGTCGCACCCCGACCTTCTCCCGGGCGGCGCCGACCAGGGCCCCGCAGAGATGCGCCAGGACGTCCTCGTCTACACCTCCCCGCCGCTCGAGAAGGGATTGGAGGTCATCGGGCCGCTCGAACTGGTGTTGTACGTCTCCTCGTCAGCGCGAGACACCGACTTCACCGGCAAACTCGTCGACGTGTACCCCGACGGTACGGCGTACAACGTCCAGGAGGGGATCCTTCGCGCGCGCTATCGCGAAGGCTTCGACAAGAAGGTCTGGATGCAGGAAGGCGAGGTCTACGAAGTGAAGATCGACCTCCAGGTGACCAGAAACTACTTTCGGCCGGGCCATCGCATCCGACTGCAAGTCTCCAGCAGCAACTTCCCGCGTTTCGATCGCAACCTGAATACCGGCGGCAACAACTACGGCGAAACAGAGTGGGTCAGCGCCGAGAACACCGTCCACCACTCCTCCGCCTATCCGTCACACCTCCTTCTGCCCGTCATTCCATGAGATCTCGAGGAAGACACGGAATCGATTAGACCGAAATTGTTCAAGGGGAAAGCGGCATGAATCGAGACGATCTGAAACCGGAGAATTTTCGCGCACCCGCCGAATGGGAGCCGCACGAGGCGGTATGGCTCCAGTGGCCCAGCGAAAGCATGCGTCCCTATGCGGGATACCAGCTCAAACTCGAGTCGACCTGGTTGGCGATGACGCGTGCGATGCAGCCGCACGTGGAGGTTCGCATCGTCGTCGAGGACGAGCCCGCCCGGGACCGACTCGATGCTCAGCTCCGAGCGCTCGGCATCGGGCCCAGCAACATCTCGCTGCACGTGATCCCACTGGACGACATCTGGGCGCGCGACAACGGCCCCATCTTCGTCGTCGACGACGCCGACCACGTCGCGGTGACCCGTTGGAACTTCAACGGTTGGGGCGGGCGGTCGAGATTTGAGCGCGATGCAGAGGTGCCGAATCGAATCGCCGAGAACCTCGAACTGCCGGTCTTCAACGCGCCGATAATCGCCGAGGGCGGCGCGATCGAAATCGACGGTGCGGGCACCTTCATGGCCACGAAGAGTTCGATTCTGAACCCGAATCGCAATCCCGAAATGGATCAGCAGTCCGTCGAGCGCGTGCTCGGCGAGTACCTCGGAGTGCGCCACTTCATATGGTTGTCGGGCGCATCACCCGCGGTCTGCGAGAGCCTCGGCGACGGGACCGATTGGCACATCGACATCGCCGCGCGCTTCACACCCAATCGAGCGATCCTGTACTGCTGGACGGACGATGATAGCGATCCCCGCTACCCCTATCTCGTGCAACATCGCAAAGAACTCGAAGGCGTGACCGACGCCAACGGGAAGCCGTTCGAGCTGATCCCGATCCAGAACCCCCAGGTCTACTCGGTAAACGACATCAAGTGGAGCGCCAGCCACGACATGAAGGCCGGCTCGTTCACGGATGCCGCCTACACGAACTACCTCGTGACCAACGGCGTCGTGCTCGTGCCCGTCTACGGCCGCGCGGAAGACGCGCGCGCCAGGGCGATCATCGGCGAGCACTTCCCGGGCCGCGAGATCGTCGGCATCCCCACCCTCACGCTCACCGAGGAAGGCGGCGCGGTCCACTGCGTCACCCAGCACCAGCCTCGCGCATAGCGGGGTTCTCCAATCCCTGCGAGCGGCATTCCCGAAGGCCATTGACCCCGGAGAAGGGGAGCGGCACCCTTGAGGGGCCAGTGCGTCCGGCTGACCGAACGAGGTCGGCGCCGCTGGCCACTTTACGGGACCAGCGCTCGCTGGATTGGAGTCTGTCATGTTCGGAATCGGAACGACTGAACTCCTGATCGTGCTCGGAATCGTGATCGTGATCTTCGGCGCACGGCGCCTGCCAGAACTCGGCAGCGGCCTCGGCAAGGCAATCAAGAATTTCAAGGCCGGCGTCTCGGAAAAAGGCGAGATCGACGTGACCCCCGATCCGGAGAAGGTCACGGACGGCGACAAGGACAAGTGAGAGAACGCGGCCCCTCACCGCGTTTTCGCGGCGGGGTCTAACGCTCGATCGCCTGGAGTTCGAAGCGGCCCGCGAATCGGGGCAGATCGGTCACCACGGCCTCGAAAGCAATCCAGCGCTCACCCACTGAAGCGATTCGGCCAGCGCGACGCGCCTGGAAGGCATCGATCTCATCGGAGCTCGCCTCGCGCAGGATTCGCTCGGGAACGACGGGTGCGAGCGGAATCGGGGCCCGATCGATCGCCCGGCCCTTCGTGTCGATCAGCGCAATCCCGAGCGATTTCCGCGCGGCCCGATCGGAACCCGACGCGCGACGCACCCGACCGGAAATCACGTAGATCGAGCCCGCAGTCGCGTTGTCCACCCAGCGGCCGACGATCTGATCGGCCTCGAAGCCGGCGCCGCTCCAGCTGCCCGTAGTCGGTCCCGCTTCGCTCGAACCCGACGTCACATCGCCGACGAGCGCGAAGGCCAGCAACAGGCATACCACTCCCCAGCCCATGACAGCCGCCACGCGATCCATCAAGCGCACGGCCGTTCGCGAATCGCCGGCCATCTCGACGGCAATTCCCACACGGGGTTCGGCGCGCGCGCCGCCGCGCGAGGCGTCGGCCGATCCAGCTCGGGCCGACCCCGCCGACTGTTCACCCCCGGCGGGCTGGTCGAACATCTCCCAATCCGAGAGATCGTCGAACGCATCGCCGGCATCGGCTGCGAGGTCGCCGTCGGGCGCGTCGATTGCGGGTGCCCCGCCGAGGTCGAGTCCCGCGCTCGGACGCTCCGATTCGCTGGCCGCGACGCCGCCCGATTCTTCGCTGGGCGACTCGACGCCACCGACCCCGCCGAGCAGATCGTCGACCGCCGCTGCGGCGTCGGCCTCGATCACGTCACCGCTCCCGAGCAGGTCGTCGACCGCCTCTTCGGCCGTGGAGAGACCGCTCCAGTCTTCACCCTCGTCGAACGGAGACTCGGCCGCCGCGAGCGCAGGCTCAGGCGCATCGGCGTCGGACTCGGACTTCCCGACGTCCTCGTTGAACTGCCAATCGTCCTCTCCGTCGGCATCGAAATCGGCTTCGGGTGCCGCCTCGACCTCGGCTTCTGGATCCGCATCGCCGTTGAGTTCGAAACCCTCTTCGGAGGCCGCTTCGAAGTCGGAATCCGAGTCGTCTTCGACGTCGAGGTCCAATCCCTCCTCGAACGCCGCGTCGTATTCGGGTTCGGGGTCGACTTCGACGTCGAGGTTCAGCCCCTCTTCGGACGCGTCGTCAGATTCGGGGTCCGATTCGACTTCGCCGTCGAGGTCCAGTTCCCCTTCGGGCGCCACTTCCGCCTCGGAATCGTCGGCGGACTGGGCGTCGATATCGAAACCCTCGTTCATCGCCGCTTCGAACGCGGGGTCGGGTTCGGTTTCTCCGGTGGCTTCGAATTCTCTTTCGGACGCGGCTTCGAACGCGGGGTCCGGTTCGGTTTCTCCGGTGGATTCGAATCCCCTTTCGGACGCCGCTTCGAGCGCCGCTTCGAACTCGGCATCCACTTCGGCTTCGCCCGAGAAATCGAAACTCTTGATCGGCTCCGATTCGGGCTCGGGGTCGGGATCGACCCGGCGCCCGGCCGCGAGCGCGTCGTGGGCGAGATCGTCCGCGCTGCGGATATCGCTCGCCTCGGGAGGCGTCACGACGAAGGAGTGACTGCAATTCGTGCAGCGCAAGCGCGCGCCACCCGCCGGAATCTTGGCGTCGTCCAGCTCGTATTCGGCGTCGCAATTTCCGCAGGTGACAAACACGGAGATCGCCCCCCCACCAATTCCGGCCACGCAGATCGGGCCACCCCGGCTATGCTTGGGGCGGTTTTCCCGATTCCGGTCCGTCTCATTCGTTTCGGAGGCGAGCGGGCCCCGCTTGAGATCTGCGGAGCCCCCGAAACGGCAGATCGTGCTCTTGGAGGCTCTTTCTTGGCCGCAAACAGCCAGCGGTCCCTTCTGGAGCACCGGCTCGTCATCGTCACCGGCAAGGGCGGGACCGGCAAAACCACGGTTTCGGCCGCGCTCGCGCTGGCTGGCGCCCGGGCGGGCCTGCGGGTCCTGGTCGCTGAAGTGGGCCCCGACGAGCAGATTCCGCGCCTGCTGGACCCGCAAGCGCCCCAGGCGGGCTACGCGGGCTGCTCGCTCCTGCCGGGCCTGCGAGCCATCCGGATCGACCCCTTCGAGGCGCTCTCGGAGTATCTCACGCTGCAGCTCGGGGTCCGCGCGGTGGTGGACGCCGTCCTGCGCAACAAGGCGTTTCGCCAGCTGATGACGGCGGCGCCGGGATGGCGCGAGCTGATCACGCTGGGAAAGATCTGGCACGTCGCCCAGCTCGAAACCGGCGATCCGCCCCGGCGCGAATTCGACCTGATCGTGGTGGACGCACCCGCCACGGGGCACGGCGTCGCCTTTCTCGACGTTCCGCGCGTGGTCGTTTCGGCGGTTCGGGCCGGCCCGCTTCACCTGCATTCGGAACGCGTCGAGCAGCTGCTCGAAGACCCGGAACAGACGCTCGTGCTTCCGGTTGCGCTCGCCGAGGAGCTGCCCGCGCGCGAAATCGCGGAATTGACGGATCGCGTTCGCAACGAGATGGGGATCTCGATCGACCGCGTCATCGTCAATGCGGTCGTCGGGGCGCCCTTCCCCGCCGAGATCTCGGATCTCGACGAAGCGCTCGGGCGACTCGACGGCAATCTCGATCTCGGAACGCTGCCCTCCCCGCGCGCCCTGACCCGCTGTGCACGCTATCTCCGCTCGCGGCACGAACTCAATCGCCACTTTGCTTCCGAAATTCAACACACGACGGGTCTGCCGATCGTCGAACTCCCGCGGCTCGCCGAAGGCATCCGGAGCCCGAATCAAATCTCGTCACTCGCGAGCGCGCTGCTCGCGGACCCGGTATTTCTCGAATGAAGTCGGACGCACGACTCGACGCCATGCTCGCGGAGCGCGAGGTCATCGTCTGCGTGGGCTGCGGGGGCGCGGGCAAGACGACCGTCGCCGCGTCACTCGCATTCGAGGCCGCGCGGCGAGGTCGCAAGGCGTTGGTGCTCACGATCGATCCGGCGCGCCGGCTCGCGGACGCGATGGGTGTCGAATCGCTCGGAAATCGCCCCCATGCGATTCCGCGAGAAATGCTCGACGAACTCGGCGTGCCCGAAGCGGGCGCTCTCTCCGCGATGATGCTCGACATGAAGCGCACTTTCGACGATCTCGTCGAGCGCTTCGCGGAGAGCGAAGAGGTCCGCGATCGGGTTTTTGCGAATTCCATCTACCAACACGTCAGCAATGCGCTCGCCGGCAGCGTGGAATATTCGGCGATGGAAAAGGTCTTCGAGATGCACCAGAGCGCTGCGTTCGACCTGATCGTCGTCGACACGCCGCCCGCACAACACGCGCTCGACTTTCTCGAAGCGCCACAGCGCCTGCTCGAATTCCTCGACAGCCGGATCGTGAAGATGCTGATCCACCCCGCCTTCAAGGCGGGCCGCTTCGGTTTCCGGCTGTTTCACCGCGCCACCCAACGGGTGTTGCACGTTCTCGAGCGCATCACCGGCATCGGGTTTCTCGAGGATCTGTCCGAATTCCTGATCGCATTCGACGCCATGTCGGTCGGCTTCCGCGACCGCGCCCTGCGCGTCCGAGCCCTGCTGCTCGGCCCCCGCTCCAGCTTCGTGCTGGTGTCCGGCCCGGGCCGGATCTCTGCGGGGCACGCCACCGACTTCCTCGACCACCTCGCGGGCTTCGGTGTCCCGCTCGCGGGCGTGCTCGTGAACCGGATGCGGCTGTGGCCGTCCCCGGGCCCGCCGCCCGCGGACGCACCCTGGCAGGCTGCCGACGTCGAGGCGCTGCGGGATGCGCTCAGGGCCGGCGAAGGCGCCGACTACCCGGCAGAACTCGCCGCCGAAGCGGCGGCGAAAGCGGCGACGAGATACGCTGAGTGGGTGCGAGCCGACGCGCGCTCCGCCCAGCCGCTGCGCGAGAGAGTCGAAGCGCAGGGCTGTTTCTGGGGTTGCATACCGGAGTTCGAGAGGGACGTTCACGACCTTTCGAGCCTCGCGTGCGTTGCGGATCAGATCGCGGGGAAGGAAGAGGAGCCGTAGCGTGCCGACGAGCGCCCCCCCCAGAGACCGGAAGCGGCAGGGTGAGGCGACGCCCCCGGAAAGCGCGACCGAAGCCCTCGCCCGGGCGCGACACCACACCTGCGCGGCGATCGCCGAAGCGCTCGCGGCGATTCGCGCGTTGCTCGACGCGTCGTCGCTGGCGCTGACCGGAGAAGCGTCCGCAAACAACGCCGTACTCGGCCCGCTCGCGCGCATGCTCGAGCGACTCCGCGCGGAATTCGACGGCGGCGCGACCACCCGGGAAGCCGCCGCCCTGCTCCACTCGATCGCCGAAGCGCTCGATGTCGAAATCGAGCGTTGGCAGGCGCGCGCCGAATCCGACCCGGAAGCGCGCGCGGTATTGCGCGCCTTTCTCGGACTGCGCGAATTGCTGTGGGAGGTCGGGATTCGTCGCGAACCCGATCCGGGTGCGGACGAGGCCGAAGAAGACCCTGCGCGCGGGGCGCGCAAAGCCGGGCGCGCGAATTCCAGGCGGCGCAAGAAGCCGCGCGTGCAGCGCGTGACCGTCGAGGGATGATGAAATTGGCGGAGGCGGTTCTCCGAACGCGATCTGGGCTAATGTGGCGTGCCGAACGGCGGCATCGGAGTTCGCGGTGCCGCGATACGAGGAATCCGCGATGAGCGTGTTGATCAAACGCTACGCGAACCGAAAGCTCTACAACACCCAGACCAGCCGCTACATCACGCTCAAGGGCATCGCGGAGTTGATCGACGCCGGCGAAGACGTTCGCGTGATCGACAACGAAACCGGCGAAGACATCACCAACGTCGCGCTGTCGCAGATCCTGGTAGACCACGAGCGCTCCGGCGGCGCCGCCTCGCGAACCATGTTGTCCGAGTTGATCTCTCGCGGTGGCGATGCGCTCTACAGCGCACTGCGCCGGGGCGTCGGCGACGCCAGCGAGGGAATCGAGGGCCTGCAGCAAAACCTGCGGAAGATCGTCAAAGACCGGGAGCACGATGCGAGCAGACTCGGAGAGTGGATCGCGGTCGCCACGCCGGATTTCGATCGCGTCGTACAGCGTGCCATGGAACGCGTCTTCGAGGTGCTCGACCTGCCGCGGCGCGCGGACATCGAAGCGCTCAACGAAAATCTGCGGCGAGTGGCCGACGCCGTCGAAGACCTCCAGCACGCCGAGCGACAACAGGCGGGTGCTGGCGACGGGCCGGCCGGCGAAATTCGCGAAGCAGCCGACGACGAGATCGCCTGACGGCCGACTGCTACATCAGTCCCAGACCGAACTGCGATCGCTCAGTCCCGTGTCGACCAGGAGTTGGACTTCCGAGCGAAGCTGCTCGTTCATTCTCGAGATCAGCAATGCATCCGAAGCGGCATCGGGCGGGAGGTGGTCGATCGAGATCGGCTCGCCGATTCGAATCACCCACTTGGTCGGCAGCGGGAAGAACCCGAGCGGGCCGAACAGCGGAAACGTCGGAGTGACGGGAAGGAATGGCAATCCCACCGCCCGCGCTGGGGCATTCCACTTGAACAAGATCGGGTGCGCCTCCTCCGCACCGACGATGCCGATCGGAATGATCGGCACGCGCGTCTCGAGGGCCACGCGCAGCACCCCGCCGCGTCCGAAGCGCTTGAGCCGGTAGCGCTCGCGAAACACCTTTGCAGCGCCCTTCACTCCCTCGGGAAAAGCCAGCACGCTCTCGCCGGAGCGAATCAAGCGCTCCGCGTTCTCCCGACACGCTCGCACACCGCCGAGCCGCGCGAGGTAGGGCTGCACGAACGGCAGCGTGATCAACCAGTCGGCGACCATGAAGCGCGGACGCAGCTGCGGTCGCCTCCGCCAGATGGCGTGGGAAACCATCAACCCGTCGTAGGGCAACAATCCGGAGCGATTGGCGACGAGCAGACACGGACCGGCGTCGGGGATCCGATCGACCCCGTGAAGCTCGATCCGCCAGTAGTGTTCGTAGAGCAGTTCGAGCAGAGGGCGCGCCCGGCGCAACACGATCTCGTCCATGCCGAACTCGTCGACTTCGCCGGAGCGCTCGCTCATCCCCAGCGTGCTCAATTGGCGCTGGATCCGCTGGACGAGACCCATCCAGTCGATCGTCTCGACGGGGGCCGGCCGCCGCTCGGGAAAGCGGTTGCGAATCTCTCCGCGCAGCCCGTCGAGCGCCTCCAGGAGCTCGGGGCTCAGCACGTCGGACGATTCGGCGGCGCTCGACTTTTCGACTTCGACCTCTTCGTTCATCGCGCCCTCCCCGTCACCGGTAGCGCCTCATGCGCCGCGAAGAAACGAACGACATCCAGGCTTCGCGGGTCGTATAGACCGGCTCACCGAAAGCGTCCCAGCCGCGCTGACCGTCGGCCACCCAGAGGTAGCGCAGGTAGTCGTAGAATCCCTCGGGCGCGTCTCCGGACTGACCCTTAGATGGATAGTTGGCCATCCGGTAGAGGATCGGAGGCGGCGTCGGCAGAATCCGCTTGCCGGCGATCCGAAGAATCGTCGACAGGGGCAACACACCCGGCCCGACCACGTTGAACACGCCGGGGTGTTTGTGCAGCGTCGCGGTCTCGAGCGCGTGCATGCAGTCGTCTTCGTGGACGAACTGCATCAGCGGGTCGTAACCCATCAGCTTGGCGACGAGCGGCCGCGCAAAATACCGCGTCACGTGATCCGTGTAGGTGGGCCCGAAGATCCAACAATTTCGCAACACGGTCACTTCGGTGTCGGGATTGCGCGAGCGCCATTTCTCGAGCAGCAATTCGACCTGGATCCGGTTGGCGACCGAGTGCGCGGCGGGGTGACCGCGCAGCGGATGCCGCTCGGTCAGGAAATTCGGATTGTCGGGCCAGGGGCCGTAGAGCATCGTGCTCGAGGTGACGATCAGCCGCTTGACCTTGGCGGCCGAGCAGGCGTTCATTACGTGAAGGCTTCCGATCGTCTCGAGTTCGTGATCCATCTCGAGGTCTGCCGTCGGTTCCGATCGAAAGGCGGTGTGGACGACGACCTCGGTCCGCTCTTCGGCCAGCACCTCGGCGACGCGGCTGTCGGCGGTGGGCTCCGTCAGATCGACGGTGTGAAAGCACACGCGCGGGTCGAGCCGGAACGGGCGGCGCCGATCCATGCCCACAACTCGAATTTCGGGCGACCGCCGCAGCAGGCGATCGATGAGAGAACGCCCCAGAAAAGAGCCGAGCCCGGTAATGGCGATGACGCCCGGTGAATTCAACGGTCCTCGGGAAGGCGATGGAGTGGGTTCACGAAACCGCGTCTCGCTGCCTTACGAACCCTCAGATACCATGCCGCGCGATGCCCGCCAAGCGCAAGACAGCCGTCGTCGAGGACGAGCGGTTTCTCGACCACCGCGGTCCCGCCGGTCATCCGGAGCGCCCCGAGCGAATCACCGCAGTCGGGGCCGCGATCGATGCGCGCGGCGCGGCTCTGGGCCGATTTGCGCCGCGCGCCGCGACGCCCGAAGAAATCCTGCGCGTGCACAGCCGCGAACACCTCGAGCACGTCACCGAGGCCAGCCGACGCGCGCCCGCACTGATCGACGCGGACACCTACGTATCGCCCAGCAGCCTCGAGGTGGCGCTGCTGGCCGCCGGGGGCACCGCGGAACTCGCGCTTCGCGTGGCGCGCGGCGAGCTCGCCAGCGGCCTCGCGGCCGTCCGACCGCCCGGCCACCACGCCGAGAGCGATCGCGCGATGGGATTCTGCCTGTTCAACAACGTCGCGATCGCCGCGCGCGCGCTCCAGGACGAGGAATCCGTCGATCGGATCGTGATCCTCGATTGGGACGTTCACCACGGCAACGGCACCCAACACTTCTTCGAAAGCGATCCGTCGGTGCTCTACGCGTCGATCCACCAGTTTCCCCTCTATCCGGGAACCGGCGCCGTCGGCGAAATCGGCGTCGGCCGAGGCGAGGGAACCACCTTCAACGTTCCGCTTCCGGCCGGTTGCGGCGATTTCGAATACACCGGCGTGATGGATCGGCTGGTCGCAGCGGCCACGCAGTCGTTCCGGCCCGAAATGATCCTGATCTCATGCGGATTCGACGCCCATCGGGACGATCCCCTCGCCGCCATGAACCTGACGCGCGAGGGCTTCCGAAACATGGCCGCGATCACGCGCGCGCTCGCCGACGATCTCTGCGGCGGCCGCCTGGTATTCGTGCTCGAGGGCGGCTACGCGGTCTCGGGCCTGGAGGACGGCGTCAATGCCGTACTCGACGTGATGATGGGCGAAGATCCCCCGAAACTGCCCAAAAGTGAGCCTATTTTGTCGGATACGGTGCTCGACGCCGTCGTCCAACAGGTCGCCAGCACCCACTCACTGTAATTTTTACGAATTTCGCAGACTGCCTAAAACGCGACGCTAAGGCGAAAGTGTGAGCTCATCTTGTAGTTAATCAGCGCTCGGACCACGACATCTAGTGCGAGACCCAATTCCTTAACGGGTCTTCGAAAAAAATGTTGACCGGTGTATCGAAGTGCCTTATAGGTGTCGCCCGGTGGGAGAAAGTGGTACAAAGTGGCGGACCGTCACCGACACCATTGAGCGGGTTCCCACTGATGTTTCGAGGCCGATTTTCTCACACGATAGACGCAAAAGGTCGTGTGAGCATCCCGTCGGGGTTCCGATTGGAGTTACAGGGCAGCAACGAACAGGCGCCGATCGTGACCAACGGTGTAACCGTTGCCGGCGAATGTCTCTGGCTCTACCGCTACGAGGACTGGGTCGAATACGAATCCCACCTCGTCGGACTCGCACCCGACAACCTCGACGTCCAGGCCTACGTGCGCTTCATGGTGTCCGGCGCTTCCGAGTGCCCGATCGACAGCCAGGGTCGCACGCTGCTGCCGGCATTTTTGCGCGAGCACGCGAAGCTCGGGCGCGAAGTCACGATCGCGGGCGTCGGGGGACGCATCGAGATCTGGAACAAGGCGTTGTTCGACCAGAATCAAACCAGCACCCAAGAAGACTTCCAGCGCATCGCGTCGGTGGTTGCGGGGCTGGGTCGGTGAGAGATGCGTCGGTGGGGGAAAAGAAGGTGATCGACACCTTCAATTGAGAGGTTGGGGTGGTGTCCCCGGAGTATCGATTCGCGGTGACCGCAAAGTCACTTGGGGGGGGCGGAGCGTTCCCGCGAGTCAGATATTCCGGGGCACACCCCGGCTCCCGCCCGGCCGTAAGCCAGCAGCGTAAGTCCCAGTGCCGTACAAGCCGACGCAAAACGAGTTTTCTCATCGGCCCGTGCTCCTGGAGGAGTGCCTGACCGCCCTGAAACTACAAGCGGGCGCGACCGTGGTGGATGGAACAGTGGGTGGCGGCGGACATGCAGCGGCAATTCTCGAGCGGACAGCACCGGATGGGCGCTTGATCGGGCTCGATCTCGACGGTGAGGCGATTCGCGAGTCGCAGCGGCGGCTCGAAAGCTTTGGAGAGCGAGTCACGCTGATTCAGCAATCGTTTCGCAATCTCGACGCAGTCCTGGCGCACCTCGGGGTGCCGCAAGCCGACGCCGTCCTGCTCGACCTCGGCGTCTCATCCCACCAACTCGACTCTCCCCGGCGCGGATTCCGCTTCGCGACCGAGACATCGGAAGAGACCCCACTCGACATGCGCATGGATCAGCAATCGGGAACGACCGCCGCGGACCTGCTGCGCCGCGCAGGCCCCGAGCAGCTCGAAAAGTGGTTCTCGCAATACGCCGACCTTCCGGGGTCGCGAAAGCTCGCGCGCGCGATCGTCGAGGCGCGCCAACGGACTCCGCTTCGAACGGTCGCCGATCTCCGCGCCGTGATCGCAGAGGCCCGGATCGGGCGCGGCCGGCGGCACGACCCGGCCACCCTCGTCTTCCAGGCGCTGCGCATGGCGGTCAACGACGAAGCCAACGCACTCGCGGATGGACTCGAGGCCGCGATCGAAAGCCTGCGCGTCGGAGGCCGGTTGGCGGTGCTCTCCTACCACTCGGGTGAGGATCGGATCGTCAAGAATCAGCTGCGCAGTGCCGCCCGCGGCTGCTCGTGTCCGCCGCGCACACCCGTCTGCATCTGCGGTGAGAAGGTGCGGCTCCGCGTCGTGACGCGGAAGCCGATCTCGGCTGGCGCTGACGAACTGCGCGAAAACCCCCGCGCGCGATCTGCACGACTGCGAATCGCAGAGCGCGTCGCGGAGGCCTCATGAACTGGGGTTTCGCTGAGATGACAGCGCGGTCGCGGCGATCGAAGTCGCTCTCGCTGAATCTGCACGCGCCGCGCAAGAAGCGCGGCCTGGGCGACGCGAAACGCCTCGTCGGCCGTGACGTCGGCAGCGCCCCGCCGCGCAGGCGGATCCCGATCTGGCTGATCCCCGGCTTCGCGGTGGGAGGGGTCTTCGCCGCACTCGCGGTCACGCACGTCCGCGTCGAGCTGATCGATCAAGGCTACAAACGCTACAACGCAGTACAGCGCCTGCAGGCGCTCGAAGAAGAGCAGCGCATCCTCACCGCCCGCGTCGCCGAACTGCGAGATCCCACGCGGCTCGCGCAACTCGCGCAGAAGATGGGACTCTCGCGACCCGATCGCGTAATCGCACTGGCTCCGCCGGGCGATGAGTTGCGCCCATGAGATCGCCGCGCACCCAGATCTCTCTCCGACGGATCGGGGTCGCGCGCATATTGCTCGTCATTCCATTCGCCGTTCTCGGGATTCGCGCCGCGCACCTCAGCGTGGAGGAGCGGGGCATCGCGCGCGGCGAAAACCAGACGCGGCGGGTGCTCGAGATTGCCCCGGGGCGCGGCGCCGTGGTCGACTCTTCCGGGGCGGAACTCGCGCTCTCGGTGGAGTCCCCCTCCATCTACGCGATTCCCGCATCGATCGACGACGTCGATCTCGCCGCCGCGAAACTCGCGCCGATTCTCGGCTGGAAGCCACAGAAACTGGCCGATCGGATTCGCGACCGGAAGTCATTCCTGTATCTCGCGCGCTGGGTCACGCCGGAGCGAGCCCAGCGGGTTCTCGATCTCGGCCTCGCCGGAGTGGGCGTACTCGACGAACCGCGCCGCATCTACCCCCATCATCAACTCGCTTCCCGAGTGGTGGGTTTCGCGAACATCGACGGCGAGGGCGTGCGCGGCATCGAGCAGCAGGAGGACGATTGGCTGCGCGGGACGCTGCGGCGCATCCCGGTCGAGCGAGACGCGCGCGGGCGAAAGCTCTGGATCGGAGGCGACACGCAGTGGAATACGGCGGGTGGCGACGTCGCGCTCACCATCGACGCGACCCTGCAGGCGCAGACCGAGGAAGCGCTTCGAGAGGCCGTCAGCGCTTCGGGGGCGCGCGGCGGCATCGTCGTCGTGATGGATCCGTGGACCGGCGACATCCTGGCGCTCGCCGAGAACCCGGACTTCGATCCCAATGAGTTCCGCAATCTCGACTTCGCGTCGACCCGCTCGCGGGCGTTCGCGGACGCGATCGATCCGGGCTCGACGCTGAAGACCTTCCTGATCGCGGCCGCGCTCGAAGAGGGCGCGATCCAACTCGACGACGTCATCGACTGCGAAGACGGTTCGTTCCAGGTTCCGGGCAAGACCATCCACGACCACCACCCCAACGGCGAGCTGACCCCGGCGGGAGTGCTGCGCGTCTCGAGCAACATCGGCGCCGTGAAGATCGCCTACCTGCTCGGCCGCGCCGCCCACTACCGCGCACTGCGGCGCTTCGGTTTTGGCGGCGTCACCAACAGCCAGTTTCCGGGCGAGTCGGCGGGCGTGCTGCGGCCGTGGAAGAAGTGGAAGCCCGTCGACCACGCGACGATCGCCTACGGCCAGGGCATCAACGTGACGCCGATCCAGCTCGCGGCCGCCACTTCCGCACTCGCGAACGGCGGACTCTGGGTGCAGCCGCGGCTGGTCGCCGCGAGACGGGCCCCGGGAGGAGACTGGCGCACGCGGCGACCCGAGCCCGGGCACCGCGTCATCCGCGAAGAAACCGCCGACGCGGTCCTCGAAATGCTCGAGGGCGTCATCTCGCCCGAGGGAACCGGCAGCCTCGCGGGATTGAAGGGCGTCCGGGTGGGCGGGAAGACCGGAACGCCGCAGAAGTACGACCCCGAATCGCAGAGCTTCTCGCAAGACCGCTACGAGGCGTGGTTCATGGGTGTGGTGCCGATCGACGCGCCCAAACTCGTCATCGTCGTACGCGTGGACGAGGCGCGCAGGCCCGCGCACACGGGCGGGGCCATGGCGGCGCCGCTGTTTGCGCGCGTGGCCGCGGCACAGCTCACGCGCTACGGGATCTTCACCGAGCCCGAGCGCAGCCCGGGGCAGCCGCGCCCGACGGTCCTGGTCGCTTCGAACGAAACACTTCCGCCCGTCTCCGCGGCGCCGAAACAGCCCGCGCCTCGACCGGAAGCGCGTCCCGCACGCGCATCGCAAGCGAGTTCCCCGAGTCCGTCGCAGCCGACTGCCGTGGAGCGGCTCACGAGCCTCGGAAATCGCGTGTTGTTGCCAGACTTCCGCGGGCAGACGGTGGACGAAGTCAGACAGATGACGGCGGGCCGAATTCAGGTGAAGATTTCCGGTCGGGGGCGCGCCGTCAGCCAGCAGCCGCCGCCGGGAACGGTCTTCGCACTCGACAGCGGCCCGGTAACGATCCGGTTCGAGACCCAGTTGGCGATGGGCGGCGAGGGGGAGATCTGATGCTGCTCGCCTCGCTGCTGGAAGCACTGCCCTCGAAACTCCAACTCAACGGCTGGAAATCCCGCGCCGCGATTCGCGAGTTGGAGATCCGCGGCATCTCCTACGATTCGAGACGCGTCGAAGCCGGCGATCTCTTCTTCGCGCTGCGAGGCGCAGCGAGCGACGGACACGATTTTCTCGCGGCCGCTTTCGAACGCGGCGCGGCGGCGGCGATCGTCGAAACTGCACCGGCCGATCTGGACGCCGCGGATCGGCCGATCGTCGCCGTGCGAGACAGCCGGCGCGCGCTCGCTCCGATCTCGGCGCAGTTCTTCGGCCACCCGGCATCCGAACTCACGCTGATCGGTATCACCGGCACCAACGGCAAGACGAGCACCACCTACCTCGTCGAATCGATTCTCGAGCGCTCCGGCCACGCGTCCGGGGTGATCGGAACCCTCGACATCCGCTACGCGGGAGCAAAGCAGCCCGCTGTGAACACGACGCCGGAGAGCTACGAGATCCAACGTAGCCTGCGCGCGATGCGCGATTGCGGCGTCACCTATGCGGTGATGGAGGTCTCTTCCCACGGTCTGGCACTCGAGCGCGTCTGGGGTTGCCAATTCTCGATCGCGGCGCTGACCAACATCAGCCAGGACCATCTCGACTTCCACGAATCGATGGACGCCTATCGGGACGCCAAGCTCCGACTCTTCGACACCTACCTGCGCGCCGGCGGATCGGCGGTGGTGAACATCGACGATGCGAACGCGGATGCGTTCATGCGCGCCGCGGGCCAATCGGGCGCGAAGCTCGTCCGCGTTTCCCGCAAGTGCACGAGCGAGAGCGCCGCCGATGTCCGGCTCGAGCGCGCCCAGGTCGCGTTGAACGGCACCGATGCGCGGATCGCACTTCCGAGCGGAGCGCTCGATCTGAAGATCCCGATCGTGGGCGACTTCAACCTCGAAAATGCGCTGGTCGCCTGCGGCATCGCGGTCGCACTCGAAATCGAGCCCGAGATCATCGCGCAGGGCATCGAGAACTGTCCGCAGGTCCCCGGGCGCGTCGAGCGGGTGCAGACGACGCGCGAAGCCGAGCCGGTGGTGATCGTGGATTACGCGCACACACCCGACGCGGTCGAAAAATTGCTCGCGACACTCCGCCCGCTCGCCAAAGAGCGGCTGGTTGCGGTCTTCGGCTGCGGCGGCGATCGCGATCGCGGCAAGCGCCCGCGGATGGCGGAAGCCGTGGCGCGCTGGAGCGATCGGGTCGTGGCCACCAGCGACAACCCGCGCTCCGAAGATCCGCTGCAGATTCTCGAAGACGTGGAGCCGGGACTCGCGGCACTGCAGCGGGTCGAAGCCGACGCGCTCGACGCGACCGACGCCTCCTACGCGATGATTTCGGATCGGCGGCAGGCGATCCAGACCGCGATCGGCATCGCGCGCCCGGGTGACATGGTCGTCATCGCCGGCAAGGGACACGAGGACTACCAGATCGTCGGGCCGGATCGCCTGCACTTCGACGACCGCGAAGAGGCGCGCGATGCGCTGCTCGCGAGGAGTTCGCGATGACAGTCCACTTCCGAGTCGAAGACGCAGTGCGCTGGACCGGGGGCAGGCTGGCGGCCGGCGATGCCACGGCAACCCTCTCGGGGGTCTCGATCGACTCCCGCACCGTGGAGCGCGGCGCACTCTTCTTTGCGATCGTGGGCCCCAGTCACGACGGACACCATTTTCTCGAGAGCGCCCTCGAGCGCGGCGCGGCCGCACTGATCGTCGAGCGCGGCCGCAAGTGGCCCGGCACGCCGTCGGTTGCCGTCATCGAAGTCGAAGACACCACGCGCGCACTCGGCTCGCTCGCCGCGGGTCATCGCACGGCCTTCGACGGCCCCGTCGTCGGCATCACGGGCAGCAACGGCAAGACCACCACCAAGGAGATGTGTGCGGCGATCCTCTCCGTGACGGCGCCCTGCCATCGGACGCCCGGAAACCTGAACAATCAATACGGGCTGCCGCTCAGCCTGCTCGGCCGCAGCGAGGCCGACCGCTCGCTCGTGGTGGAACTCGGGATGAATCACCGCGGAGAGATCGCGCAGCTCGTCGAGATCGCGAAGCCGACCGTGGGCGTGATCACCAACGTCGGAACTGCGCACATCGAATTCCTGGGAAGCCGGGAGGAGATCGCGCGCGAAAAGGGCGACCTGATCGAGCGGCTCCCCGCAGACGGCGCCGCGGTGCTCAACGCCGACGACCCGCTCGTGCTCGCGCAACGCGATCGCACGAGTGCGCGTGTGATCAGCTTCGGGACCACCTCGATCGACGCGGACGTGCGCGGTGGAGATATCGAATGGATCGATGACCGCGGCTACCGCTTCGAGCTCGAGACGCCGGCCGGAACGGGCACGGTCGAGGTGCAGGGGTTGGGACCGACGACGGTCATCAACGCGCTGGCGGCTGCGGCTGCGGCCTTCGCCGCGGGTGCATCGGTCACGGACATCACCAAGGGGCTCGCCAACCATCAGGGCA
>JAFDBP010000063.1 GCA_019313245.1 Deltaproteobacteria bacterium
GCTGCGGCGCGGCCGCGGGCGGGTGCGAGTTCGCGGGCAATCCGCTGGCGGCCGCGCTGAGCCCGGCGCTCGGCGCATCACTCGCGGCATTCGTCGGCTTCTCGAGCGTCTTTGCGGCTGTCGCTGGCGCGGTGGGTTTTGCGCTGTCGCGCTGCGGGGGTGCGACCGCGCGTCCGCATCTGCGTGTCGGCGAGATTCGCGACGCGGGCTTTGGCGGTGCGAGCGCGCTGGGCTTTGCGGTCGCGCTGTTGTTCCACGCCTGGATGATCGGCGCCATCTGCAGCGATCTCGCGACCGCCGATTATCTGGTCGCGCTGTTGTCGGGTTGGTTGCCGCCGATCTTGTTGCCGCTGCTGCTGTTCTCGGTCGCCTCCGCGGTGTCCTTCGCGACGGGTTCATCGTGGTCGACGATGTCGATCCTGTTGCCCAACGTGGTCGCGCTCGCGGCCGCTCTCGGCGAGCAGACGCAACTCGGGACGGTGGGCATGGTGGCCATCTCGATTGGCGCCGTGCTCGATGGTGCGATCTTCGGCGACCACTGCTCGCCGATCTCGGACACCACGGTGCTTTCTTCTGTCGCGAGCGGCAGCGATCACCTGGACCACGTGCGCACCCAGGCCCCCTACGCGTTCCTGACCGCGGCCCTGGCGGCGACATGCGGTTACCTGCCATCGGTGTTGATCGACTGGTGGAGCTTTCCGTTCGCGCTCGCGTGCGGCGCGGCGCTCGCCGCGGCGCTGCTGTTCGGCTTCGGGCGCAGGCTTCCGGACGCCTCGCCGGGCTGAGGGTCGGTTGCTTGCCCGCGCCCGAATTCTTCAATAATCTTGCGTAATTAGGGCTGACGCCGCGAAGCTTCGGCAGTTCGGTTCGGCCTCCTCTTCGATGGTGAAACCGAAGTTCTGGGAGTAGTGCAGTGGCCAAAGAGAAAGCGGTGGGCGTGGGTGTGATCGGCTTCGGGACCATCGGGACCGGTGTCGTCAAGGTGTTGCAGCGCAACGCGGACGTGATCGAGCGGCGGCTCGGGTTTCCGCTGAAGCTCGTGCGCGTGGCCGACCTCGATCTGGAGCGGGATCGCGGCGTCGACCTCGGCAGCGTTCCCTTCGACTCCGATTCCGACGCGCTGATCGAGGATCCGGCGGTCGACATCGTGATCGAGTTGATCGGCGGCTACGACGTCGCCAAGCGCATGATCCTGCGCTCGATCGAAGCCGGCAAGCACGTGGTCACCGCCAACAAGGCGCTGCTCGCGTTGCACGGCAAGGAGATCTTCGACGCCGCCCGCAAGCGCGGCGTCGACGTCGCCTTCGAGGCGAGCGTGGCCGGCGGCATCCCGATCCTTCGCTCGCTGCGCGAGGGGCTCGCGGCGAATCACATCGATAGCGTCTACGGGATCATGAACGGCACGACGAACTACGTGCTGACGCAGATGGAAGCGACGGGCGAAGATTTCGACGCCGTCGTCAAGCGCGCCCAGGAACTCGGCTACGCCGAGGCGGATCCGAGCTTCGACCTCGACGGTGTGGACGCGGCCCACAAGCTCACCTTACTGGTCGCGATGGCCTTCGGCGCGGACCTCACCTACAAGGACATCTCGACCGAGGGGATCCGCGGGCTCGCGCCGGTCGACTTCGCGGCGGCGGCGGAGTTCGGTTACCGGATCAAGTTGCTCGGCATCGCGAAGGCGCATCGCGGGCCCGACGGAGAGGAGTCGATCGAGGCGCGGGTTCATCCGACCCTGATTCCGCAGACCAGCCTGCTCGCCAATGTGGACGGCGCGATGAATGCCGTCGCGGTCACCGGCGATGCGGTCGGTCCGACGCTCTTCTACGGCGCGGGTGCGGGCGAACTGCCGACCGCGAGCGCGGTGGTCGGCGACCTGATCGAAATCGCGCGCGAAGTGCGGCGCGGAGCTGCGGGCCGCGTCGCTCCGCTCTCGTATCTGCCGCAGGAGTTGAGTCCCCGGACGATCCTGCCGCTCGACGACATCATGGGGCGCGCCTACCTGCGCTTCTCGGCGCTGGATCGCCCGGGCGCGCTGGCGCACATCTCGGGGATTCTCGGCGACCACGAAATCGGCATCGAATCCGTCAGCCAGACCGGGCAGGGCGGCGACGGCGAGTCCGTTCCGGTCTTGATGCAGACCGACCCCGTGCGCGAATCCGTGCTGCGCGAGGCGCTCGACGAGATCGAACGGCTCTCCGACCTCAGCGCGCCCACCCGCTTGATCCGGATCGAAGAGGAGCTGTGACGATGTCCAAGCCGGTGGCGCCGCGGGCCTGGTTCCAGAGCATTCGGGACCCGCAGGAACGCTACGAGCTCGACGAGATCGTCTACAAGGCCAAGGACGGCGCGCTGCTCGAGGTCGTTCACGACCTCGGCGAACTGCGCAAGACGAGCGCCGACGAGTGGAAGGCGCTGTTCAAGGCGCGCAGTCACGGCACGCAGTGGCCCTTCGGCTCGGGCGTCTGGGGCAAGAAGGAGTGGGTGCTGCCGGACATCGACGACGACAACGTCGTCTCGATGTACGAGGGCAATTCCAATCTCTTCTGGGCCGAGCGCTACGGCAAGCAGCAACTCGGCATGGGCGAACTCTGGATCAAGCAATGCGGCAACACCCACACGGGTTCGTTCAAGGATCTCGGGATGACGGTGCTCGTCTCGATGGTCAAGGAGTTGCTGCACCGCGGAAAGCAGATTCCCGCCGTGGCCTGCGCCTCCACGGGCGACACCTCGGCGGCGTTGGCCGCCTACGCGGCGGCTGCCGGGATTCCCGCGATCGTCTTTCTGCCGAAGGGGAAGGTCTCGATCGCCCAGTTGATCCAACCCGTCGCCAACGGTGCGATCGTCTTCGCACTCGACACCGATTTCGACGGTTGCATGGAGATCGTGAAGCAGGTTGCCGAGAACGACGGCGTCTATCTCGCGAATTCGATGAACAGCCTGCGGATCGAGGGGCAGAAGACCGTCGGGATCGAGATCGTCGAGCAGTGCGACTGGCAGGTTCCGGACTGGATCGTGATCCCGGGCGGCAACCTCGGCAACGTTTCGGCACTCGCCAAGGGCTTCGACATGATGCTCGATCTCGGTCTGATCGATCGCAGGCCGCGCATCGTCTGCGCGCAGGCGGAGGCCGCGAATCCGCTCTACCTCTCCTACCAGCGCAATTTCGAGGTCTTCGAGCCGATTGCGGCGCGCCCGACGCTCGCGTCGGCGATCCAGATCGGCAATCCGGTTTCGATCGAGAAGGCCATCCACGCACTGAAGCGCTACGGCGGGATCGTCGAGCAGGCCACCGAAGCGGAGATCGCCGAGGCGAGCGCGCGGGCCGATCGCACGGGCCTGTTCAATTGCCCCCACACGGGCGTCGCATTGGCGGCGCTGGAAAAACTCGTGAAGGGCGGCGCAATCGATCGAGATCAGCACGTCGTCGTGGTGTCGACCGCGCACGGGCTCAAATTCGTGGAACAGAAGGTGAAGTACCATCGGATGGAACTCGAGGGAATCGAGTCGATGAACGCGAACCCGCCGATCGAGTTGCCGGCGCGCTACGAAACGGTGCGCGACGAGATGCTGCGACAGATCGAGCGGCGCAGCGCGCGTTGAGGAATCGATGTTCACCGGAATCGTAGAAACCGTCGGCATCGTCGAGAAGATCGAGCCGGGCGCCGATCTGACTCGGCTGATCATCGACGCCGAGTCGATCGCCGAAGGGGTGAAGCTCGGAGACAGCGTCGCCGTCAACGGGGTATGCCTCACCGTGACATCGCTCCTCGACGGCCGCTTCGCCTTCGAAGCCATTCCGGAGACGATGCAGCGCACGAATCTCGGCGATCTGAAGGTGGGTTCGCGAGTCGATCTGGAGCGCGCGATGCGCGCAGGCGACCGGCTCGACGGGCATATCGTGCAGGGTCACGTGGACGGAGTGGGAATCATTCGCGCGGTCATCCAGGACGGCAACGACGTCAGGCTTCAGGTCGATTGCGATCCGGAATTGGCCGACTGCGTGGTCGAGAAGGGTTCGATTGCAATCGACGGTGTATCGCTGACCGTCGCGGCACTCCTGCCGTCGGGATTCGAGGTCGCGCTGATTCCCCACACTCTGGAAGTGACCATCCTGAGCGAACGTCGGGTTGACGACCGGCTCAATCTGGAAGCGGACGTGTTGGGTAAGTACGTGAAGCGCTACCTCGAGCGCGTGCTTCCATCGAATGGCGAAACTCCTCGTTAGCGGTCTCGGGCTCTTCGCGCTGTGGGTCGCCTCTTCGGCGGTCGCAGACCAGCCCGTCCATCGAGACGCGTGGCAGGCTGCGCTCGAGGAGGTGGCTCCGGCAGTCGTCGTCCTGCGCGTTCGGGTCCCGCGCGCCTTCGACACCGAGAAGGCCGCCTACGAGATGGCCACCGGTTTCGTGGTGGACGCCGAACTCGGCATCATCCTCACCAACCGCCACGTCGTGAACCCCGGCCCCGTGGTGGCCGAAGCCGTCTTCTTGAACCACGAGGAAGTCGAAGTCCGCGCGGTCTACCGCGACCCGGTCCACGACTTCGGCTTCTATCGCTACGATCCGGAAGACGTCGAGTTCATGCAACCGAACGAACTGCTTCTGGTTCCCGAGCACGCGCGCGTCGGAACCGAAATTCGCGTGGTGGGAAACGACGCGGGCGAGAAGCTCTCGATTTTGTCGGGCACGCTGGCCCGCCTGGATCGAGAAGCGCCGCGCTACGGCAAGAAGTCGTACAACGACTTCAACACCTTCTACATCCAGGCCGCCTCGGGAACATCGGGGGGGTCGTCGGGCTCTCCCGTGGTGGACGTGCACGGCCACGCCGTGGCCCTCAACGCGGGCGGCAACCGGGTCGCATCGTCGAGCTACTACCTCCCGCTCGATCGCATCGCGCGCGCGCTCGAATACGTCCAACGGGGCGAAGCCGTCCCGCGCGGAACCATCCAGGCTGTATTTGCGCGGCGCCCCTACGACGAGTTGCGGCGGCTCGGGCTGCGCGGAGAAGTCGAGGCGGAAGTCCGCCGCTCTTTTCCCGATGCGACCGGCATGCTCGTCGTCGACGAGGTCATCCCCGGCGGGCCCGCAGCTGGGAGTCTCCAGGTCGGCGACATCCTGTTGAGCGTGGACGGCGTCTCGTTGAACTCGTTTCCCCCACTCGAGGACATTCTCGACGATCGCGTCGGTCGAGAGATTGCACTGAGAGTGGAGCGCGCCGGAGTGACCCTGGGCACGACCATCGCGGTGCAGGACCTGGACTCGATCACGCCCGACCGCTACCTGGAGGTCGGCGGCGGCATCCTCCACCCGCTCTCCTACCTGCAGGCGCGCAATCACGCCGTCGCCGTGGAGGGTCTCTACCTGGCGACGGGTGGCTACGCATTTGCCAGAGCGGGTCTGCAACGCGGAGCGGTGATTGCGGAACTCGACGGCGACCGCGTCGAGTCGCTCGCGGATTTCGAGACGCGCTGGGCGGCACTCTCGAACGGCGCCAAGGCCACGGTGCGCTATTTCGAACTCGAAAACCCGAAGCTCGAATTGCTCGCGGTCGTCACCGTCGACCGGCTCTGGTTTCCGATGCAGCTCTGCATTCGCGACGATGCGACGGGGAGGTGGCCCTGTTCGCCTTCGCCCGCACCACCCGAGCAGCGGGAGCAATTTCCCGCCACGACCAGCTTCAATGCCGACCTGCCCAGACCGATGCGAGATCTCGCACCCTCGCTGGTGATGGTCGAGTTCAATGCGCCGTTTCGGATCGATGGTCTCCACTCCGAGCGCTTCAAGGGCACCGGTCTGGTGGTCGACGCCGAACTCGGGTTGGTCGTCGTCGATCGCGAGACGATTCCGATGGCGCTGGGTGACGTGAGGCTCGTGTTTGCGTCATCGGTCGACGTTCCGGGCGAAGTCGTCTTCATCCACCCGGTTCACAATCTGGCGGTCGTCGCCTACGACCCCCAGCTGCTGGGCGAAACCCCGATCCGAAGCGCCCGTTTGCGGCCCAAGGCGCTCGAGCCGAATGACGAGGTCTGGCTGGTGGGCATGAGTCCCGACCAGGAACTCGTGTCTCGCGAGAGCCGCGTTTCGACGGTCGAAGCCTTTTCGCTGCCCCTGGCGGACCCGCCGCGCTTTCGGCAGGCAAACCTCGAAGTCGCCCTGCTCACCGATTCGCCGAGCACGGTGGGCGGCGTTCTCGCGGACAAGAAGGGCAGGGTGCACGCCTACTGGGCATCGTTTTCGACGGGCGTCCCCCCTCAATCCTATTTCGCGGCGATCGGCGTGGAGCACATCGAAGAGATCCTGAAGCCACTGCGCGAGGGGCGGCCGGTCGGATGGCGCACGCTGGGAGCGGAATTGAGCCCGATCACCCTCGCGGATGCGCGATCCCGAGGCCTCTCGGAGGCGTCCGCGCGCAAACTCGAAGCGCACAACAGCCACCGGCGGGTGCTCGCCATTTCCCGCCTGACGGCTGGCATGCCCTCCGCGGAGATCTTGAAGCCCGGTGACCTCCTGCTTGCGGTCGATGGCAAACCGGTCACGAGCTTCGAAGAGATCGAGCGGGCGGGGCGACGAGACGAGGTTCGGCTGACGTTGCTGCGCGATGGCGAAGAGATGACGCTTCTGGTTCCGACCGCGGCCGTCGACGGTCGCGGGACGGATCGCGTGCTGTTCTGGGCGGGCGCGGTTTTGCAGGCGCCCCATTCGGCGATCAACGAGCAGGGGGGCATCGCGCCCGAGGGCGTCTATGTGGCGTGGTTCTGGTACGGCTCCCCGGCGAATCGCTACGGGCTGTCTGCGAGCCGCCTGATCGTCGCGGTCGACGATCGCGAAATTGCAGACCTGGACGGCTTCCTGGCTGCCGTTGCGGATCGCCCGGATCGCAGCTCGGTGCGCCTTCGCACCGTCAACCTCGACGGGCGAACGGAGGTCATGACCTTGAAGCTGGATCTCGAATTCTGGCCCACCACGGAATTGCGTCGCAATGGGAAGGGTTGGGAGCGGATATCGCACCCGCCCCCCGCCGATGCAGCGAAGGGATGAGAGAGGGATGCCTCTGATACTTCCGCATCGATCGAGTGTCGCCGCGCTGCTCGCGCTGACTCTGCTCTCGCCGGCGGTCGCGTGGAGCGATGCCGTTGAAATCGACGCCGCGGCGATCGCGTGGAGCGATGTCGCTGAAATCGACGCCCGGGCGATCGCGCTGCGCGCCGAGAATTCCCTGCGCGCGGATCGCACCTACATGCGCGCACGAGTGACGATTCGCTCGCCCGGCAGGCGCGAGCGGGCGATCGAATTCGAATGCTGGAACGACCGAGCCGAGCGCCGGTCATTCGTTCGGATTCTCGCGCCCGATTCCGAGGTGGGTGTCGCGCTGCTCAACCTGCCGCCGAATCTCTGGCGCTACGAGCCCGAGTTGGCGCGCGCTGAACTGATTCCCCCGTCGGCACTTTTGAAGTCCTGGTTGGGCAGCGACTTTGCGACCGGCGACCTGATCGATCCATTCAGCGACGTCGAGAACTACGAGGTCGAAGTGCTCGAGATCGAAGGATCATCCGACGGCGCGAGCGAGGCGGAACTCTATGTGGTGCACTACAAACCCCTGCCCGTGGCGCGCGCCGCCTGGGGCAAGATCGTCGCCTGGATCGAAGCCGAAAGCGGTGCGCCGCTGCGTCGGGAGTTCTACGGCGCGAGCGGCGAGCGGATTCGAACGATCCAGTACAGCGACGTGCGATCCGTCGCGGGCCGCCGCGTGCCCCATCGCTGGACGGCGATCCCGGCCGGCGAGAAGGGGCGTCAATCGATTCTCGAAATTCGCGATCTTCGATTCGAGCCGGCCTTCGACGACGCGATCTTTGCCACCCAAAACCTCGAGCCCGTCCGGGACACCCACCCCGACGAATAGGATCGCGTCGTGATTCAATGGGAGCTGCTCGAAACCGCCGCGGTTCGCGACACGGGGGTCGAGTTGTGTCTCTATCGGCGAGGCGCCGAGTTTTCGATCCGGCTCGAGGGCCGGGAGTTGATGAACAGCCGGGTGCACGGCTCGGAAGAAGCGCTCGGCGAACTCGCGTGCGAGCGGATCGCCGACCGGCCAGCGGCGCGCGTGCTGGTCGGCGGACTCGGAATGGGCTTTACGCTCGCGGCCGCGCTTTCGAAACTCGGCCTCGATGCCGAGGTGGTCGTCTCGGAACTCGTGCCCGAGGTCGTCTCGTGGAGCCGAGGCGTGCTCGGCGAGCTCGCGAAACACCCGCTTCGAGATCCGCGCGTGACGGTGCGCGCCATCGACGTCGCAGAACTGCTGAAGCGGGAGCGAAGCCGCTACGACGCAATTCTGCTCGATGTCGACAACGGGCCCGAAGCCCTGCCCCAATCGGGAAACAGCTGGCTCTACGGTCGCGCCGGATTGGCGGCGGCGCTCGCGGCGCTGCGCGCGGAGGGCCTGTTGGCGGTCTGGTCGGCGGGCCCGGATGCGGCCTTCTCGGAGCGTCTGCGCGCGGTCGGATTCGCCGTCGAGGAAGTCGAGGTGCGCGCGCGCGGCTACACGCGCGGCGCGCGCCACACGATCTGGATCGCGCGCCGGATCAGCTGACCAGTCGATTCATCAGCAGGGTGGCGATCCCCAGGAACGAGAAGAACGCGAACGCGTCGGTGAACGTGGTGACGATGACTCCCGAACCGAGGGCGGGGTCTTGTTTGAGGGCCTTGAGGGCGAGCGGCACGGCCGCGCCCACGAGGCCCGCGACGGAGAGCGTGAGGACCATCGCGCTGCAGAGCGCGACGCCGATGATCGGATCGGCGTGCCACAGGTAGGCGATGCCCGCACCGGCGAGCCCCATCGCAATCCCGAGCGCGAGGCCGACGGCGAGTTCCTTCACCACCGCGCGCAATGCGCTGGAAAACTCGATCTCGCCGAGCGCGATGGCTCGGGTGATGACGGTCAGCGATTGGGTGCCGCCGTTGCCGCCCATACCCGCGACGACGGGCATGAAGATCGCGAGCGCGACGACTTGTTCGATCGTGCGCTCGAACAGGCCCACCACCCAGGCCGCCGCGAAACAGGTGGCGAGGTTGAGAAACATCCACGGCAGGCGCTTGCGGATCGACTCGTGGGCCGGAACGAATACGCGGTCTGCCTCGGTGAGGCCGGCGAGGTGATACATGTCCTCGGTGGCCTCTTCGGTGATGACGTCGATTACGTCGTCGACGGTGATCAGGCCGAGCATCCGACCGTCGACGTCCGTCACGGGAACGGCGAGCAGGTCGAAGCGCGCGACGAGGCGCGCGACCTCTTCCTGGTCGTCGTCTGCGCTCACGCTCACCGGATCCGGAATCATGATCTCGGAGATCAAGCGATCCGGTGGCGATGCCACCAGGCGGCGGATCGGAACCACTCCGACCAGCGTCCTCTGTTCGTCGACGACGTAGAGATAGAGAACGGCTTCGCTTCCGTCGCCGGCCTCGCGCAGCGAGTCGATCGCCTCCTGTGCGCGCATCTTCTGGTCGAGCGCGATGAAGCTCGTGGTCATCACCCGGCCGGCGCTGTATTCGGAGTAGAGCTCGGCTTTGCGGAGTTCTTCGCGCCTGTCCTCCGGGAGTCGCTCGACCACGCCTTCCCGGCGGTCCTCGGGGATCATTTCCACGAATTCGAGCAGGTCGTCGATTTCCAGGCGCCCGATCACGGCCGCGAGGCGTTGGTCGGCCAGGGCGTCGTAGACGCTGGGGAGCATTTCGTGCGGCAGCTCTCGAAGCGCCAAAGCCGCGCGGCGTTGGCGAAACAGCAATTCGATCACCGCGCGGATTTCGTCCGGAGTCAGTTCGGGCAGCAGCAGCGCGACGTCGCTGGGCGCCATGCGGCCCAACAGGCGCTCGGCGCGACCGGTCACACCGCTGGCGAGCAGGCGTCGAAGAATTCGGCTGGTGACTTGAGGTGTCGCCATCTGTCCAGACCCCGATTCCTGCCGGAACCGTCTCTGGGTCGGGTTCAGGCGATGGCTGCCTCTCGCCAAACGCGAGAGAGCGGTTCTGGCCGCGGTTTGCGCGAGATTTCTGCGTAGTTCATCACGTTCCGGGAATGCTTACCCTAGATTCGGGCTTCCCGCTATCGCACTTGAATTGGGTGTAGGTGGGTGGAATTAGCGCCGGTCGTGTTTTTCCGAGCGCTGATTTAATCTCTTGCAATCAAGATCTCTCAGTCTCTTCCCGATGGAAACCGGGGGGCTTCGAACCTCCTGAACCGACAGCCACGCCCCCGCCCATTCGAGGATGTTTTCGTGCTCCGACTTCGGAAAGTCGCCGCCGCGATCGCCGCCACACGGACCGCCATCAGCGCGATGTTGGTCACGTCCCTACTCGGATTGGGCGGCGCTCGCGCGGATACCGAGCTGTCGCGTTTCCGCGCGGTCGACGAGCCACTCGTGAGCGAACGCGTGATCGCGCAGGGCGAGTGGGCTGCGGAACTCGCTTTCGCGCTCGGGATCTCGGGTGCGCTGCCCGACGATCACAGCGCCGACGACGTCTTTGGGCTGCTCTGCGCCGAACGCGCGGAGCGCGACATGGAGAGCGGTGGTCGCCGCGCTCCCGTGGGCGCGCCGTTTCGCGTGGCGATCGATTCGCCGGTCGCTCGCGGTCTCGGCGAGCCGATTCGCGTCGTCGCCAACCTTCCCTCCACCGCGCTCTACGCGCTGACGGTGACCGGCGTGGGGCCGCAGCGCTGGGCGGTCGATCAGCACACCATCGGGCACCTCGACCCGACCGCGCTGGGCGTCGCGCAGGCGGCGAGGATCATCCCGCTGCAACAGGGACCCCACGAGTTGACGGGCTATCTCAGTCACAATGCCCGCGTCGATCGGATCGAACTCGCCGCTTATCGGCCCTTCTGTGTGACGCCCGCGGACGGCTGGCGGGATCAACGGATGCTCAGGTTCGCCTCGAGCGCCCGCACGCTGGTCGCCGCACTCGGTCTCGAGAGGCGCTTGCCGGTCGACGGCGAGCCGATTGCGATCGAGGGAGAGGACTACGAAGCGGTCTCGGCGTACGGCGGCTCCACCAACCGCGAACTCGCCGAACCCGCTTCGGGCGGCGCCTGGGCGACCGCCGTCAATCGGCCCGCCGAATTCACCTACCGCACGCGGATCGAGCAGCCGGGTGTCTACAGCCTGATCGCGAGGATCCACGGCGGGGGCGAGGAGATCTGGTCGATCGACGGGAGCTACCGCGTCACGATCCAACCCGAGGCCGATAGCGAGGGTTTCGCGCCCACCCACATCGTGACCCTCCACCTCTCGGGCGGCGAGCACGTGATCCGCGCTCTGCTGCCCAAGGGCACGGGCATCGATACGCTGCACCTGGTGCGGCGGCAGGCGCGGGACGTCGACTACATCGCGCTGTTGGAGGCCGAGGGCTTCCGCAGCGGTGTGCCGAATCAACCCGTCACCCAGACCGAGGCGTACCGGAGTTTGTCGCGCCCGTTGTTTGCAGAGATTTCGAGCCACTTCCTCTCGCGCCTGGCCACCAATTTCCAGCGGGCCCCCTGGTGGGTCCGCCGCGACGAGAGACTGGCCATCGCTCCGACCCTGAGGTTGCAGCAGCAATGATGCCGCGCAACCTCAACATCATCGTCGTGGGCGCGCTGCTGACCTGGGTGTCCGTCGCGACCGCAGAAGAACAGGAGAGTCGCTTCACCATCCATCCGTCGCTGTTGATTACGCTGTTGGGAGACGACGAGCCCTACCTCGAGGAGCGAAACGACGGCGCGTTCGGGCTCTGGCTCGCGCCGAACCTCGAGCTCGGCTATCGGGCCGACTTCTTCGAGTTGCTGGCGGATCTGGGTGCGGATCTGCGGCGCTACCTCGACGAGGGCGATCTCTCCGAGGAGTTCTATCGCGCCATCGTAGAAGGGGAGGTCGGCATTCTGCCCGGCCTCACGCTGCGCGTTTCCAACGCCTTTCGCCCCCAGGCCGAGCGGGTCTCGTCACCCGCGGACGCCACCCGCAATCTTCAGCAGACCAACCAGGTCGACGCAGAGTTTCGCTACTGGCGCGAGTTGCCCGGTCGCCGCGAAATGTTGATGACCTTTCGCGGCTCCCATTTCGTCGGCGAAGACTTCAACGCGCTGCTCTTCACGGACGGCCCCGGTGTCATCACGCATCTCGATTTCGAACCGGACCACTGGGAGGGGGCGACCAAACTCGAGCTACAGACGCCGTTCGGTGAGCGCAATTCACTCTACGCGCGCAGCGAGTTCGAATACCGCACCTATTCCGAAGCCCCCGATCGGGGAGAGTTCTCGATTCTGGCGGGCATGAGAACCCGCCACTTTCGCAACGTCGAGATCGATGTCGCCGTGGGCTACGGAATGGTCTACTTCGAGTCCAGCGACGATTTGCATCGCTTCGTCGGTGAAGGGAGTTTGCGTTGGCGATTGCCTGAGGGCTGGACGTGGCGCGTGTCCGCCGCCAATCGCTTCGTCTCGGACCTCGCCGGCAACGTCTTCGCCGAGACGACGGGGCGGATGGGAATCGAAAAGCACTTCGGCGAGTTGATTTCCGCTTCGGTGGCGGCTTTCGTTTCCCGCCTCGAAAACGAAGCCTGGAACGTTCCGAAGAATCTGTTCGGGGGCGCCGAGTTTCGCATCCAGAGTCGAATCGGGCGACACACGATGGTCGCAGTCACCTATCGATACTGGGAAAACGCGGGCGACTTCCAAACGGACGACTTCGACCAGAACCGCGTCGCGCTCGAGATCTTCTACCGGCGCTAGTCGCTCCAGGCTCCAGATTCACAGCTCCTCGGGGTCCGGCCCGCCCAGATCGGCGCCCGATCTGCCCGAAATTGCTGCGCATTCATCCACGATCGGGGCCTTTTGGTTGACTTCACGGCTGCGAGAATGTCAGGATGGCCGAGGAATGCGGTTCTCAGGCGTTCCGTTGCGTTGACTTGATTGGGGTGGAAACTCAACCCATGTCAGCCCAGATTGCCGGAAAACGCAGATTTAGGCCGGACGGGATATCCCGCTGCAGCTCACGGCTTTGCCCTCGATCGAGTGATTGCGATATTGTCCGGTCATGCGCGATATCGGTTGCGAAGTGATGGATTACTTGGGCCACTGGAAAAGCGATCGGGATTTGAAGCGCGTGGCGTTTCGCGGCTTGCTTTGCGTCGCGATGCTCGCGCTGGTCGCCGTGCTCACCGGGTGCCAGACGGTGGAATTCTACGAGAAGGAGCACCTGAGCGACTCGACCATGCTCCTCGAGGAAGACGCGAGCGAGATCCATTTCCTCCAGAAGGTTCTCTACTCGCGGGAGGGCAGCGTCGGCGGGGTCGGCACGGGCGCCGGTGGAGGCTGCGGGTGCTACTGACGCGCACCGCGGTGCGGATGTGGCCCGCGTTCTGGCTCCTGTCGGGCCTTCTGCTCGCACCCGTCGCGACCGCGGCCGAAGGAGACGCTCCGTCGACAACCACGTTCACGGGGTCCGCAGAGGCCGGCACGGGGACGGCCGCGTTCCGTCTCGGCTACTACCACAACGGGGATAGCGGCGACGGCAATCCCTTCCTCAACGAGCGCTTGACCGTCGTCGAGCCGATTCTGATCGTGGACTACAACATCACGAATCGGCTCGGCATCTGGGGGCTGTTCTCGTACGACTACGTTTCGAGCGCCTCGATCGAACGGCTGGACAAATTCCGCTTTCAGGGGGGAGCGAGCGGTGACATGAACTACCGCGGCGACCTCGGGCTCCGCTACGAACTCGACGAGGACCTTCGGGTCGGAGGTTACGTCAACGGCAGCACCGACTACGACTACAACTCCATCGGGTTCGGCGGTGACGTGGCGAAGGACCTCGCGAACAAGGACGCCACGTTGAAGCTGGCCGCAAACTTCTATTACGACTGGCTCAAAGTGATCCGGTTCGACGGCGACATAGATGAGGACAACGACGGCAAAGTCGACAAGATGAAGGACCGGACCTCGACGTCGGCGACCCTCTCCTGGTATCAGGTGATCAATCCGAAGACACACGGTGAACTCGGCCTTACGCTGGCGTACCAGGACGGGTTCCTCGAAACGCCCTACAACGCCGTCGTGATCCAGGATCCCACGCTTCCGAAGAATCCAAACCTCGCAAACCTGGCGCGGGGTTACGAAATCACCGAGGAGCTCCCATCCACTCGAGTGCGCGGCGCCCTGTTCGGAAAGGTCCGCCGCTGGCTGCAGCCCGGCACCTCGATACAGCTGGAAAGTCGCCTCTACACCGACAGCTGGGGCATCTTCAGTGGATCCGTGGAGCCGATGCTCTACCACGACATCCTGCCGGGGCGTCTCAGCATGCGAGTGGGCTACCGCTTCTACTCGCAAACCGCGGCCGACGACTACGGGAGGGTCTTCAGGGCGCCGACGAATGACCGAACCCAGGATTCGCAGCTCTCGAATTTCGCCTCTCACGGCATCAGCGCGAAGTTCACCTGGCAGGTCTGCGAGAGGTTCGAGATGGATGCGGGCGGTCGGTACACGTTCCAGGACGATGGACTCGACTACATCATGGGCAGTATCGGGTTTCGCTGGGACTTCGAAGTTCCAGGTCTCGGCCGATGACGCGTCGGGTCCGACGCGACCGCGTTTGCCGCGACAGTAGTTTGGCTCGAAGCGCGCGGAGAGCTGCGCTGGCGGTTCTGCTCTTCGCCGCGTGGGCCCCGTGCGCCGCGGCCGAGCCGCTCGAGCTGGTAGACATGAATGGTGAGCGCTACGACGCCGATGCGCTGATCGCCGCGGGACACCCCGTCGTGTTGATCTTCTGGCACACCTGGTGCAGGTCGTGCAAGGGCGAGGCGCCAAAAATCGCCCGGGCGGCGGAAGAATACGGGGAAACGCTGCGATTCTTCGGCGTCATCTCGGGACCCGACCGTGTCATCGACGACGAGAAGGTGCGGCGCGTGGCTCGCGAGTGGGGATACAGCCATCCCCAGGTCCGCGACCGCGACCTGGCCCTGGCGAAGCGCTTTCGCATCTTCGGCACGCCGGTGGTGATCGTGTTAGGCGACGGCGGCCGCGAACTCTACCGCGGCTTCCGGTTACCGGACGACTGGGCGCCCTTCGTACCGACGCCGGCCGCGCAACCCGACCGCGAGGCGTCTTGAGCCTGCGGACTCCCGGGAGTTCACCAGCATGGGGGGTACGCGGATTCTGACGCTTGCAATCCTTGCGGGGTTGGCAGCTGCGGCCAGCGCAGAGCCGAGCGCGCCAGAGACGGCGGTTCCCGACGCGAGCACGGCACTTGAAAGTCGGCTCGGCGTCATGGGCACGGATCTCCAGATCAATGTCCACGGAAGCGATAAAGCGGCCCTCAACGCCGCCTTGGACGCAGCCGAGGCCGAGATTCGCCGCATCGAAGACCTGATGACCGACTGGCGGCCGTCGCCGCTCACGACACTGAATCTGGCAGCGGGGTCGGGGCCCCAGGTCGTCGACCGCGAGCTCGCGGCGATCGTGTCCCGGGCGCTCGAGATGGGTCGGCTGACGGGCGGCGCCTTCGATCCCACCTACGCCGGCGTGGGAAGGTTGTGGGACTTCAAGCGGAAGCCGCCTCGCGTGCCATCTGCCGAAGACGTGGCGCGAGGTCTCGAGAATGTCGGCTATCGGCGCGTCCGGATCGATCCCGTCGCCAGTACCGTCGATCTCCCCAAGGGCATGCGCATCGGTCTCGGTGGCATCGCCAAGGGGTACGCCGTGGACCGGGCGATGGAAACGCTCCGCGAACGCGGTGTCGAACACGCCCTCGTGAACGCCGGCGGCGACCTCAAAGCACTCGGCCTCGACGGGTCCGCTCCGTGGGAGATCGCGATCAAGCACCCGCGCGACCGCGGGCGCGTGATCGCCGTGTTGCGGGTCTCGAACACGGCGCTCGTAACCTCCGGCGACTACGAGCGCTTCTTCGAGTACAAGGGCCAGCGCTACCACCACATTCTAGATCCGCGCACCGGGTACCCGAGCAAGGGGGCGATGAGTGCCACGGTGGTTGCACCGAGCGCCGAATTCGCCGACGCATTGGCCACCGCTTTGTGTGTCATGGATCCCGATTCGGGTCTCGCACTGATCGAGTCGCTCGCGAGGGTGGAGGCAATCCTCGTGAGCATGGACGGCCGCGTACACGCGAGCACCGGCCTGCGAACCTCGCTGAAATGATCCGAAACGAGTTGCCGCGTGGCTGACGCAACCACCCTCTCATGGGCGGTCGCGATGCTGGCGGGCTTGCTCTCGTTCCTGTCTCCCTGCGTGTTGCCGCTCGTGCCCGCGTACCTCACATTGATCTCGGGTGCCTCTCTCAAAGAACTCCAGGCGAGTCCGAGCGCGAGCGTTCGACGCCGCGTGCTGCTGAACGCCGTCGCCTTCGTGGTCGGATTCTCGTGCGTCTTCATCGTTCTGGGCGCGACCGCCACGTTCGCGGGGCAGCTGCTCGGGGATCTCCGATTCGAGGTCCTCGGACTGCCCATCGGACTCGCCCAGATTGGCGGGGTGGCCATCGTGTTCATGGGACTCCACGTCGCCGGCTGGCTGCCCATCCGAGCGCTGTATCGCGTCTGGAACTTCAATCTGCCGACCCGGAACGTGACCTGCCTGGGGTCGTTCGCAGTCGGCGCGGGCTTCGCGTTCGGCTGGTCGCCTTGTATCGGGCCGATTCTGGGCTCGATCCTCACGCTGGCGGCCTCGAGCGAAACGATCAGCTCTGGGATCGCGCTGCTGGTCTTCTACTCCGCGGGTCTCGCGATTCCGTTCCTGGTGAGTGGCTGGAGCGTCGAGTTGCTGCTGCGGCTGGCGGCGCGCGTGAAGCTGCACTTCCGCGCGCTCGAAATCGCCTCGGGAATCGCGCTCGTCGCGGTGGGGCTGCTGGTCACGACCGGGTACTGGGCGGCACTCAACGAAGCCGCGTTGGAGGCATTCGCGGGCCTGACGGACCGGGTGCTGGAGTTCGAGGAGGCGTTGACCCGTTAGACCGAGTGTCGGCTTCTCTTCGATCCTCAGCATACGGCTCTCCTCATCACAGTCGGGAAACTTCGGGCGGTCGCCTTTTCGCAATCCGCCCGACGACTGGTGCGACCCGACGAACCGCGCCGCCCTTCAATCTGAAAATGCGTTCCCGGGTCCGGTACGCGACGCTTCATCGCTGCTGCGGGAGGGGTCTCCGGCATTGGACTGCGGAACGGTTTCCGAAGCCAATCCGCCGCTGCCACGGCTCCGAATGGGGTTGCGCAACGCCCCGAACGAATCCGCGGGATTTGCCAGACAGCCAATTCTCCACTGATGTTCGAGCTTTATCCGACAGCTTGCTGTGGTTGGATCGCCCCACGGTCGAGTCGGCAGGTAGCCGCGAAATTTCGCGTTTTTACGTCGTTTTCCCGCGAGCGGAGGCGTACACTGACCACAGCGCGAATGTGCGGCAGATGGGTCCGGGCATTCGCTGCAAAGCTTCGTGATCGGTCGTTAACGCGGTTGTGGGAGGGCCAAGTGAAGCAGCTCATCACGTCCATCGTTCAAGCTCTAGTCGACAAGCCCGATCAAGTTCAGATCAAAGAGGTGATAGGAGAGCACGCGCACGTGCTCGAACTCAGCGTTGCCAAGGAAGACCTCGGTAAGGTCATCGGCAAAGGCGGAGCGCACGCATCGGCGATTCGAACGCTGATGGCAGCGACGAGCGGTAAAGAGAAGAAGCGTTACATCCTGGAGATCATCGAGTACTAGGCCCGAGTCGTCACGTATTCGAAAGCACGGCCATTCGATGGGATCGCGCGGTCGACGCAACTCGCCCGCGGTGCACGGATGATACGCAGCCGTGCAGTCGCGAGTCGGTGAGCAGCGGTCCGCGAACGACCGAGCCGAGAGTCCGGTTCTTCATCCGCCCGGAGACCGCCGCCCACAACCCGCTCCCGCCAGTTCCGCTTTCGTAATTTCAGTTACAAACTCGTACTTGTGACGTAGGGCACAAGCCACATGGGCTTTTTGCAACCACAGCGACCAAGCCCTTTATCTCGATGACTTGGGCGACCTTTTGCCTATCGCGAGTTTCGGCACGCGTCTTGCCTTAGGAAGCCTGACGCCGATCCAAAGTGACGATCGGGGGGAGGTGAAGCATGGATACGAGCTTTTCAGCCGACGAGCATTTTCGCCGCGGGCGCGCTGCGCTGGATTGCAACAATCACGAGATCGCGTTCGAACATTTCCGCGCGGCTCAGCGGGTCGACCCAAACAGCCCGCGCTACCGCTCCTATTACGGGCTTTGCCTGGGAATCGCGAAGCGCCGCTTCGACCAGGCGTTGGAACTCTGTCGATCTGCCGCGAGAGAGGAGTTCTACAATCCCGAGCTGTATCGAAATCTCGCGCAGGTACACCTCGCGTTTGGCTTCAAGGCCGAGGGAATCCGCTATCTGCGTCGGGGGTTGATGATCGATCCGGACAACCAGTCCATTCTCGACGATCTCGAGCAACTCGGCGTGCGGCGGCGGCCCGCGCTGGGTTTCCTGCCGCGCCGACATCTGCTCAACCGATGGATTGGAATGTTTCGCGGTCACCTGCGACCCGAAGGGCAAGAGCGCTGCGAGGCGTGAAGCGGACCGGGCGGCAGCTGATCTGAAACTGGCGATGCATCTCACGGGGCCGACGTTCTATCGCTTTCGGCGGCTTGCGAGTTGACTTCGAGCGAACGAACGAGTATCCATCTCCGCCCAGACGTGAGGTTCATCCGTGGGTAGTGTGATCAAGAAGCGGCGCAAGAAGATGCGCAAGCACAAGAAGCGGAAATTGCTCAAGCGCGCCCGTCACAAGCGCAAGCGCTAATTCCCCCTCCCAATTTCAAAAAATCGCTTTGACTTCGCGCAGTTTCCGCGTTGCAGGGACTCGCTCGCACAGCCTTCGGGTGTCTTGCCGCTGTGTCGGTTCGCGCCGAAATGGATCGAGTGATCGATTTCGCACTTCGCTGAAGTTGCGCATTCGGGTACCGAGTTCGACGCGTTTTCTTCCGACCACTCGCAGTATGATGGTCCATCACTTTGTTTTTTTTAGGTTTACCTATTGACGGGTGACAAAAGCGGCTGTTAGCGTGAGCTGCAAGAGTGGCTCTAGTGCCGCGGAATGTGTGAGGAACGAAGGCAAATTGCCTTCAAGTCGCACATTGTGGCCTCCGATAGGAGGCGGGAGCAACACGGTCGCGCAAGTTGGCGCGGCATGTGGGCGATTCGTAGTTCGCTCATGACGAGCAAGGTCGCTGCGCTCGAGTCCACGAACAGGGGGGTTACCCAAGTATGGCAGCTCGAAAGAAGAAGGCCACGCGCAAGAAGGCCACTCGCAAGAAGGCCACGCGCAAGAAGGCCACTCGTAAGAAGGCCACTCGTAAGAAGGCCACGCGCAAGAAGGCCACGCGCAAGAAGAAGGCCACGCTCAAGAAGAAGGCCACGCGCAAGAAGAAGGCCACGCGCAAGAAGGCCACTCGCAAGAA
>JAFDBP010000064.1 GCA_019313245.1 Deltaproteobacteria bacterium
GACGCGCGCGCCCCAGCGCGCGTCCGCGAGCGGCACCAGCAGCGCGCCCACCAGCGCGCCGCCGAGCGCGCCCCAGGCAAACCCCTCGACGCCGAGGCGTTGCGAAAACGCGAGGCCCGCGCCGATGATGCCGAGGTTGTAGAGCACGGGCGCGAGCGCCTGCGCGGCGAAGCGATCCCGAGCCATCAAGACCGCCTTCACGATCCCGCCGGCCACGAAGCAGATCTGCGCGGGCAGCACGATGCGCGTCAGGCGCGTGGCCAACGCCTGGGTGTCGGCGTCGAAGCGCGGAAACTGCAGCGCGATCAGCGCGTCCGACCACCACCAGAGAACAGCCGTCGCAATCACCGCGATGCCGCCGACGGCCCCGAGCACGACCGCGAAAAGGCGCGCGGCGGCCGCCTCGCCCTGGCTGCCGCGCGCGCGGGTGTAGATCGGGATGAACGCGATCGAGAGCGCGCCGCCCGCGAGGAAGTAGTTGAGCATGTCGGGGATCTGGAATGCCGCGCGATAGGCGTCCATCTCCACACCCGCGCCGACGCGGTTCGCGAGCGTGGCTTCGCGCACGAAACCCAGCAGGCGCGAGAGCAGCACGCTCGCCGCGAGCAGGACCGCCGCGGCTACGAAGCGCGGCGTTCGCGGCGCTTGATCGACCGAATCGCTCAACGGCTCCCCCCTGCCGGGAGTATGCTGAATTTCACATCCGCGGCAGCGCGACCGGCGACGCGCGTCATGCGACACCCGTCCTCACGAGAGCCCCAGGCGTTCGAGCCCCGCGCGAATCACATCGGCGAGCAGTGCATCGAGAGGACGGCCTTCGAGTTCGGCCAGCACGCCGAACGTGCCGTCGGGCGCAAACGTCGGCAGCGGATTCATCTCGAGAAAACGCGGGCGGCCCTCGGCGTCGAGCCGAAAGTCCGCGCGCGCGAAGTCGAGGCATTCGAGTTCGGCGTAGCTGCGGATCGCGAGTTCGGCGAGTTCGGCTTCGAGTTCGGCATCGAGATCGCCCGGGATGCGGGTCTGCCAGCCCGCGCTCGGCGCCTCGTCGGCGATGGCGTGGACGCCGATGCCGCTGTCGGCTTCGAGCGCGCGCTGCACGACCGGCAGTGCGCGCGGCGGGTCGTTGCCCACCACGGTCACCGTGTACTCGGCCCCGGGCAGGAACTCTTCGATCAGCGCGGGCTGCCGGTAGTCGCGCGCGATGCGCCCGACTTCGCGCGCGAGCGAGGCCGCGTCGAGCACCTTCGAACTGGCGCGAATCCCCTTCGAGGCACCTTCCCATCTCGGTTTCACGAATAGCGGGAAAGACATCGGAATTTCTGCGTTTTCCAGATCGGCTGTAGACGCCACGACGAACTGCTGGGGAATCGGCACGCCCGCGCGCGAGACGACGCTCGCCGCCCAGTATTTGTCGAGTGTGAGCGAGAGGGTGAGCGCGTCCGAACCCAGCCGCGGCAGCTGCGCGATCTCGAGCAGCACGGGCGCCCAGGCTTCGCGGTTTCGCCCGCCGCGCGCTTCCGCGATGTTGAGCGCCGCGTCGAGGGCGGCCAGCTCGCCCTTCCCCAACTGCGCGAGCAGGTCCTCGGGGTTGCCGATCCGCTGCGCGCGATGCCCGAGCCGCCCGATCGCAGCTTCGAGGGCCTCGATGGTCTCCTCGGGTTCGTACTCGGCGTCGGAATCGAGCGGGTCGCCCGGCTGCATCGGGTAGCTGCCGAGCAATTCGTAGACGATTCCGATCGAGAGCGGGCGCATTGCGGCGGGAGGATAACGCGCCCGCCGGGCCGCTATGCTCCGGCCGCTCGGCGTCGATCGCCGCGCGCGACGGGGGGCGATTTGCAGCCGGGCGTCAGATCGAAAAGCGAGATCGCGCGCGCGTGGTTCTGGGTCGCGGCCTGGATCGCGCTGGTTCAGATCTTCGCGAGCGGCTCGTTTTCGGCGACCGAGACCTCGCGCTTCCTCGCCCCGCTGCTGCGCTGGTTGTTCCCCGAGGTGCAGGCCAAGACCATCTCCGCCGTGCACTTCGCGATCCGCAAGTCGGGCCACGTCGTCATCTACGCGATCCTCGCGCTGCTCGCCCAGCGCGCGTTTTACGCGAGCTTCGAGCGACCGCGGGCGTGGATCGCCGCGGCCAGCCTCGCGCTCGCGCTCGCCGTCGCAATCGTCGATGAGGGCCGCCAATCCCTCGCGAAGAATCGCACGGGTGCGGTGTCGGACGTCGCGCTCGACATGGGCGGCGCCGCAGCCGCGCTCGCGCTCGCGAGTGCGGGCCGGCGCTTGTGGGGGTCGCGAACGTGAACGCCGCCCTGCTCGCAGCCATCGCGTTCGCGGCCTTCGCGCTCGGCTATCGCTTCTACGCGCGCTTTCTCGGCCGCATCGTGTTCAAACTCTCGGCCGACGAGCCGGTGCCCTCGCGCGAACGCGAGGACGGCATCGATTTCGTCCCCACCCAGAAGCACGTCCTCTGGGGCCACCACTTCACCTCGATCGCGGGTGCGGCCCCGATCGTCGGCCCCGCGATCGCGGTGATCTGGGGCTGGCTGCCCGCGCTGATCTGGGTCGTGGTCGGGACCGTCTTCATGGGCGCCGTCCACGACTTCTCGGCGCTCGTGATCAGCCTGCGACACCGCGGCAGTTCGATGGGCGAGATTGCGGGCGCGGTCATCAGCCCGCGGGCGCGCACCGCATTCCTCGTGATCATCTCGATCCTGATCTGGGTCGTGCTCGCGGTCTTCGCGTTCATCATCGGCACCCTCTTCGTCAGCAACCCGGGCTCGATCTTTCCGATCAACGTCCAGATCGCGGTGGCGCTCGCGCTGGGCTGGCTGGTCCGACGGCGTGGCGTTCCGATCCTCTGGCCGTCACTCGTCGGTTACGCGCTGCTGATTGCGGCGATCCTCTACGGCAACCAATTCGCGGCCGCATTCCCCGCGATCGGCGAAATCTCCGTCAGCGCCTGGGTCTGGATCCTGCTGCTCTACTCGCTCGTCGCATCGGTGCTGCCGGTCTGGTTGCTGCTGCAACCGCGCGACTACCTGAACTCCCACCAACTCATCACGGGCCTCGGCCTGCTCACCCTGGGCCTGGTGGTGCTGCACCCGACCATCCAGGCCCCGGCCATCAACGCCGCGCCCGCGGGTGCGCCGCCGATGCTTCCGTTCCTGTTCATCACCATCGCGTGCGGGGCGATCTCGGGATTCCACGGCCTGGTGTCGTCGGGAACCACCTCGAAACAGGTCGGCTGCATGACCGACGCGCGAGCGATCGGCTACGGGGGGATGCTCGGCGAGGGCTCGCTCGGGCTGCTCGCCGTGCTCGCGGCGACCGCGGGCTTCGCGTCGGCCGGGGATTGGTGGAGCCACTACTCGAGTTGGGGCGAGGCGTCCGGACTGAGCGCCAAACTCGACGCCTTCGTGAGCGGCGGCGGCACCTTCGTCGCCGCGCTCGGCATCCCCTTCGAAGAGGCGAAGAACTTCATCGCGGTGATGGTGATCGCATTCGCGGCGACGTCGCTCGATACCGGCGCGCGCATCCAACGCCTGATCATCGCGGAACTCGCCGAGAGCCACGGCGTGCGCCCCCTGACCAACCGCTACATCGCGGGCTGCGTCGGCATCGGGGCGGCGCTGCTGCTCGCCATCACCCAGGCGGGTGGCAAGGGCGGCCTGATCCTCTGGCCGCTGTTCGGCACCACCAACCAGCTCGTGGCATCGGTGACGCTGTTGATCGTCTCGGTCTGGCTGCGCAGGCTCGGACGGCCGATCCGCTACACGCTCGCCCCGATGCTCTTCGTCGGGGTGGCCACCGCCATCGCGATGCTCGGCGAACTCCAGGGCTATTTCGCGAACTTCGAGCGGCAGTGGCTGCTCGCGGGCATCGGCAGCCTGATCCTCGCGCTCGACTTCTGGGTGGTCTACGAGGGGCTGCGGATGCTCGTGAGCGACCGCCGATCCCCCTCCCCGACCGCGCGAGCCTGAGCGCTCGAGAACTCCGCACAGCGGCCGATACGAGCACTCGCGAGCTAGGAGCGTGACCCAAGCTCCTAGCGGCGCAGCCCTTCGAGCACGAGAGGCAGGGACTGCGGCGACGCCGGAGACATCAGATACAGGCCCGCCCAGCCCTCGTCGACGGCGCGCTGTGCGTGTGCAACCGCGAGTTCCAAACCGAGCTTCCGCTGGTCGGCCTCCTCGGAAAATCGCGCGAGGTGATCGAACACCTCTCGCGGCACGCGCACGCCCGGCACCTGCGCAAATCGCCGCGCGTGCGCGAGGCTCGTGAGCACCAGCACCCCGACGAGGATCCGCGACCGCTTCCGCACCTCCTGCAGCCGCTCGAGCGCGCCCCAGTCGAATACCGGCTGCGTCATCACGTAATCCACACCGGCCGCGAGCTTCCGCTCGAGCTTCGCCATCTCACCCACGGGATCCAGCGACTCGGGCTCGAAGCCGGTCCCGATGCTGAAGTGCGTCTCGGGCTGCGGCTGACGGCCCAGCGGTTGCCCTCCGAAATCCACACCCGCATTCAGGTTCCGATGCGTCAACTCGATCATGCGAACGGAGTCGAGATCGAACACGGCCGTCGATCTCGGGTAGCTGGGCGACATCTTCGGCGGGTCGCCCGTGATGAACAACACGTTGTGGATGTCGCGGGCGCAATAACCGATCAGCCGGCTCTGCACGGCCATCAGATTCAAATCGCGAGCCGTGAAATGCGGGATGAACTCGACCGACCGCGCTCGCGCGAGGTCCGGCGCGAGCGCCCGGACCGCCTGGATGAAATCGCCCGGCGGCATCAGCGGAATCCCGCGCGAGCCGTCGGTCACGTCGACCGCGTCCGCCAATCCGCCGGCTGCGAGCGCCTGCACGAGTTCGGCCTTCGCCTGCAGCAGCCCGGGCGCGGTGCCGCGCGGCGGCAACATCTCGACACTCACGGCGAACTCGTCCGCGAACAGCTTGTTCGAGAAGGGCCCGTTGGCGCGCTTGCGCTCCGGGCCCACCGGCTCGCGCTCGGCGCCGGCGCACACCGGCCGCGCGATTCCGGCCGATTTCGATTTCAGGAATGCGCTCATTTCGCGATGTGATCGGTATGCACCTCGCAGCA
>JAFDBP010000065.1 GCA_019313245.1 Deltaproteobacteria bacterium
GGCGGCGCGGAGAGGCCGCCGCGGAACTCGCCGCAATCGAGCGAATGATCGGCGGGCCGGCCGCGGCGGTTGCGAGCATCGAGGCTCTCGGCCTCGACCTGCGCGACCCCGCGAACGAACCCGCGCTGAGGGTCTTTGCAAGCGATCTCGTCGCGATGGACCGCGCAGATCGCGCCATTGCGAGCGTCGATCGCGCGCTGAGCTCGCGGCCCGACAGCGCCTCCCTTCACGCGCTGATGGGAACCACGCTCGCTCGCGCCTACCGGTCGGTCGATGCGCGAAGCGCATTCAAACGGGCGCTCGCGATCGACCCCGACCAACCGGAGGCGTTGGGCGGCATGGCCGCGCTCGCGGGCGCGGCGGGCGACACCGAGCGCGCGGTCGAACTCTTCGATCGCGCCGCCGCATTCGACCCGAGCAATTCGGTCTACGCCTACGCAGCCGCACAACTCCTGTTGGCCGCCGGAAATCGAGATGCCGCGAAAGCGAGGCTCGAAGCCATCGTCCGACAATCCGCCGCCCACGTGGGAGCGCGGAACGATCTGGCCTGGCTGCTCGCGAGCGAAGCCGGCGATCTCGACCTCGCGCTTGCGCTCGCCCGGGAGGCCAGCCGCCTGGGACCCGAACCCGCGACGCTCGACACGCTCGGCTTCGTGCACCTCGCGCGCGGAGAATACGAGCGGGCCGCCGAGGCACTCGAAAGGGCGATCGCAATGCCGGGAAGTTCGCCCAGCGCCCACTACCACCTGGCGCTGGCCCTGAACCGATCCGGAGATACCGCACGCGCGCGCGAGCTGTTGCAGCGCGCACTGGCCGCGGGCGACTTCCCCGAAGCGGAGGCCGCACGGGGCCTGCTCGCGAATCTCGATCCACCCTGAAATCCGCCGGCGAAGCGCCGGCGAATGCGCATCAGCGAATGGCGACGACGTGAACGGTGGCGCCACTGCGCAGCGCGGTGGTGATGAACGCGGCTCCCAACGCAAACGGTGCGCTGACGATCAACCAGAACCGCAGCCAGCGGCGGGTTCGAGCGTCGTAGGGCAGCGGCGCACCCGGCGGTCGGCGGTGCAGAAGCACGTAGAGGCCGTTGCGGGGCAGTCGTCCGAAGCGATTCATCAGACTCTGGATCCAGCCGAAGGGATTCTGGCGCAACGAGAAGTGATGCACCGATCGCACTTGAAAACCGGTCAGCGTCAACAACCGCCGCAGCGCGGGTAGCGGAAATTGGAAGACGTGGCGCGGCAGGTCTAGGTGAAACCAGGCCGCACCCGTTAAGCGCGCCTGCAGGCTCGAAAAATTCGGAACCGCGACGATCAAGCGGCCGCCGGGCTTCAAGATCCGATGGGCCTCCCGCAGCGTGCCGACGGGATCGTTCATGTGTTCGAGAACGTGCCAGATGATGACCTGATCGAAACTGGCGGCTCGGTACTCGGCGTCTTTCAGATTCTGTGCAATCCGGATTTCGACTCTCGGATCGGCTCCGCTCGCCGCTTCTGCACTGATTTCGAGCCCGTGAACCCTGAAGCCCTGTTCCGCGAGCGCCCCCAATGTCACGCCGCGCCCGCAGCCCACGTCGAGAATTCGAGCACCCGCCGGAAGCTCGCGAGAGAGAAATGAAATGTGACGCTCACCCACGATCCGGACGAGCCTTTCGATCAGGGGCTGGAATTTCCGACCGGGCTCGCCGTAGTACTCGTCGGGGTAGAGGGCCCGAAGCCGATCGGGAGTCAGTTCCGGATAGAGGCGGCCGAGCCCGCATTCCGCGCAGACGACCACCGCCTCCTCCATCCCCTCCACTTCGAAACGCCGCACTGCCAATTCGGCCGAACAGATCGGGCAGGCAGATACGCGCTCGTCGACGGCCGGGCCCGCAGAGGCGCGAACGTCGTGTTGGTAGAGGGCTGCCGTGCCGGAGTCGGGAATTCGCTCGTTCATCGGGTCAGCGGAGCGTGCGCTGCGAGCCGCTCGAGGTCAAGGATGTGACGCGGAGTTTCCGCGATGCAGCGCGAACTCGCGCACTGCGAGCCCACTCGCAACGCGCAGAAGGGTCGGGCAAGACAGCGGCCTCCACCACCTCTACATCCCGTTCGATTCATCCGAGTTCTAGATTCGCGTAACGCAACATCACCGTCTTCAAACCCGCGCGGTCGAACTGAATCCGGAGCTTCTGACCGGGCCCGGAGCCGATCACGCCGGCCACGGTTCCGAGACCGAAAACCGGGTGCCGCACCCGCAGCCCGATCGAGATCGACGCGCCCTCATCGGACACGCTCTGATCGTATGAGTAATCGGGTTCGGGTCCCTCGTCGAAGGATGTGCGGGCCGTCTCCGCGAGCGCGGCGTTCGGAATTTCGTTCAGGAAACGCGAGGGCGGAGAAGCCGTGCGGGAGCCGAAGCGGCGGCGCTCTGCCGCGCAGGTGAGGGTGAGTTCTTCCATCGCCCGCGTCATGCCCACATAACACAAGCGGCGCTCTTCCTCGATCCCACTGTCATCGCGTGACGAGGCCGCGTGCGGAAAGATCCCCTCTTCCATTCCCACCATGAAGACGACCGGAAACTCGAGTCCCTTTGCGGAATGGACAGTCATCATGGAGACGCAGTCGTCCCGCTCTTGATAGGCGTCCAGATCGGAAACGAGCGCCACCTGATCGAGAAAGCGCTCCAACGCGGAGCGATCGTCATCGGATGCCGACGCGTTGACGCGCTCGAAATCCTCGGCGGCCGTCAGCAACTCCCGCAGGTTCTCGAGGCGCGCGTCGGCCTCCGGCGTGTCCTCTCGTTCCAGGTGCGCCGCGTAGCTGGTCTGGTCGAGCACGGCCGCGAGCGCATCGGCCGGCGACCACGCCGCTACTTCGTCCTGCAACGAGCGAATCAGCGCGAGAAACGAGCGGAGCTTGGGCGGAACACGACCACCGCCCTCCCCTTCTGCGATCAGCGCGACCGCATCGAACAGGCTGACACTGCGCTCTGCGGCAAGCGCTTCGGCTCGCTCGATCGTCGTCTTGCCGATCCCGCGTGCGGGTTTGTTGATGATGCGCCGGAGCGAGGCGACATCCGCCGGATTGATCAGCAGGCGGAGGTAGGCGAGTGCATCCTTGATCTCGGCGCGGTCGTAGAACCGAACGCCCCCCACGACGATGTAGGGGAGGTCGTACTTCAGCAGCTCTTCTTCGAACAGGCGCGACTGATGGTTCGTGCGGTAGAAGATCGCGAACTCGCCGCCCCTGCGATCGCCCTCGCGGACCGCAGCGAGAATCCGGCGCACCACGTAGTCGGCCTCGTCCCGATCGTTTCGCGCGTAGTGGACCTGGATCAGGTCACCGCCTTCCCGCTCGGTAACGAGATCTTTATGCCGACGATCGATGTTGTTCGCGACCACACCGCTCGCACCGTCGAGAATCGGCTGCGTGGAGCGGTAGTTGACCTCCAGCTTGACCGTCTTCACATCCGGGTAATCGCGCTCGAATTCCATGATGTTTCGAATGTCGGCGCCACGCCAGGCATAGATGGACTGATCGGGATCGCCGACCACGCAGAGGTTCTGGTGTTGGCGCGAAACCTGTTGCACGAAATCGTACTGGACGCGATTGGTGTCCTGATATTCGTCGATCAGCACGTACTGCCAGCGCCGTTGATAGTGAGCGAGCACATCCGGGAAGCGCTCGAAGAGTTCGGTGGTGCGCAGCAGCAGGTCTCCAAAGTCGAGCGCGTTGCTGTCGACCAGCAGGCACTGGTAGGTGGCGTAGATCTGCGCGGCGGTCTCGGAATCGAGATCTTCGACGCTCCGCGCCGCGGCCGCCGGATCCAGACCGTCGTTCTTCCAGCGGTCGATACGCCACTGGTAACGCTTGGCTTCTGAAACCGAAGAGTCGAGCCCGTGGCGCTTGAGCGCATCGCGAATCGCGCTGCGGGTATCGCCTTCGTCGTAGATCACGAACCCGCGGGAGTAGCCGAGGTGCGAAATGTCGCGCCGCAGGATTCGCACGCACGCCGAGTGGAAGGTGCTGATCCAGAGATCCGCGGTCGACATGCCGAGGATCTTCTCCACCCGCTCGCGCATTTCACCCGCGGCCTTGTTGGTGAAGGTCACCGCGAGGATGTTTTCGGGCGGGATCCCGCAAACGCCGACGAGATAGGCGATGCGGTGGGTGAGCACCCGGGTCTTTCCGCTGCCGGCGCCAGCCAGTACGAGCAGCGGGCCTTCCGTCGCCTCGACGGCGGCGCGCTGCTGCGGGTTCAACGATCTGAGCATCGACTCAGCCTGCAATGGGCCGTCTCCCGGGGTGATGCGGAATGTCAACGGAGGAAAGCAGGGCCGCAGGATAATTGACCACCGCGGTCGCCTCAATGGGAGAGGCGAGAACTCCGTTCTATTCGACGGTAACGCTCTTGGCGAGGTTGCGCGGCTGGTCGACGTCGGTTCCCTTCAGCACCGCAATGTGGTAGGCGAGCATCTGCAGGGGCACCACCGCGATCACCGAGGTCAGGTACTCACCGAGATCCGGGATGTAGATCACGTCGTTCGCCTTCTCGGCAATTCCCGTATCGCCTTCGCTCGCGATCGCAATCACCGCGCCCTCTCTCGAACGAACCTGCTCGAGATTGGAAATCACCTTCTCGTAGAGAGGGCCGCGGGTCGCGATCACGACGACCGGCATGTCTTCGTCGATCAGCGCAATCGGGCCGTGCTTCATCTCTCCGGCCGCATAGCCCTCGGCGTGGATGTAGGAGATCTCCTTGAGCTTGAGCGCTCCCTCCAGTGCGATTGGATACATGATTCCGCGACCCAGAAAGAGAAAATTCGTCGAGTGGAAGTACTTCTGGGCGATCTGTCGGACCTCGTCGTCGAACTCGAGCGTGTGCTCGATCAATCTCGGCAATCGCATCAGGTCGTGCAGGCGCTCTTGCGCCTGTTCTCGATCGAGTGTTCCGCGCGCGATGCCGAGTTTGAGCGCGAGCAGGTAGTGGGCCACGAGCTGGGTGGTGAATGCCTTCGTGGACGCGACGCCGATCTCGGGCCCCGCGTGGGTGTAGAGCACGTCGTCGCTCTCGCGCGAGATCGTCGATTCACGCGTGTTGCAGATCGAGATGACGTGCGCCCCGCGCTGCTTGCCCTCGCGCAGGGCCGCCAGCGTATCCGCGGTCTCGCCCGACTGCGACACCGGAATCACCACGCAGCCCTCGTCGAGCACGGGCCGTCGGTAGCGAAACTCGCTGGCCAGATCGACCTCCGTCGAGATTCCGGCGATCTGCTCGTAGAGGAGTTTCCCGACCATGCACGAGTAATAGGCGGTCCCGCAAGCGACCAGGTGAATTCGACCGATGCGCTCGGCCACTTCCGGGCGGATGTTGATGCCATCCAGATCGACGTCGCAGTCTTCTTCGGAGACTCGGGTTCCGATCGTGTCCATCACGGCTCTGGGCTGCTCGAAGATCTCCTTTTGCATGAACCGGTCGTAGCCGCCCTTCTCCGCCGAAACGGGATCCCACTGGATCGCCATCGGCTCGCGCTCGAACGGGCGCCCGTCCGAGTCGATCAGGGCCACCTCCTCGTCCGACAGCACCGCGAACTCGCCATCCCTCAGCGAAATCATCTGTCTGGTGTAGGGGAGGATCGCGGGGATGTCGCTCGCGAGAAATGCCTCCTTCTCGCCGAGTCCGAGGATGATCGGGCTCCCGCCGTTCTTCGCGGCGACCACGCGATGCGGATCCTCACTGGAGATGACCGCAAATGCGTAGGAGCCCGCGAGTCGCGCACACGCCCAGCGAGCCGCCGCGAGCAGATCGTCGCCAGCCTCGACGCGCTGATCGATCAGATGCGCGATCAATTCGGTATCCGTATCGGATTCCACGACCCGCCCGGCGCTCTCGAGTTCGGCCCGAAGCTGCCGGTAGTTCTCGACGATGCCGTTGTGGACGATCGACACCGAACCCGAGCAATGCGGGTGGGCGTTGCGCTCCGATGGCTTTCCGTGGGTCGCCCAGCGCGTGTGCCCGATGCCGATGTGCCCCGCGACCGGCTTGTCGCGCAACACGCCTTCGAGATTCGCCAACTTCCCGAGTGCGCGCCGCACGAGAATGGAACCTTCGTCGAGGATCGCCACGCCCGCCGAGTCGTAACCGCGGTACTCGAGGCGTCGCAGCCCGTCGATCAGCACTTCCATCGCCGAAGTCTTGCGGCCGACGTATGCGACGATTCCACACATGCTCAACTCCTCTGCCCGCGCCGAAGTGAGGCGCTAGTCGGTCTCTCCCTCGTCCTTTCGCTTCCGCCCGGAACTGCCGCCCGCGCCGCGCCGCGCCGTCCAACCTTCGACGTTTCGCTGCCGCGCTCGCTCGACGGCGAGTGCGGCGTCGGGCACCTCGTTTCCGATGGTGGATCCAGCCGCAACCGCGGCATTCTTCCCGATCACGACCGGCGCGATCAGGTTGGCGTTGCAGCCGATATTCGCACCTTCGCCAACGGTCGTGCGACTCTTTTCCAGCCAGTTGTAGTTGACCGTGATCGCCCCACAACCGAAGCTCGCCTTGGCCCCGACGTCGGCATCCCCGATATAGGAGAGGTGATCGGCTTTCACGCCGTCGCCGAGCACGCTGTTCTTGATCTCGACGAAGTTGCCGATTCGCACGCGGCGTCCGAGCACGCAGCCCGGTCGAAGATGGGCGTTGGGTCCGATGACGCTGTCGTCGCCAACGTCGCTGGTTTCGATCATGCAGCCGGGCTTGAGGTGTACGCCCGTGCCGATGCGGCATTCGCCCTGGATCGAACAGCCCGGCTCGATCACGCTGTCTCTTCCGACCTCGACCCCCACGTCGATGTAGGTGGCCGCCGGATCGACGATGGTGACGCCCTCGAGCATCAGCTGCTCCAACTTCCTGCGCCGAATCACCGCGGCGGCCTCCGCGAGCTCGACCCTCGTATTCACGCCGATGGCCTCTTCGGAATCCGCCATCTGCAGCGCTTCGATCCGCAGCCCGTCGCGCACCAACAGGCCGACCAGGTCGGTGAGGTAGATCTCGCCCTGTTCGTTGTGATCGCCGATCTGCGCCAGCGTCTTCCAGAGCAGCTCGGCCGAGAGCAGATAGACGCCCGTGTTGCGCTCGCGGATCGCGAGTTCCGCGGGCGTGGCGTCGGTCGCTTCGACGATGCGCGCCACCGAACCGCCTTCGTCGCGAACCACGATTCCGGGAACCTCGATCTCGGCGGTCAGCAAGACCAGATCTGCCCGGGTCTCCGCCTTGGTCGCGGCCATCTGCGCGAGTGTCTCGGGCCGAATCAGCGGCGTGTCGCCGTAGAGGATGAGCACATCGCCGTTGAATCGCTCGAGTTCGCGCTCGGCCTGGGCGACCGCATGGCCCGTCCCGCGCTGTTCCTCCTGCAGGACGAAGGTCGCGCGGTCTGCAAAGGTCTCGCGGACGCGGTCCGCGTCGCGCCCCACGACAACCACGAGCCGCTCCGGATTCAGCGACTCCGCGGCGGCGAGGGGAAAGGAGAGCATCGGCCGCCCGGCGAGCGGGTGCAGCACCTTGGCGAGCCCGGATTTCATCCGGGTCCCCTTGCCGGCGGCAAGAACGACCACCGCGATGGAGGGCTGCTTCGATGCCATCGACTTCCTCTTTCGGCCGCTCGCCGCCGGGATCTGACCCGATCTCGCCCGACGCCGCGAGATCGGCTCGCGGGCCCCGGGAATCCGCGTCCGCCCGCGGGTGGCAGGGTACTGCGCCAACCGGATTGGGGGTAGAGCACCCCCTTGGGGCTCGCGGCGATCTCCGCGCTTGCGGAGCTTCGATCGCCTTCCCTAGATTGATCTCAGCGACACACCCGACGAGGTGCCCCCATCCACATCGACGGCAATACCCGCGGTCTCAAGTCCAGTCAGGTGCGCAGACTGGAACGTCTCACCCGGCGGCGCGTTCCGGCCGAGCGCGTGGTGAGCCACGAACTCGCCCGCGAACTCACGGAGATCAGCTTCGAAATCGGTCGCCAGGTCGGAGTGCTCATCGACCGGCGCGGCGAGGTGACCCACGTGATGTGCGGGACCGCGAAGTCGATCGAGCTGCCCGATTGGGGTCGATTGCGCGCCGGCCTCGGGCGCCTTCGCGGATTGCGCTGCATTCATACACACATCCGAGACGAAGGACTCGACCGGGACGACCTCACGGACCTCGCGCTGTTGCGACTCGACGCGATGGTCGCGATCACGATGGACGAGCGCGGCCTGCCGAAGTTGGCTCACGTCGGATCGCTGCGACCCGTCACCAATGGCGGAGATCCGGTCGAGCTGCTCGCACCCACGGCACCCGCAAACCTCGACCTCGATTTCCCCGCCTGGATTCGCGACATCGAGGACGAACTCGGCCGCCTGGATCGAACGCGCAAGATCGGCAGCTCCGAGGGCGCGATCCTGGTTTCCGTCTCGGCGGGCCGATCTGCAGACGAACTCGAGGCCCACGTCGCAGAACTCGTCGAACTGGCGCGATCGGCCGGCGTAGAAGTCGTCGACACCGTCACCCAGCAACGCAGTCGCCTCGACCCGCGCTACGTCATGGGCGTCGGCAAACTCCAGGAACTCGTCATCCACGCGCTCCAGAGCGGCGTCGACCTGGTGATCTTCGATCAGAGCCTGAGCCCGACCCAGGCGCGAAACCTCGCCCAACGACTCGACCTGCGCGTGATCGATCGCACCCAATTGATCCTCGACATCTTCGCCCAGCACGCGACCAGCCGGGACGGAAAGCTGCAGGTCGAACTCGCCCAACTGCGCTACCGGATGCCCCGCCTCGCGCAGCGCGCCGATGTCTCGCTGTCGCGCCTGGCGGGCGGCATCGGCGGAAGGGGCCCCGGCGAAACCAAACTCGAAGTCGATCGCCGCCGGGTTCGCGAGCGCGTCGCGCGGCTCGAGCGCGAACTGAAGAAACTGCGCGATCAGCGGCAGTCGCGCAGGCGCCAACGCGCGCGCCGCGGAATCCCGGTGCTCTCGATCGTCGGCTACACGAACGCGGGCAAGAGCACGCTGCTGAAGGCGCTCACGAACACGGAGGCGCACGTCGCCAACGCACTCTTTGCGACGCTGGATCCCGCTTCGCGCCGGCTTCGATTCCCTCGCGATCGCGAGGTGATCATCACGGACACCGTCGGCTTCATTCGCGATCTACCCCCTGAACTGGTCACGGCGTTTCGAGCGACGCTCGAAGAACTGTCGGATGCGGACCTCCTGCTTCACGTCGTCGACGTCGCCACCCCGGATTGGGAGCGACGAATCGCCACGGTGCGGCAGGTTCTCGACGAGATCGGCATCTCGAAAGCGCCCGAGCTTTTGGTCTTCAACCAGATCGACCGGCTGCCCGCCAGCGAAGCCAAGGCCCTGCTCGAAAACCGGGATGGAGTGGCGATTTCGGCCCTGAAGCGAATTGGCTTGCAGGACCTCCTCTCCGACGCGGAAGAGCTATTATGGGCCGAGGTGGATCACCCCCCCGAGGACAAGCGCGAGCGGAAGCGCATTCCGCCCCTCGCAGCTGACGGAACCCAATGATGAAACCGAGAGCAAGAATCATCGGCACGGGTATGTACGTTCCCGACCGCGTCGTGACCAATGACGATCTCGCGAAGCGTATGGACACCAGCGACGAGTGGATTCGCCAGCGCACGGGAATCGAAGAGAGGCGTTACATCGAGCCGGGGCAACAGCCCGCGGACCTCGCCAGTGCGGCGACGAAGAACGCGCTCGAGGCCGCGCAACTCGGCCCGGAGGACATCGACTGCATCGTGCTGACGACGCTGTCCTCGCAGGCGGACTTTCCCGGCACGTCGTTCTTCCTGCAGGATCAGCTCGGGCTCTCGGATACGCCGTGCTTCGACGTCCGCGCACAGTGCAGCGGTTTCATCTACGGGCTCGCCGTCGGGAACGGCTTCATCCACTCGGGGATGTACCGGCGCGTTCTCGTCGTCGGCTGCGAGGTTCACTCCACCGGCATCGACATCAGCGACGAGGGACGCGACGTCGCAGTGATCTTCGGCGACGGTGCGGGTGCCGCGCTACTCGAAGCCAACGACGACGAGAGCGACGACTCCGGACTGCTGGAAATTCGACTTCACGCTGAGGGGAAATTCGCCAAGAAGCTCTGGATCGAAGCGCCGGGCTCGGGTTTCTGGCCGGTGCGGATCAACCACGAGCTGATCGACGAGCGGCGCCACTTCCCGTACATGGAGGGGCGCTTCGTCTTCAAGCACGCCGTCAGGCGAATGCCCGAGGTACTGCTCGAAACCCTGCACGCCGCGAGCCTGAAACTCGAGGACGTCGATCTCTTCTTGTTTCACCAGGCCAATCTGCGCATCAACGAGTTCGTGATGGAGCAGATGGGCATCCCGGCCGAGCGCTGCAGCAACAACATCCAGCGCTACGGCAACTGTTCGTCGGCCTCGATCCCGATCCTGCTCGACGAAGCCGCGCGCTCGGGTCGACTCGAACCGGGGCACATCGTTTCGATGACGAGCTTCGGATCCGGCTTCACCTGGGCGAGTGCCGTCCTGCGCTGGTAGGGAAAATGCCGCACTGCGTCTAGCAGCGTCTGCCGGCAGATCGAATCATTCTATAAATATCTGTTTTTATTGCGGATTATTGATACGCAAGAGCGCTTGACGCGATAACGCGCCGTGTTATTTTTGGTGGCAACCCCCATATCCCGCGCAAACCGCGCGGCCGGGCAACACAGAAGGACCACTCCGATGGCAGAACGCGAAACCCTCAGCGAAGCGACCGAAAGCCGCATCAACGAAGCCGTCAAATTCGTCGACGACGAATTCCAGCGCATTCAAAGAGAGCTGAACGCGCGCCGCAAGTCGCTCGAAAAAGACTTCACCGCCAGGCGCAAGAAGGTGGAAAAGCGCACCCGCAAGGAGATGAAGCGAATCCAGTCCGAGTTCAAGAAGAATCCGATCGTGAAGCGAGCCGACGCCGCCCGCAAGGACGTCACCAAGCAGGTCGAGAGTCGCGTCGACTCCCTTCTGGGATTGATGCAAATCGCCCCGAGGTCGGAGGTGCAGCGACTCAACAAGAAGCTGACCACGATGAATCGAAGGCTCAAGGCGGCCGAGGACGGCCGGATCACCGCGGAATTGGACGCGCAGCGACTCAGCGAAAAGATGGCCACGCTCAATCGCCGGCTGAAGGCAATCGAAGAGAGCCGCAAGACCAACGGCGGCTCAGCCGTGATCTAGGCGACGCAAGCGAAGCCAACGGCTTCGCCCTCCAGGAGCACTCCCCGGTCAGGGGAGTGCAACGACGAAAGCGAAGCCAAAGGCTTCGCCCTCA
>JAFDBP010000066.1 GCA_019313245.1 Deltaproteobacteria bacterium
CGCGCGACGAGTTCCGCCCCGACGACGGCCCCCGCACCGCCGCGCAGGCCCGCCAGGCGCACCGCTCCGGTGCGCGCGGCGATTCGCCGCGCGATCGCGTCGAGATCCCCGTGGATCGGTTCGCCTCCCGCAGCCTCTTCCATACGGGTCGCCGCTGCCTCCGATCGTTCTGCGCGCGTCGCACGCAGAAATCCCCGCCGCCCCGATCGCGCGACGGGGGGTCGCGGGCGATGGGGATGCGAGGTGCCGCGGGGAGTGTAGCCGCTCGTCGAACCGAACCGGGCTGGAGTCTCGCGGGCGATGCGGTATCCAGTGTCCGAGCGAAGCGGAGGTGATTGTGCGAATCCGGAGAATGGGCGCCGCGATCCTCGCGGTCGGCGTATTGATGCAAGCCGCGAACGGCGAGGCGAAGACCGTCGCCTCGAAGCAGGAGATGATCCGCGAGCTGCTCGCGATCGTCGGCATCGTCGGCATGGCCGAGCAGATGCGAGAGCATCAGAGCAATATGGAATTGATGCTGATGCAGCCCACCTATCATCAGATGATGGAGATGGCGGCGTCCGAGCAGGCCGAGCTGTCGGAGGAGAACCGCCAGTTGTTGCTCGCCCGCCTCGAGGATTTCGACGCCTTCGCCGAGCGCTTCCACGCGCTGTTCGTCGAGCGGCTCAACTTCTCCGAGATCATCGAGGCCGTCTACCTGCCGCTCTACGACAAATATTTCGACGAGGTGGAACTCGAGCAGATGCTCGCCTTCTACCGCACCCCGGTCGGGCGCAAGAGCATCGAGGTGATGCCGACGCTGATGCAGGAGGCCGCGCACGGGGTCGAGGAGGCCGTGCGGCCGATTTCGATCGGCCTGATCCAGCAGATCGTGGCCGAGGAGGCCGCCAAGCTGGCCGACTGAACGGGCCCCGGTCCGCATCGGGCCGCCCGCCAGAGGCCCGCCAGAGGCTCGACAGACGGCTCAAATCCCCTATCTTTCTGCGCCTTTCGCGAAACGCGCCCAGAGGGGCGCCCTGGAGACAATCCCGTGACCGTTGAGCTGCTGTGCCGCAAGATCGGCATGACCCAGATCTTTGAAGAATCCGGCGAGGCCATTCCGGTGACGGTGCTCGACGCATCGCCCAACCTCGTGATCCAGAAGAAGTCCGAAGAGAAGGACGGCTACACGGCGCTCCAGCTCGGCTTTGGAGACCGCCGCCCGTCGGGCGCCGACAAGGCCCAGCAGGGGCACTTCAAGAAGGCCGGCGTGGCGCCCAAGCGCTACCTCGCCGAGTCGCGCATCAGCGCCGAAGACGCTGAGGCCTACGAGGTCGGCCAGGAGATCAAGGTCGAGATCTTCGAGAAGGGCCAGCGCGTCGACGTGATCGGCAACTCGAAGGGCCGCGGCACCGCCGGCGTGATCAAGCGCCACGGCTTCGCCGTCAAGCGGCGCACCCACGGCACCCACGAGAACTTCCGCCACGGCGGTGCGATCGGTGCGGGCAGCTATCCGGGCCGCGTCTTCAAGGGCATGAAGATGTCCGGGCGCATGGGCAACGAGCGCATCACCACGCTCAACCTGGAAGTCGCGCGCGTCGACGCCGAGCGGGGCCTGCTTTTCGTGAACGGCGCGGTCCCGGGCCACGACAACGCGATCGTCCGGGTGCGCAAGACCATCAAGGCCGACCGCAACTCCTGACCCGGCCCGCGCAGCGCCACCGCAGCGAGCGATCAGCGTGATGGCCTACGACCGCAAGGACCACTTCCACCAGCGCGCCAAGCGCGAGGGCTACCGCTCTCGCGCCGCCTACAAACTGCTCGAAATCCAGCGCGGCCAGCGCCTGCTGAAGCCGGGTCAGCGGGTGATCGATCTCGGCTGCTGGCCGGGCGGCTGGCTGCAGGTGGCCGCCGCAGCGGTCGGCCGCACGGGCCGGGTCGTCGGGGTCGATCTGGCCGCGATCGATCCCCCGCTCAACAATGAGAATGTGATCGCATTCTGTGCAGATTTCACGCAACCCATCGTAGTAGAAGAACTTATCGAGCGGCTGGGGGGGCCGGCCGACGTCCTGCTGAGCGACGCCGCGCCCAAGCTCAGCGGGATTCGCGCGGCCGATCAGGCCCGCGAGGGCGCGCTGCTCGAGGGCGTCGAGGCGCTGCTCGCCGGGCTGCTGCGCCCGGGCGGAACGCTGCTGGTCAAGATCCTCGAGGGCCCCGACGCCGCGCTCGTGGACCGCCGGCTGCGGCGCGAATTCGAGAGCGCCAAGACCGTCAAACCCGGCGCCACGCGCCGCGGAAGCAGCGAGCGCTATCTGCTCGGAAGGGGTTATAAAGGGCCCTCGGGGCAACCCGATGCTCCGAGTCGATGAGATGGGCCAGGAGGCGAGTGTGAGCGAGCGACCGTTTCGGGTATTGGGCATTCAACAGATCGCAGTCGGCGCGACCGACAAGGCCGTGCTGCGCGAGCTCTGGGTCGACATGCTCGGCCTCACGATCACCGGCGATTTTGTGAGCGAGTCCGAAAACGTCGACGAGGACATCGCGGTCGCGGGTTCGGGGCCGCTCAAGGTCGAGGTCGACCTGATGCAGCCGATCGACCCCGACAAGAAGCCGAAGGTCCACGACCCCGCGCTGAATCACGTCGGGCTCTGGATCGACGATCTCGCTGCCGCCGTCGAGTGGCTGGGCCGAAACGGCGTGCGCTTTACTCCGGGCGGCGTGCGCAAGGGGGCCGCGGGCTTCGACGTCTGCTTCATCCATCCAAAGGGCAACGAGGCGGCGCCGATCGGCGGTGCGGGCGTCTTGATCGAACTCGTGCAGGCGCCTGCGGAAGTCCGCGAGGCCTTCGAGAAGCTCGCGCGATGAGGCGCCTGGCTCTAGCCGCGCTCGCGTCGGTCGCGCTGCTCGCCGGACCCGCGACGGCGGAGATCTTCAAGTGCGTCGACGCGTCGGGCAGGGTGATCTTCGTCAACGATCCCAAAGCGTGCCCCGACGCCGAGCCCTACGACCTCAAGGGCAATGTCAGCCGCACTCCCTCGGCGGCTTCGCGCGCGCGCGAGGAAAAACCCGCTTCGGATGCCGCGATGTCGCCCGCACAGCGGCTCGAATGGGCGCTGCTCGACGAGCGCAACATCTACCCCGGTTGGGAGATCGTGAACGAAACGCCCGAAGACGCGAGTCAGGACGTCGACCTCGTCGAGTGGGGGGTCGTCGCGAAGCGGGCGCGCCACTACACGCGCAAATCGGACGGCGCCTCGCAGGTCTGCAGCGTCGAACTGTGGGCGTTCGAGAGCGAGGCCCGCGCGCGCCTCGCCGGGCAGAACTTCGCGTTTCCGGATTGGAGGATCGACCGCCAGGGTGACATGCTCGTGATGCTCCACGCGGTGACGCTGCGGGGCGAACTCGCCGAGCGCACGATCTTCTCCGATTGCGAGAAGCTCGGCAACATCGTGCGAACGCGCGCCGCCAAGTTCACCGAGCGATAGCCGCGATTGCGGCTGGTGCGCAGCCGGCTGCGTCACCGACGGTGGATGAGACGGAGCTGTGATAGGATCGCGCGCTCCATTTCGCAGGGAGTGCCGCATGGCCCGCGCCCATTGGCTCGTGAAATCCGAACCCTTCAAGTATTCGTGGGACGATCTCGTCCGCGACGGCTCCACCTACTGGGACGGGGTGCGCAACTACCAGGCGCGCAACAACCTGCGCGAGATGAAGGTCGGCGACTACGCGCTCTTCTACCACTCCAACGAGGGCAAGGAAGTCGTCGGGATCGCGAAGGTGACGCGGCGCGCCTATCCCGATCCGACCACCGACGACGATCGCTGGGTGGTGGTCGACGTGGCGCCCGTCAAGCCGCTGAAGGCTCCGGTTACGCTCGCGCAGATCAAGGCGGATCCGAAGCTGCGGAAGATTCCGCTCGTCACCCACTCGCGCCTGTCGGTGATGCCGCTCGAGAAGTCCGACTTCGACCGCATCGTCGAACTCGGCAAGCAGCCGCCCACCCGACGCTGAGCCCGCACGGCCCTCAGTCGCGCATGTAGGCGGACGCGAGCGCGTCCGCGTATTCGTTCCAGCGCGAGCCGTCGTGGGCGCGAATCCATTGCAGGGTGACGCCCGCGTGGGCCTGGGCGAGCGCGTACAGTTCGCGCACCAGTTCGAGGTTGGCGATCGGGCCCGATTTGCGCCGCCAGCCGCGCTGCTTCCAGCCGGCCGCCCACTCGTTGACGGTCTTCACGCAGAGTTGGCTGTCCGAGTAGACGCTGATCTGGCTGTCTTCGGGCAGCACCTTGTAGGCGGCGATCAGCGCCGAGAGTTCCATCCGGTTGTTCGTCGTGGACGGGTCGGTGCCGCGCGCCTGTTCGACGATGCGATCGTCTTCGACCCAGACGAAGCCCCAGCCTCCGGGCCCCGGATTGCCCTCGCAGGAGCCGTCCGTGAACACGCCCGTCTTCGGCCCGCTCGTGTAGCGGCGCAGGACTTCTTCGGGCGTCAGGTATTCGTTTGCGCTGCGGTTGCCCATCGGCTTCATCGACTCCGGCAGTTGCGAAGATTGCGGCCGCCCGACGCTCGGGGTCGCCGCGCGGGACCATAGCGGGTTGCGCGGATTCGTTTCAGGGTTTGGCCGATTCGGCGGCACCCGAGCGCTCTTGCGCATACGCGGCGAGAAAATCGCGGCGGTGTGCGTCGAAGCGCCCCGCGACGATCGCCTCGCGCGCCTCGCGCACGATGCGCTGGTAGAAGTGCACGTTGTGGATCGAGGTCAGCACGGCGGACAGCACCTCGTTGGCGGCGAACAGGTGGTGCAGGTAGGCGCGCGAGTAGCCCTGCGCGCAGGCCGCGCAATCGCACGAGGTGTCGATCGGGTAGGCGTCCCGCCGGAAGCGGCGGTTGCTGAGGCGGATGCGCCCCCGGCTGGTGAATGCGGTCGCGCTGCGCGCATAGCGGGTCGGGATCACGCAATCGAACATGTCCATCCCGTAGCCGATCGCGGCGAGCAGGTCTTCGGGCAGGCCGACGCCCATCAGATAGCGCGGCTTGGTTTCGGGCAGCAGCGGGGCCGTGTGCGCGGTCACCTTGCAGAGCAACTCGTGCCCCTCACCGACGGAGACGCCGCCGATCGCGTAGCCCGGCAGATCCAGCGCCACCAGCGCCTGCGCGCACGAGCTGCGCAGGCCGAGGTCGACGCCGCCCTGCACGATGCCGAACAGCGCCTGTCGCCGCTCGAAGCCGCGGTGGGTCTCGAGGCAGCGGTCGATCCACGCGAGCGTCCTGCGCACGCCACCGCGCAGTGTCGCCGCGTCCGCGGGAAATGGCGAGCACTCGTCGAAGGCCATGATGATGTCCGCGCCGAGCGCGTGCTGGATTTCGATCGAGCGCTCGGGCGTGAGCGTCATCGTCGAGCCGTCGACCGCGTTCTTGAAGCGCACGCCGCCGTCGTCGATTTCGACGCCCGGCAGCGAGAAGACCTGAAAGCCGCCGCTGTCGGTGAGGATCGGCCCGTCCCAACCCATGAAGCGGTGCAGCCCGCCGAGTTTCGCCACGGTCTTCTCGCCCGGGCGCAGCGCGAGGTGGTAGGTGTTGGAGAGCACGATCTCGGCGCGCGTCGCGCGCACCTGATCGGCGGTCAGCGCCTTGACGGCGCCGTGGGTTCCCACGGGCATGAAGGCCGGTGTGGAGAACGAGCCATGGGGGGTCGAGAACGCGCCCGCGCGGGCCGCTCCGCAGCGGGCTTCGAGTTCGAACGAAAACGGATTCGGGGCTGCCGCGGCCACCGCCGACGGCCTCCGCTCAGCGGTAGGACCTGCGCTCGCCCGAGCTCTTGCGCAGGCGTGCCCGTTGGAGCTTGCGCTTCCGCTTTGCCCGGTGACGCGCAGATTTGCCGCGATTGCGGTGCGGCAGGGCCTTGGCTTTCTTCACGCTCGACTCCAGACACGGGTTGGCGGGGAGCGCGGATCCTAGCAATGTGCGTCGCGCTGTCCATCCCGGGCGCCGGACGCGCCCCCGGGGGCTACACTCGGCCTGGATCCAAGCCGGAGGAGCTGTGGGAACGACCGAAATGCGCGCCGAACTGCTGGAACTGATTCTCGACGTCTCGTTTCGCCGCCAAAAGGTGACGCTCGCGAGCGGAGCGGAGAGCGATTTCTACCTCGACCTGCGCCAGACGCTGATGCGGCCGCGGGGCGTCGCGCTGGCCGGTGGGCTGGTCCGGGTACAACTCCATACGCGCGCGCTGAAAGTACTGCACCTC
>JAFDBP010000067.1 GCA_019313245.1 Deltaproteobacteria bacterium
AAGTAGCGCGCCACTCCCTGAGGAACTGCGCGGGCACCAACACAACGCGGCCAACTGGGCCCCCGCCAACGCGAAGTAGCGCGCCACTCCCTGAGGAACTGCGCGGGCACCAACACAACGCGGTCAACTGGGCCCCCGCCAACGCGAAGTAGCGCGCCACTCCCTGAGGAACTGCGCGGGCACCAACACAACGCGGCCAACTGGGCCCCCGCCAACGCGAAGTAGCGCGCCACCAGGGTGGATCTGCGTGGGCTACATCCGATCGTAATCCGGCCCCTCTCCTCCCTCGGGCGGAGTCCAGGTGATGACCTGGTAGGGGTCGGCGATGTCGCAGGTCTTGCAGTGGACGCAGTTCTCGTGGTGGATGAAGAGCTTCTTGCTGCCGGGCTGTGCGGTATCGGGCACCATTTCGTAGACCGCGGCGGGACAGAAGTTCTCGCACGGGTTTCCGTATTCTTCCGCACAGGTCGTGCTGCACAGATCGGTGTCTGCCACCACCAGATGAGACGGCTGGTCGGCCTCGTGCTGCGTTCCGCTGAATTGCACCAGGTGCTCCTTGCTGAAGGTCAGCACGCCGTCGAATTCGAACGCCTCCTTCTCGCGCTTCGACTTCGGGAGCTCGTCCAATTTCTTCATGTGCAGGTGGCCCGCCTCGCACTCCATGTCGTCGATCAGTCCGCGCCCTCCCGTCAGCTGCCGGAAGGGCTCGTTGAGCAGGAAGAACGGAACTCCGCGATCGGCCGACTGGTGGAAGTGACGGGTCGCCCAGTGCTCCTTGAACGCCCAGCTCTGGCGGTAACGCTCGGTATAACCACCGAGGGTCGTCGTCGAGAAATCGTCCTGCGCCAGCGCATCGACGATCGCATCTGCCGCCATCATTCCCGACTTGATCGCCAGGTGGATCCCCGCGAGTTTTTCGGCGTTGCAGAAGCTGGCCGCATCTCCGATCAGGAGTGCTCCGTTCGCATAGAGCCTGGGCATCGAGTAGAGACCGCCCGTCGGAATGCACTTCGCGCCGTACTTCACCAGCTCGCCGCCCTCGAGCAGCCACTTCATGTAGGGATTGGTCTTGAATTTCTGCGCCGCCAGGTGCGGATCGCAATTCGGATTCTCCGATTCCAACATCGTGACGAACCCGAACGAGACGAGGTCGTCCTTCATGTCGTAGAGCCACATCCCGTGGAAGCCGTCGAAGATCTGCGGAATTCCCAGGCCGTGGACGACGCGACCCGGTTGGTGCTTCTTCGGATCGATCCGCCACAATTCCTTGACGCCCGTCTCGAAAGTCTGAGGGTTCTTGCCGCCGAGTTCGAAGTCTTCGATCAGCTGTTTCGAGAGCGAACCTCGCACGCCCTCGCCGAGCACCGTGACCTTGGCGAAGATGTCCATCCCGGGCTGGAACGTGCCCTTGGGTTTCCCGTCCTTGTCGACACCCATGTCGCCGGTGCGAACGCCGATCACCCGATTGCCATCCGTGAGGATCTTGTCGCCGGCAAATCCGGGATAGATCTCCACGCCCGCCTCTTCGCAGCGCTCCGCCATCCACTTCGCGACGCTGTTCAACGAGACGACGTGATAACCCTTCTTGCGGAAATTCGGCGGAATCAGTGGGCCGGGAGTGCTGATCTTTCCCTTTGGGTGGAAGACCCAGAAGCCCGCGTAGTCGCAGACGTACTCGGTTGGAAAACCCTGCTCCTCGAAATCCGGCACAAGTTCGCGGATCCCCTGCGGATTCATCACGGCGCCCGAGAGCATGTGATCTCCGACGGCCGCGCCCTTCTCGAGGATCAGCACCGAAGGCGGCTCGATGGGCGCCTTGCCCTCGGCTTCGGCGCGCTGGTTGAACGCTTCGACCTGCTTCATCAGGTGCAGCGAAGAGGCCAGCGAAGCGGGTCCCGCGCCGATGTAGAGGACGTCGACCTCCATGCTCTCGCGTTCGACAGGGTCCATCTGAACCTCCAAAGTTCGTTGGCGGGCTTTAACCCGAACGCCGGGCAAATCGAATCCGCAGGCGACGAGCCTGCCGGAAAGTCAAAAATAGGCGAACCCCGGTGCCGGCCGCCAGAATCAATCCGATCGAGGCCGTACCCGCCCGTGCCGCCGGGCGAGCGGGCCGAGGAGCGACGCGGGATCCGGGACACGTATAATCCCGGCATGACGAGCGCTCCGGCCAGCCTGGTCGACATCCTGAGAGAATTCCTCAGGGCCCACGAGCTATTGGGGCAACTCGCAGAGAAATACAAGCGCGACGAACTCAGCTTTTCCGATCTTCAGGAGTTCGTTGGAGACAGCGATTTCAGCGTTCTCTTCCGCCTGAAGGAAAAGTGCCACTCGCTGTTTCGGCCCGAGGCGGGCAGTTCGAAGGTCGCGCGACCTCGAGAAGCACTCTTCGACCTCGCCGTCGGATCGCTGTTTCACGAAGCGATGAAATTTCGCGAAGATTTCTACCAGCGCGAAGTGTACGGCCCGCGCGTGAGATCTCTGCGCGCAGAAGCCGGCGCCGAGGCCAACGGACTGTTTTTCGAATTCGAGCGAATTTTGTCGGAGGTCTCCGGTCGCCTGGATAAAGGTCTGGCCGAAACACAGTCCCTGATGGCCCAATCATGGGGCCAGCTGCGGGTGCTCCTATCCGAACAGCCCGCCGAGGGCGTCGTCACGCGCTTTCTGATCGAGCGAAGCGACACCCTCGAAAAGCTGGGCCCCCCCGGTCTGGAAGAGCTCCTCGCGGCCATTCACGGCGATGCGGTGTCCGGCTACGTGGTTGCGGGAAAATCTTATCTCGCCAGTGGCCATTACGAGGCCGCCCACCGCGTACTCGACACGGCCCTGGAGCGCGGCGGCGATCGAGATCAGGTTTCGCAGTTGTCCGCCTTCGCGCGGGGGATGTCCGCATACCTCGCCGGGGATTACCCGGAAAGCCTGGTGGGATTGAGCGAATGGGCGGAGTCGGGAAGCCCCGGCGACGATTCCCTCAAAGACCTCGCACACTCTGCAGTCTCGAGTCTCACTCGATTGGTAGAAGGCGAC
>JAFDBP010000068.1 GCA_019313245.1 Deltaproteobacteria bacterium
CGATGCGGGCCTGCGAGACTCGAAGTAGAGCGAATTCAGCACCAGCTCCAGCGGGCTTCCCACGGCGCCCAGCAGTAGCGGAGTTTCATCTGCTCGGGTGGTCAGCTCTTTCGCGCTCTGGTCGACCAGCACGTTCAAGCCCGCGGGCAGAAAGAGAATCAGCGCGATCGACCCGACCAGCGTCAGCGTCTTGGCTCGGTGATATGCGAGGTAACGCCAGGCGAGAAAGGCGATCTCGTTCATGGCGAACCTGTACCGGAGAAGGCCTTGACGTCGACGACGCGTTCGAAGCGGTCCAGCAGGTCGCGGTCGTGGGTCACGAGTACGAGCGTTGCATTTCGCCGCTCCGCGCACGCGATCAAGCGCTCGAGCACCCGCCGCTTGTTGGCCGGGTCCAGGTTTCCGGTGGGTTCGTCGGCCAGAATGAGGTCGGGCTCCGTCACGAGCGCCCGGCAAACGGCCACGCGTTGCCTCTCGCCCTGTGAAAGCTGCGTCGGATACCGCTCGAGCTGATCGCCCACGCCCATCTGCTCGGCGAGTTCAGCCGCGCGCGCGCGGCAGGTGGATTCGAGTCGAAGTGAACGGTGAATCCGGTAGGGGAGCAGGATGTTGTCGAATACGCGGAGGTATTCGAGCAACTCGAAAGTCTGGAACACCAGGCCGATTTTACGTATGCGAAGTGCGCGGCGCTCCGCTTCGGCCAATGCCAGCCAGTCGGCTCCGCCGATTTCGACGCAGCCTCGCTGAGGCAGGACGATGCCCGACATCAGGTGAAGTAGCGTCGTCTTGCCCGACCCGCTCGGCCCGACGATTGCGATCCGCTCGCCGCGTTCCACTGAGAATTCCGGAACGCGAAGCGAAAAGCCGCCGTCGCCGTATTCGAAATTGAGGTCGCGAAGGCGGATCATGTTCCCAGGTACGGCTTTGGCACCGACAGCCTCTTCATGCAGCCGGGCAGCGAAAAGATCCCGACGATGTCACTCGCGATTCTGGCCATCCAATGATCGAATCACATCGGACTCGACGCTGCGAACGTGAAGGTCGCGCTGCGGGAAGGGAATCGTAATTCCCGCATCGCGGAGTGCGGCATTGATCGCGACAGTCAGCTGACTGCGAATCGAAAAGCCCTCTTCGAAGCGCGGAATCCAAACGCGCAGCCGGAATTTAAGAGCGCTGTCTCCGAACTCGAGGAATAGAGCCTCGGGTTCGGGTGAATCGAGTACCGATTCGTGGGCCGCAGCGACACCTTTGAGTAATTTCAACACGACCTCGGGGTCGGTTCCGTAGGCGACACCTACCTCGAGTTCTAATCGCCGGCGGCGATCCGAGAGCGTCCAGTTGGTGACCGGGTCGGTGATCAGGTTGGAGTTGGGGACGATGACTTCGGCTCCATCGAATGTGCGCACGGTGCTCGAGCGCGCGCCGATTCTGCGCACTTCGCCGAAGAGTCCGCCAACTTCGACCATGTCGCCGATCTGAATCGGCCGCTCGAAGAGCAGGATCAGGCCAGACACGAAATTGTTCACGACGGTCTGAAGGCCAAAACCGATACCAACGCTGAAGGCCCCGGCGAAGAGAGCGACCCGGGTGAAGTCCATGCCCGCAGCTGAGAGGGCGAAGATGAATCCGAGCAGGAGAACGATGTAGTGGAGCAGCGTGGAGACCGCGTTTCCAACACCTCGACGCAATCGCATACGCGGGAAAGCTTCTTCTTCGAGGAAGAAACGAATCAAGCGCGACAACATGAATGCAACGACGACTGTCAAGATGAAGGCGATCACGTCCCCAAACGAGATCTGGATTTCGCCGACATTCAAGTGAGCGGCTAGGATCATTCGGACGAGAGCGCTCGCCGGTTCGAAGATCTCGAACCAGCGAAGTGTCAGATAGGCCCAGTAGATCCCCGCCACCACGGCTGCGTAGCGGCCCGTAATGTCGAGCACGACATTGCGCCGACGTCGAACGAAGGACATGTTTTGCGCGGGCCTCGTATGGAAGCTGGCCTCTACGCCCACTTTGAAAGCGCCAGTTGCGGCGTAGAGGATCAGCGCCGCGTAAACACTCGAGGTGGTGGCCGCGCCGATCAGTGAAGCGAAGCTGCGAAATCCCAGCGCGCCCGAGAGGATCGATACCAACAGCAGGAGCAGCGTCGCGCGCATTCCGGTGCCCAGCAGTGGAGGCAGATTCGAGCCCGGCGGGATCTCTCGAAGCATCGAGGGCCGCATCAGCCAGAGCAGCATCGCCATCAGGCTGAGGGATTCCAGGCCGAACAAGAACTCGAAAGCGAGCGGAGATTGATTCATCATCAGACGGGTTCGCGAAATCGCAACGAGTCCCGCCACCACCCAGACCACCCAACGAATATTCTTGGGTAGCAGCAGTGGCACCAGGCGAACGAGAGGCACGATCAGCACGAGCGAAATGATCGTCGTGAATGCGATCGGAGGGGTGCCGTGTACCAATCGAGCCAAGAGCACGGTTGTCAGTATGGCGATCGACACGGGTCGCTCGAAGAGTTCGCCCGAGCTCCCGATAGGGGGAATTCCCTCTACGGGGTTCACCAATCTGCGCTTGACGGCGGACGCGTAACGGATCGCCACGATGAAGATCAACAGATCGAGCAGAAATTGACTTCCAGATGCAGCTGCAAACTCGCGCAGATTCTCGAGGTCACGGCGGATGGAAGCGCGGATTTCTTCCGCATGTTCGCCGGGACGGATCTTTCGAAGATCGGCCCACAGGGGCGGCGCGTTCCTCTCGAACAGTCCGCTGCGGCCTTCGCGCTGCGCAGCTTCGATTCGCTCGACGGCTGCCGTTGCGACCAGATCTTGTTGAACGACCTGGTCCTGCAGGGTCAAGAGCGAGGATCGACTGGCGCTGACAGTCGCGATGGCCTTGTCGATTTCGCTCAGGGTGATCCGGATTCGATTGACGATGCGATCCGGTGAATCCGCCCCTTCGGCCTGCTGGCGAGTGAGTTCCCATATCTCTTTCTCCTTGGATAGAGATCCAAGAGCTGACTCGATCTTCCGAATCAGCGGGTCGAGTGTGTCTCGCCAATCGTTGAGCTGGGTGAGCGTCTGGTTCCAATCAGCTCGATAACCCTCCAGCCGCGCGCGATGCTGACCGCTCGCGAGCTCTCGATCGAGTTCGCTGCGCCGCTTGGACAGCGATTTTTCGATTTTTGGGATTTGTTCGGCGATTTTGGCGGTTCTCTCATCGGTAGGAAGCACATTGATCGCCGCACTGAGTGTCCTTGTGGTTTGTTCGGCGCGCTGGGAGATTTCGACCAGGGGGATCGCCAGATCTTTGGGTGCGGGCTGCGCACCCGCAGCCTTGGCTTCGGCCTCGGCTTTGGCCTCGGGCTTGGGCGACACCTGTGCCAACGCGGTCGCCGGGATGAGCGATGTCGCGAGGATGAGCGCGAGCGCCCAGCGCGCAAACCCCATGCGTCCGCTGATATCGGGCATTTCGCTGTTCTGAAGGAGCTGTCTCAAAGCTGATCCATGGCGTCGCGTGCAGTATACGCTAGGCGCCGCTACAAACCGTTTCAATGCAGAGATTCCGACTCCTGATCCTATCGATTCCGCTGTATTTGGCCCTGCCCGGGGCAGCGCCGGGCGACGCCATCGTGCGCAGCCAGGCGATGCTAGCCGCCACCATCGCCGAGTTCTTCATCGAAGGGGATCGAATCCGCGTCGAGCTCGAGATCGGTCTCGGGGATCTGGCGGCTTTCCACAATATCCTGCCAGACGAGGTCTACGAAGGGATGGGGAATCGGCCGCACCGGCTTCAGGAGCGGATGCCGCTGTTCTTCCAGAATGACCTCGCGATCACCGCTGGCGACGGCAGGCCGCTCGAGGGGCGCATCGTGGAAATTGGGCCGCGCGTGCGGGTTCGGCGCGACGAAATCACGGGCGAACCCCTTCCGCCAGATGAGAGCGAAGAGGAAATCGTCGTATTCGCCCGACTCGAATACCTGCTGCCCGGTCGTCCCGAGGCGCTGAAGATCCGAGCGCAGGGCTCCAACGCAAACATCGGTTTCGTCGTCTACCACCGCGGCATCGCCGTCAACGATTTCCGCTACCTGATGCCGTTCCAGAGCCTCGACCTCGACTGGGGCGATCCGTGGTACACGCAATTCAAGAACCGGAACCTGCGGCGAGCCCACTTCGAGCCGATGAGCGGGTTCATCTACGTCGAGCCCTACGAGGTGCGCAAGGAGATCATCCTCAGGCCGCGTGATCTGCAGCACTGGATCGACCTCGGCCTCGCCAACCGGGATGCGATACCTGTCGAGATCCAGGCCGAACTGATGCAGCGCGTCGCCGCGTTTCTGCGCGAGCACCACGTCGTCGAAATCGATGGCGAGCGGATCGAGCCCGAACTCGCGCGCATCAATTTCCTCGATCGCACGCTCACCGCGAGCCGCGTGATCGACCCGCCCGTCGAACTCGACGCCTACTCCGCGATCCTCGGCGCGATCTTCGTATATCCGACGGATGGGCTGCCCAAACGCGTGACGATGGATTGGGATCTCTGGAGCGATCGGATCCAGCGGGTTCCCGCCGCATCGGTCGATCAGGCGGGGCCGCTGCCCACCTTCTTGGAGCCGGACTTTCGCGTCCTGGAGTGGCAGAACTTTCTGAAGCAGCCGGATCTCCCCACGCTGCGGGTGCTGGAGCCGCCGCCGGGTGCGATCGACGATTGGGTGAGTCGATCGCGTTGGTTCCTGGCCGTCGTTGCGCTCGGGGTTTCGGCCTGGTGGACCCGTTCGCCGCGCAAGCGAGTTGGCGTGCTCGTCGCGGCGTGGATGGCGGTAGCGGCGTGTTTCTGGATCGTCCGCGACGCGTTCGATTCGCAAGAGCGGATGTCCGAAGTGATGTCGGGCCTGCTGCACAACATCTACCGGGCGTTCGACTATCGCGAAGAGGAGCGGATCTACGACACGCTGGAGCGTAGCGTGACGGGCGACCTGCTGACCGAAATCTATCTCGAAGCCCGCAGTGGTCTCGAACTCGCCAACCAAGGTGGCGCGCGCGTGAAGGTGAAGGAAATCGAACTGGTCGAGTTCGAGGCGAGACCCGCGCGATCGGGTGGGTTCTCGGCACTGGCGACCTGGAACGTCGCGGGATCGGTTGGGCACTGGGGGCACGTTCACCAGAGGCGCAATCAGTACCGGGCGGAGTTGGACGTCGCACCGGTCGACGGCGCGTGGAAACTGGTCGCGCTGGAGATTCTGGAAGAAGAGCGACTCTAACGCGCGTCGAGGTGTTCGAGCAGGATGCGCCTCGCCTCTCGAATCGTACTGGGATGCGACTGCGTGGAGTGGCCCGAACCGAAGACGACCAATTCGCTCTCCACTCCCTCCAGGTGGGCACTCGAGTAGGCGACTACGCCGTCGTGCTGCCCCTGCGGCGGGGGGTCACCGAGTACCGGAATGATCGAATGTGCGTGCACCGACGAGTCGATCGGGAGCGTCTGCAGCGTGGTCGTGAACGCAGAATCCGGCTTCATGTTGTCGACGCTGCTCGGGAGTCGTCTCAGCCTTCGCTCCAATTGAGCGCTCTCATCATCCCGAGAGAAAAGGCTCAAAAAACTTCGCCTTCTATCCACTGCCGATTCGACCAGATCGACTCCCGCCTGCGCCAGATTGATGCTATCGCGAACCAGATCCGCGGGTGCGCGAGCAAGTTTCGACGCGAAGTTCCCCAATTGGCTGTCCGCGAGAAAACTGCCGTGATGCGGAGTCGATATGAAGATCACCCGCTCGATGAACTCTTGTCGCTCGAAGAACAGCGCCTTTCCGAGCGTCTTCCGGGTATCGTCGTCGATCTGGAGTTCCTCGAAGGGTTGATCGGAGAGTCTGTCCCAGAAGCGCGTTCCGCTGGTCGTCACCTGGAGCCTCGTCAGCAGCCCGCCCTGGCTGTGACCGATTACGACCATGCGGCGAAGGGCCGGGTCGCGCCCTTCTGGATCCAGATCGGAGAGGGTTTCCTGAAGTGCTTGCCGCAGCAGGCTGGCCGAGTAGAGCACGGGATTTCCCGTGCTGTAGATGAAGAACCAGAACTGGTAGTGGGCGCGAATGATCGGGTCGCTCTGGAACTCGTTGAGCATCTCGGCCCAGCGCGCCGGGCTCGAGGCGGTGCCGTGTACGAGCACGATGGGGATCTTGCCCGGCCGGTACGGTTCCAACATGAGCAGGCCGTCGTCCGTGGCCAGGTCTTCGCGTGTTCCGAGCAGATCGCCGCGGCGAAAGCCCGCAATCTCGAAATCCCACAGAACGGAGCGGCCGAGTCCGTATGCGAGAGCGGAGGTCGTTTCGTATTCGAGGGGCACGCGTTGTCCCGCGATTTCGATCTCCGACACCTCGTTCTCTGTATAGATCTCGAAACGCCCGTGCATCGATCCGGTCCGCAGCCCATTCGCGAGATCTTCGTAACGGACCAGGACGGTGATCGGCACCTTGACGCGATTCGGCACGCGCGCGCTGCGAAGCGGCAGTTTTACACCCTCTTCACGGACTGCGGCCGCCACGAACGGTGCGCCGAATCCGGCTTGTCTGTAGCGGTTGCGCAGACCTCGCACGGTCAGCTGGGCGGCGGGCACCATGTTCTCGAGAATCCTGTCCGCATAGCGCAGCTCCTCGGGGTCCAACGACAGGTGGAGGGTTCCGAGGTGGAACGCGTAGGAGGTTTCCCCTGTTCTGATTTCGCCGACGGCCGATTCGATCGCCGACGTGATCGAGAGGTTGTAGATGTCCACCGCGACGCGCAGCCGCGGATCGAAGCCGCTCGGGGCGGCCTGCGAATCCTCGGGAAACAGGAAGACGAACGCGTACATCGATGCGGCGACGAAATAGGACCGGGCTCGCTCACACTGCGATGGAGGCGGCGCATTTCGGCTGCGATACGTACGGCTGCGCCTCGCTTCCATGCGTCCGCGGTCGCAGGTCCTCCGCAGAATCGTCCCGTGCAGATAGGAGTACTCGGACAGCGCAAAGAGCCGATCTGCGGTCAACTCCTGCATCGCGAGGTCGTGCAAGTGCTGGAGCGATCGCTCAGGATCGTGACGCACGTTTTCGCTGAGGCCGAGCCGACGCATCACCTGGCGCGACGAAATACTCGGCACGTCGGCGGAGATCGCGTTTTCGGTGAGAACCTGGCGGATGCTGCCGTGATCGACTTTGCGCACGCCGACCGGCGTCGTGCAGCCCGCGAGACTTCCGACGATCAGCAGGGCAGCGGCGATCTTCAGCGGTTTGTTCACGACCCCTGGCCTCCTTTACCTGCGGAATCGGTTCGCGGCAGCGGGCGCCCGTACCCGGGCAGGCCCTCTCGGATCGCCGTCGAGAAATCGGAACCCTCTTCGAGGGCCTTCGCCTTTTCCGTGATGTAGCTCCGCATCTTCAACTCATCGAATGGCAGGCTCGTATCGATCGTTCCCCGCATGTAGCCGAGTTCGTCGATGCGCCCATTGAGGAGGATCCGCCAGTTGAAGGGGCTTCCCGGCGTGACGCTCTGGATGTGATGGCGGATCGTCGTCGTGCAATTGTATCTGAACGCATTGTACCAGCGAGGCCTATGCGAGAGTCGATTGATCTCCTCGAGATAGGCCAGGAGAACGTTTCGCGCGGTTTCCGTCTTGGCGCGCAGGCGATAGAGGTAGACGTCCTCTCCGCGGTGATCGGTCCGGAGCTGGATCACATCGCGCTCATCGGAGACCACGTAATAGAGCTCGAACTGGCGAAAGAAGCCCCTCACCGCCGAGTACTCCTCGCCGACCTCCTTGCGGGTTTCGATCGAGATGGCGAGCGGCGGCCCGTCTTCGAAAACCCAGCTCATGATGGTGTGCGCGATCCAGGGCGATCCCCAGTAGATGAGAAACAGATCGACGCCCCGAAGCTTCGAGAGGTCGTAGCTGCGCTCCTCCCAGTGTTCGTCGTAGTCGGTTTCCGACCGGTAACTGAAATTCCGGACGTTTCGGATCGCAACGAGATCTCCGTCGATCTCTGCCGCCGGCAGCTGGGCGACATCGGGAAGCCACTCTCTGTCGTTGCTGGGCTCGATGGAGAGCCACCAGAAGATCACCGCGAGAAAGCAAATGCAGTAGGCCGCCAGGCTCTTCCGGAACGGCCGCACCCATCCAGCGATCGCCACCGCCGCGAGTGCGAAAGCGGCTGCGATCCAGCCGGAGAGCGGGCCGTCGAAATACAGCGCTGCACACGCCCAGGCGAAGGACGCCAACAAGAGCGGCGTGAGGAGCAGCCAGCGGAGGGCCTTTTTCATTGTTGACAAACCTCTCGAAAGCGAAATTACGAGCGGGCTCACGTCGGTGTCGAAGCGGCCCTATGCGCGGCTACTTGTAGAAATCCTCCACGACTTCTTCCACGCTCAGGCTGTCGCTTCCATCCGTATCGGCCTCGCGAAAATTCTCGAAGCGCGCGGCCAGAAATTCGGCCAGCGAGAGCCGCGAATCGCCGTCGGTGTCGGCGGTTTCGAACAGGAACTCCTCGTCGAAGACCATCAACTGCCCGAACGTCACGAAGCCGTCCTTGTCGACATCGGCGAAGTAGAAGATCTGGATGATGCGCTGCTCGAACTCCTCGCGGTTGATTTCGCCGTTGTGATTGCGGTCGGTCGCGGCGTGGGCGGCGCGCGGGTCGTGGGGCGGAGGGATTTCGTCCGCGGAGCCCGCGGTCGGAGCGAGCAAGGCCAACATCGAAAAGGCAACCGAGATGTATTTCACGGAAATTTCCTCCGCTTTCGAATCGAGCGCGCTCCGTCAGCCCTGGATCTGCCAGCGTCCATCGCCCTGCCGGCACGCGGTCCCATAGGTCTTCTCGAGCTTGCCGTCGACGACGATGTCCTGTTCGTACTCGCGGCAGTATTGGCCGTTGGGTTGCTGGTAGGTCCGCGTGGGCGTGACGCTGCCCGAGTTTCCCGAATCGGGATTCTGCCAGGCCGACGCTTCGCCGCTGCGCGAGTATTCGAACGCGCGCTGCGCGGCCTGCTGGGCCATCTCTTTGTCCTTCTGATCGAGCGCGTTGCCCACCGCTCCGCCCAAGAGGCCGCCGAGCAGGACCCCGCCGACGATGCCAGCGGGGCTGGCTCCGGCCGCCGCAGCGATCAAGCCGCCGCTGGCCGCGCCGAGCATGCCGCCCATGGTGGTCTTCGGATTGTCTCGCACCGCCTCACCCGTCTGTGCGCACGCGCTGAGCCCGAGTGCGAGGATCACGGCCAGGCTGACGGTTCTCAGGGTTGCAGGCGACATGACTCCCTCCGTTTTCCCGCCGCGATTTCGACGTACAGCTGTCAGCGAACGCGAACTTCGACCCGCCGATTGCGGCTGCGACCCGCTGCCGATTCGTTGGGCTCCTCGGGAAAATTGGACGAGAAGCCCACTGGAAAGATGTGGTCGTAAGGGATGCCCTGTTGAGCGAGAAAGTCCGCCACGTTCCTGGCGCGCTGATTCGAGAGATCCTGGTTGAACTGCTCGTGCCCCGTCGAGTCCGCGTAGCCCTTCACGTCGATCTGGGCTCGATTGCGATAGGGGGCGATCCGGTCCGCGAACCAGAGCAACTCGTGGTAGCCCTCCTCTTGAATCATCGAACTGCCCACACTGAAGTAGACCACTGCGACGTATTTCTGGGCTTCGGCGCGGTTGGCCGCCTCTGCAGCCTGGCGCTGGCGCTCCTGGTTGCGCAGTCGACCCAGCTCCTGGTCGTAGGTCTGGTCATAGGCCGACGGGCAACCCAGGAAGACGAATACGAGAACGAACAGCGAAAAAATCCTGGGATTCACAGCAAATCCTCCCGAGCGGGCGTAGACAGACGTGCCGGGATCGCTTCGAGAAACATGGCCGACGCCCCGTACTCGTGCAAGCGCAGGCAAACTATACGATATTCCCATCCCGATGAAGATCGAATGCGCGTGTTTTGCACTCAGTGTGGCCCTCTTTGCCACCGCTTCGGTGGTGTCGGCTGCGGAGCCCACAGCTGAAACGGCGATCCTCGCAACGGGAACCGAGATCAGCGTGCTGAGTTACAACGTTCACGGGCTGTTTCCGCTCGTTGCCAAGGACGACCCGCGCGACCGGATGCCGACGATCGGTTGGCTGGCCAATCGCTATGACGTCGCCATCTTCCAGGAGGATTTCGAGTACCACGATGTCATCCGGGAACAGATGACCGGCGCGGTCGGAGCCCGAGGCAACGGCATGGGTTGGGATCCGCGCCGCGTGGCCGTGAAGCTGCTGATTTCGCCGGTATCGATCTTCTTGCCACACTTCTCTCCCCCCTACGGTGCGGGCATCTCGATCTTCGTTCGCGAGTCGCTGGCGATCCCCGGCGATGTCGATCGCGAACCCTTCAACCTGTGTCGGGGCTGGTTCGGTTCGACCGGCGATTGCTGGGCGGCAAAGGGCTTCCAGCGGGTCGGTATTCGCACTCCAGACGGTGCCGAGGTCGATATCTACAACACCCACCTCGAGGCTGGCGCGAGCAATTACGCGACCGAAATCCGCGGGCAACAGCTCGATCTCCTCGCCCGCGCGATCGAGGCGCGGCCCAAATCGCGCGCGGTGATCGTCGCGGGCGACTTCAACACCGCGTTCAATCGACCGGGCGATCGGGATACGCTCGTGGGCTTTCGACGCCGATTGGAGTTGCGGGATTCGGGCGCGGGGCCCGAGCTGAGCTACTGGCGCGAGCGCGACTACATCCTCCACCGCGACGGGACGGAGACGGCGCTGCACGTCGAGCAGGCCGGAGAGGCGCAGGAATTCGTGATTCGGGATCGCGCGCTGAGCGACCACCCGGCGATCTACGCGCGCTTTCGGATCACGCCGTTGGCGGCTGCCGAGCGGGTCGAGCCGTGAGCGCGCGCGCCACGCTCGCAGGGCTCGGCGTTCTGTTGTTCGCAATCGGCGGGTGCATGCGCTCGGGCGGTTCTCCGATGGGCATCCCGCTGCGCGAGATGAGCCAGTTCGACTCGGAGTGGAAGAACTACCAGCGCCTGAGATCTCTCAAGGCCCTCGCCGTCGCAGGCGATTTGAACGGCGTATACGTGTCGGGCTTCGCCTTCGCCTACCCCGTGCAGGCGCTCGCCAACGACGAAGCGCTCGAAAACTGCGAAGAGCGCCGCGCGGATCGCCGGGTCGAGCAAGAGTGCCGCCTGTATGCGATAGGCGACGATCGCGTCGACGAAACAGAGAGCGAGTGACCCCGCTCTTCGAGTGGATCGACTTGTCGTCGTCATTCCAGTCGGGTGGTGTCGCTGTCGCGCGATTCGAAGACGAAGAAGAACGTCTTCGATCGCCTGAACGCCGACCCTTCGACCGGGCCCGAGCGGTGCACGGTCTGATGGGTCCCGAGATCCACGAGGTGGATCTCGAGCTTGGCGACGCCCCGGCGAAGCGTGTTCTTGTAGAGGGGGAGTTCCGGAATTGCGACCGGAATCAGGACACTTCCCGAGCCTCCCGGCAATCCGATGAATCGCCCGCTGATGTCGAGACCGATCGCACCGACGAGGCAGGTCAATCGATATTTCGCGGCATCCGGGGTTCTCGCGATCTGTACGCCGCGACTGGCGAGGGCGATCTCGATCCCGCGCTGGAGGTAGAGATCGTCCAGCACGTCGCCCGGAGGTCCGACTTCCACGTAGACCGGCTTGCCGTCTGCCTCGGGCCACTCGATCTGGCTCAGCGCGCGGTTGATGGCCGTGGTCGCGAGGATCTGCTCCCAGCTGGTCCGGGGCGTCTGCACGCGATTGTGGAACGCGCAGCCGCTCGCGATCTGAAACAACGCGCAGAGTGCGGCGAAAAGCGACAGCAGCCGCAATGCGTTGGGTCGTGTGCAAGCGAAACGAGTGATCATGGGGTTCTCCGGGGAGGATCGCGTCGAGGTCGAAATTCTATTCGATAGCCCGATCGCGCGCGATCTTTCGATCGCTTGGAATCGAGTGTGCAGAACCCGGAAGCGCTCTCGGCCAGCGCCTCGCCAAGCGTCTGATCGGTTGACCGAAACGCGTTGCGGGGCATCTCGCCAGCGCGTACGCTTCTGTCCTCGAATGGAGTGAATTCCAGTTCTCCAGAGGGCGAGAATCCGAAATCGGCCGACTCTGGAGGTTCGAAAGTTCTCGTTTGGACTTTCGGCTTCGTTCGGGAATCGGCCGCTGTCGAAGGAGATCCCATGAAGCGCCTTGCATTGTCTGCGCGTGTCGGTCTCGCATTGGCCACCCTGCTCCTCGCCGGGTCGTCTCATGCGGGCGGGCTCTATCTGAGCAGTTTCGGGGATCCCAGCATGGGAAATGCCAGCGCCGGGTCCAACGCGGTCGCAAACGACGCCTCGACGGCTCACACGAACCCGGCCGGCATGACCCGACTCGATGATCACGGCGTTCTGATGGGACTCGCACCGGGGTTTTCGACCGTCGAATTCAGTGCCGACGGCAACACGCCCGCGGGTGGCGGGGACGGCGGCGACCAGGGCGGTTTCATCCCGATCACATCGACCGGTTACGTCCACAAGCTCTCCGAGCGATGGCGCCTCGGCATGAGCCTGCTGTCGTTCGCGGGCGCTTCGTTGGACCCCAAGGACGACTGGGCAGGTCGCTTCGAGACGACCGAGGTGACGCTCTTCTCTCTGACATTCCTGCCGACGGTTGCGGTGCAGTTGACCGATTGGTTGTCACTCGGTGCGGGCGCCGCGGTCACCTATGGGATGCTCGATATGAAGGTTCGCACTTCGCTTCCGCTCCGCGAGCCGACGATCTGGCTCGACGAATTGGATGACTGGGTGGCGGCCCCCGTCGTGTCGCTGCTCGTCGAACCGACGCCGAAGCTGCGCTTTGGAGTCGTCTACTGGGGCGAGAGCGACTTCGAGTTGGATGGAAAAGTGAGACTGCCCAGTGGCCTGCCCGCGAGTCTGGTGTCGCTCGAACTCAATCTGCCGCTCGCTCGGGCCGTGCGCGTGAGCGCCTACTGGGATGCCACGGAAGAGATCGCGCTGATGATGAGTTCGGGTTGGGAGGATTGGAGTACGGCCAAGAGTCTACCCGTCTCGGGAGCGAACGTATCGGCTTCTGTCCCGCTGAAGTTCCGCGACACCTGGTATCTCGCTGCGGGAGTCAATTTCAAGGTGAGCGATGCGTGGACGCTGCAGACGGGGCTTCGCTACGACAGCTCGGCGCTCAAGAACCGAGATCGCACGGCGGCCCTCCCCGTCGATCGCTTCTGGACGCTCGGAATCGGCGGGCTCTACGATTACAGCGATAAGCTGAAGATCGGGCTCGGGTTCTCGTGGTCCGATCTCGGCAACGCGCCGATCAACAACGCGACCGTTCGCGGAAAGTACACCCGCAACGAGGTCTTCCTGTTCAACCTGAGCTTCAACTGGAAGAAGCTTCCGTGGAGCGGTCTCGGGACCTTCTGAGAGTGGGCTGAGTCTCGTCGCGATGATTCGGGCCCTCGTCGGCCCACCACTCTTTGGTGAGTCGAGCGCGCCGCCCTCTCGGTCGCGGTTCCGGGTTCGTCGGCGGCGCATGCGCGCCCGCACGGTCGACATCGCATTTCACAGCGCATCCATGCGCCGGTCGTCTTACCGCTGCCAAACGGCAAAGCTCGTGAACTCGCTGGTGTGGGTGCAGCTGCGTCGGTCTCCGTTTCCGTAGGCTGCCAGTGCGCTTCGGGCCCGGAGAAGCGGCGGTGTTATGATTCAGGGCCTGCCTCACGGAGCCAATGAAGTGAAGTCGGTTCGGAAAAGGCGCCTCGCGATCGTCGCCGTCGCGATCGTCGTCTCGATGATTGTGGTCGAGACCCTGGTCGAGTCGCTTCGCGCTACCGAGACGGTTCGAATCGTCGAGCGCAGCCTTTCGGATGTAACCGGCCTGAACGTCCGGCTCGGTAGCGACTTTCATCTGGAAATCTTTCCAGTGCTTCGCTTCGAGGCGAACGATGTGGTGGCGACCGACCCCGAACGGCCGACTCCACCGGTTCTGAAGGTCGAAACCCTGCGCCTTCAACTCGATCTCTGGCGGCTGTTGTTCGGCAGCATCGAGATCGACGAGCTGGACATCCTCGGCGCCGAGCTGACCGTCGAAGCGGGCCGCGCCGACGCGAGCGGAGTTTTGGATGATCGAGCGCGTTCGGCCACATCGACTGAAGATGGGATCGATTTTCGGATCCGTCGTATCGACATCGAAGATCTCTGGGTCTTGTATCGCGACGAATCGAGCGAGCCGATCCGAATGCTCGAACTCGAGCAAATATCGCTCGAAGCGAAGGCGTTCGAAGAGCCGGTCAACGTCGGGCTGAAAGGACACTTCGAGGGAGATGAGTTCGAGGTCACGGGGCAGATCGGGCCGATCGCGCATCTCTTCGACCCGCCCTCCCCCTATCCGATTTCGCTTCGGGCCGAGATGCGCGAGATGGTCGTCGAACTCGAGGGAAGCCTGGCCGATCCCGTTGCGTTTGGCGGCGTCGACCTGCTCGTGAACCTCGAAGCGCGCGATCTGGGATTTTTAAACCCCGTCGTGGAGTGGTCGCTACCCGCGGTCGATTCGATCCGCTTCGAGGCCAGGCTCTCCGACGCCGATGGCAGCCTCGGTATCGACGGGAAGCTCCACGTCGCAGCTCGAGACGGTCAGATCTCGGGGAATCTAAGTGGCGAGCTGGGCGATCTGCGGAGAAGCGACGATGTCGAACTCGAGATCTCGCTGAGCGCTCGCGACCTCGCGGAAATCGGCGAGTCGTTGGTGCCGGAATTCGAGCTGCCCGCGGTTGGCCCGGTCGCCGCAAGCGTTGCGCTTCGCGGCAGTGCGAGTGCGCTGAGTGCGGACGATTTCTTGTTGGAGATTGGGAGTCGCGACTCGACCTGGCTGGAAGCGGGTGGTTCCGTGGCGGATCTCGCGAACTTCAGCGGAGTTCATCTCAGCGGGGAGTTCGCGGGCGCGGATATTCGATACGCCAATCCCTATCTGGATCACGAGCTTCCCGACGTGGGCCCCGTCTCGGGCAGCGCCACCTTGAGTGATCTCGACGGGTCGCTGGGCGTCGAGGAGCTGCTGCTCAGCGGCGGGCGTGAGGGCATTTTGAGTTTCGATCTTGCTGGCCGCGTCGATCGCGTGCGCGGTCGCGACGAGATCGAAGTCGACGCCCACTTCGAAGCGCAGAGTCTCGCTCTGATCGGCGATCTGTTCGGGATCGAGCTGCCGCCCATCGGTCCCGTGGCGTTCACGGGAACGATGAGCGGATCCGACGAGAAGATCGAATCCCACGGCTCGACAAAACTCGACGAATCGCTGCTGATCGGCGATTGGTCGGGCTCATTCGCGGACAATTCCCGAAATCGCATCAAAGCGCGCCTTCGGTCACAGCACGTCCGGCTCGATGATCTCGGAATTGCGCCCCGTTTCAGAGATGGCGATGCGAACGCGGACGACGCGAGTTCGACGAGTTGGTGGTCGAGTCACGATCCGTTGCCCCTCGAATGGTTGCGAGTCGTCGACGCCGACGTTGTTTTCGAAGCGGACCGCGTCAGCGGGACCGCGGGATTCGAACTCGATGGGGTGCGCGTGTCGGTTGCGCTCCGAGACGGCCGCCTGGAAGTTCCCAAATTCGAGGTCGGCTACGAATCGGGCACGGTTCTAACGCAGGCGCATATCGACGCGAGCCGCTCGCCAACCGAGATGGGACTGAAGATGAGCGTGAATGACGTTCACCTCACACCGCTGTTGGCACAGGTCAGACAGACCGTCGCAGAGGCCGGCTTGTTGGACGGGTCGATCGATGTCCGAAGCCATGGAGAGAACGCGCCCCAGATCCGCTCGAACCTGGCGGGATCGGTGCGTCTGGTGGGTCGCGACGGAACGCTCGCGGGCAGTTACGCCGGCGAATTTGCGACGAATTTTGCAGTTCTCGCGGTCCCTTCGATCCTGACCGGACGCGCGCCGCGATTTGGCTGCATCGTCGCCGATTTCGAAATCGAAGGGGGCGTGGCACAGGTTCGCGAACTCTTCCTCGAGTCGGAAAAGATCTCCGTCGCGGGTTCGGGAAGCGTCGACATCGGTGGAGACGCCTTCGACATCATGCTGGTACCCAAGGTGCACGAGCCGGGCCTCGTGAGCCTCTCGGCTGCGGTGGTGGTCAGCGGTCCTCTCGCCGACCCCGTCTTCAGCCCGCAGTACACGAGCATGCCGATGCAGGCGGTGCGGGGCTTCATGTCGAATCTGCTGGCTCCGGGCTCGAAGCTGATCCGGCCCTTCCAAAAATCCGAGCAGGGGAGTCCCTGCGACGCTCTCCGCCCCCTCGCCCCGGCCGATCCGTGACGCGGGAGGTCGGAATCCAGTAGGCGTCGCCCGGGGCATTTTGACCTCCGAGCGAGCTTCTCGGAGGGCTCGACGGCCGCTTTCGAACCCCGCTGCGGCGCCCGCGCGGGCGGAATATTGCGGTCTATCGCCTCACCCCGGATTGCGGGAATGGGGCAAGGTGTCTCGCGGCCCGGCCTCGCGCGCTTTGCGCGGAAAGGACACGCCTTCTCCGGCTGGCATGCGTTTTGCTCTCTGGACTCGGCATCATCAGGGGTTGAAACACTGCGGGGCGTGGTAGAACTGGGGTCGACTTCAATCCGTCAGAGTCGGCTTCGTCCCACGCCCCGTATGTGATTTGCTCGCAGGAGCACCTCCACTCCGACCGCTCGTCGCGCGAGTCCCCGCATCTCATTCTGCGTGCTGAATCCACGCATCTGGAGCGCTCTTGGATCTGCCCACTGCCGACCGCGACCTCTGCTTTCGCATGCGGCGCGTCGCCCGCATCATGAGCGACGAACACCGAAACATCGAAGCCATGCGCGCTGCGCTGTGTGAAGCGATCAGGGGGCGCTCGATCACTCGAGCGCGAGCGGCTTTCAGTCGCTACCGGGCCGCCATCTCTGTCCATTTTGCGGTGGAAGAGGACGTCCTGTTTCCAGAGATCGGTTTCGCGAATCCAGACGAGAAGCCCGAAATCGAACGCCTCGTCCAGGCCCACGACCGCCTGCTCGAAGAATTGGTCGAGATGGGCGATCAGCTCGAAACCCTCGCGGGTGCGGACTTCTCGCGCCGGCTAGACGGCCATGCGACGATCTTTTCGCTTTGCGAGAGCAACGAGGAGGCGCTCGTCTCGAGGGTTGCCGCGGCGGGAGCCAGCTGAGAGCTGCGCCCGGTCCAGAGTGATCGTCCGGGCGTTCGTCGCTACGCGTTGCTGGGCTTGCCGCCGTTCTCGCGCTCGGCCCTGCGGTAGAGGGTCTTCCGATCGATACCGAGAATCTTCGCAGCGTGAACCTTGTTGCCCTCCGTGATGCGCATGACTTCCTCGATGTAGCGATCTTCGAGTTCGCGCAGGGTCAGGCGGTTCTCGGCGGCCGTATGAGTGAGTGCGGCCGGAGAGCTTTCGCGTCCCTCGGATGTCGATGAGTCGAGGCGCAGTTCCTCCACGCCGATCTCGTCCGAATCCGAAAGTGCGAGCGTGCGCTCGATGGCATTCTCGAGTTCGCGCGCATTGCCCTTCCAGGGGAACGCCGCCAGATACTGGAGAGCGCTCGAAGAAATCGCGCGCGGGCGGTTGGGGGAGTGCTTGGCGACGAACGCTTTCGCGAGCGGCGGAACGTCCTGAGGGCGCTCGCGCAGGGGCGGGATGAAGATCGGAATCACGTTCAATCGGTAATAGAGATCCTCGCGGAAGTTCTCCGCCTCCATCTCTGCGGTGAGATCCTTGTTCGTCGCGGTGATGATCCGGAGGTTGACCTTGGTGACCTGGGTTCCACCGACGGCCCGCACTTCTCGATCTTGCAGAACGCGGAGCAATTTCCCCTGGAGGGCGAGGCTCATGTCGCCAATCTCGTCGAGGAACAGCGTTCCACCGTTGGCTTTTTCGAAGAGCCCCTGCTTGGTGGTGTGCGCTCCGGTAAATGCGCCGCGGACGTGACCGAACAGCTCGCTTTCCAGCAATCCCTCGGGAATCGCCGTGCAGTTGATCGGAACGAAGGGCTTGTCTGCGCGGTTGCCGCTGTAGTGGATCGTGCGGGCGACGACTTCCTTGCCCGTGCCGCTTTCACCGGTAATCAGCACGCTGCTGCTGCTGTTCGCGACCTTGCGGACCAGCGCGAAGATGTCGCGCATCGCGGGGCTTTCCCCGATCAGGTCACCGAAGGAACTCGTCTGATCGAGTGCGCGTCGCAGGCGGCGGTTTTCCTCTTCGAGTTCGCGGCGCTCGAGGGCGCGTTCGATGGTCAGCACGACGGCGTCCGGCTCGAAGGGTTTCGTGATGTAGTCGAACGCTCCGGCGCGCATGGACTCCACCGCAGAGTCGATGCTTCCGAAGGCCGTCATCAGCACGACTGGCGTTTCGGGCAGCCGCTCGCGCAGCTCGCCGACCATTTCGATGCCGGTCTTGCCGGGCATTCGGATATCGCTCAAGGCGACGTCGAAGCACTGCTGGTCGGCTCGTTCCAGGGCTTCGGCGGCGGACGCTGCCTCCTCGACCGCGTAACCGCGGTCGCGGAACAGCGAGGCGAGCATCTCGCGCATTGCGGTGTCGTCGTCGACGATAAGGAGCTGCGATCGTGATCTCATGGCGCCCTTCTAAAGCATGAGTCGTACCAAGATGCCGAGCGTTCTGGCGTGGCCTGGTGGGTCGAAATGGGCAATCGCGCCCCATATATGTAGCAAAATGCCCCATTTTGGGAAAAAATTGATAGGGGTAAAGACTAGGGGGCGGTGGCTTCGTTGTTGCGCGGCAGCACGATCTGGAACTCGGTTCCCCGCCCCTGCTCGCTCTCTACCTTCATGCTGCCGCCGTGATCTTTGACGATCCCCTTGGCGACCATCAGACCCAGACCGTTGCCGGTGCCGGCTTCTTTGGACGTGAAGAAGGGTTCGAAGATCCGCGGAAGGTCTCGCTCCGGGATGCCCTGGCCATCGTCCGCAACCGAGATCTCGATTTCGTCATCGTCGGAGGCCGTCAAACGGATCCGCAGCCTTCCGCCTTCCGGCATCGCGTCCACGGCGTTCATGAAGAGATTGAGAAACAGTTGTTGCAGGCGCTCGGGGTCGCCGAGCACGCTCTGTGCGGAATCCACCTCGCATTCCACCTCGATGCCGCGACGCGAGAACTTCTCGGTCAAGAAGGTGAGGGTCGTTTCGATGACCGAATCGAGCGAGACCAGTACCTGCTGTGATTTGCCTGGACGCGCCATGTTGAGAAGCGTCTGGATGATCTTCGATATCCGGCCGACCTGTTCTTGAATCGTTCGCAGTCGCCACTTGGCGTCCTCGTCGGAAACTGCGGATTCGAGTTGATTGGCGTGCCCCTGAATCACACCCATCGGTGTTCCGATCTCGTGTGCGAGACCGGCGACGAGTGTGCCCACCGACGCGAGTTCTTCCGCGACCCGTGCGCGTTTTTCGGTGAGCTTCAATGCCACCCTCTGATCATCGAATTTGCGCGCCAGGCGTCGGCTTTCCTTTGCCAGTTCACCCGTGAAGTACTGCAGTTGTTGCTGTTGGAGATCGATGTAGACCTCCATCGCGATCTGTGCGTCGAGGAAGAGCCGCTTCTGGAGCGAGACGATGGTTCGACCCGCCTCGATCGAATCGTGTGGGTGAACCTCGTGCACCAGCGGCACGAGCAGCGAGAGGTAGAGCGCGTAGGCTCCGAGGTACCAGCGCGGTTCGAGACCGATTCGCTCGTGGACCTCACCGATGAGTCGGCGTTGTTCGAGATAGCTCTCGTCGATCGTGGTGCCGGCGAGGCTGAGCAGGTACTCGCGTTGCGCGCTCATCAGCCGCTCTCGGACGCCCGGGTCTACGAGCAGCCGGCGTGTCGAGGAGAACGAAAGCAGGTGGTGGTAGAAGGAGTCCACGAGCCCGCTGGCGTGCTTCTCGAGCGACGGCCGCAGCAGGGCGAGCCGCTCCAGGTCCGCGGGACCCAGATCGAGGTAGCCGAGGCGCAGTTCGAGATCGGGAGAGCCGGCCATCTACTAGAGGGTGCTTTCAGACTCGCCAGAGTCAAGGCCACTGAGGAAGGCCTCTTCGCGCATTTCGTGCTTCCGGATGGCGAGCCGGCACGACTCGAGGGATTGGGAGGCGAGATCGAACTGGGCCTTGAGGATCTGGTCGATCACGGTTTGAAGCCCGACGCCCAGACCCTCGTGATCTCCGACGAGCGTTTCGAGTTCGGCCTGGTGCTCCGGGCGAAGACCCCGAATCGCCGGGAAGACGACCTCCTCCTCGAGCAGAAAATGGGCCTTGACCGCGCCGTCGAGCCGAAACGCGGCCGTCTGTGCATCGCGGCTGGATCCGCCCGCGAGCGCCCGGCTCAGATCCTCGAAGAGGGGCTCGAGCCGCCGGTGTTGGGCCTGGATCTGATCCGAGGCGCGCTTCAGATGGTCGCTGAGGCCTGTTCCAACTGTTTCCATTGGCTGCTGTAATTCCTGCGCAAGAAGTCAGCGCGGCGCCTTCGAGCCGCCTCCGCTGCCTGAACTCTGCCCTCTGTTGGAGCCCGCTTCGCTGCGGGATCGCTCCCGATTCACTACCAGCTCGCTGTCTTTGCAAGGCATGTGCCGCCCACTCAACCGCGTATTGGGTGGCTGATCTGGATCGGGGTGCGGCACATCGGGGCAGCTGGCGGCCGGACGCTGGGGCACAGGCGGTCTTTCCCGCGGCCGAGGTGGCCCGCCTCAGCTCTCGTTCGAGATGATCTCCGCAGGGACGACCCCGGCCTCGCCGTGAGGGTCGATCGATTCGATGGCGGGTAGTCGCGAGAGAATGCCTTCGATGCTGGTGACCACTTCCGGTGAGAGGTTGACGAAGCGCAGGAACAAGCCACTGCCACCGTCGTCCTTGGCAACTTCCGCGTTCAAAATAAGCGGCTCTCGTTGCGAAGTGTCGAACAGAGCGAGGCGGATCTTGTTGCCCGGGTCGAGTCCCAGCTGTCGCACGACGCGAATTCCGTCGAGCGACAGGTCGCGGCCCAGCAGCGCCTGGACGACACGCGATTCTTCGTCGACCTGGAGGACTTCCTGTTCGAATACACCACGACGCGTTGTGCGTTCGGCACCACCCGAGGAGGAATCTCGTGGTGAGCGAGCAGTCGGGTGCGTCGTTTTGTCTTCCGGTGTTTGCTCCGCGAGTTCTCGACGAGTCTCGGTTTGGGGTTTCGACCCGGAAACTTCTTCGTCGCCCGCTGCTTCGGCCGCGATCGAGGCATGTGCCCGCTCGCTTTGTGGGAGTATCGGCGGGCTTTCGCTCCATCTCTCGCAGAGTTCAGCGAGGACCGTGCGCACCGACGGTTTGATGCCCTCGAGAATGACTCCGAGAGCAATGCGCTCGTTTCCGCCATGCGTCGTGTTCGGTGTGCTGCGGAGCACCTTTCCACGGAGCTTGAGCGCCGGCCCGCCGACGGTTTCGGCCGGGATCTTGATCGCGATCTTCGCGCCGACCTTCGGAGGTCTTTCTACCAGCAGGCAGCATCCACCGCGGGAGATATCGAGCAGGAGACCGCGGTCGCGCTTCCAGCCGGCTCGCCAGCTGACTTCGCATCCCACGGGATGGCGAACTCTCCCGCGTCGATCGCGCTCTGCGAAGATCGCGTAGCGAAGCAGCGTCCGAAGCGCTTCCGGGTGTATGCGCGAGCGGAGCAGATAGCGAAAACCCTGTTGGCGGATCTGCGAGCGCATGGTTTCCGAGATGTCTCCGCAGACCGCGACTCCGACCAGCATGTCGGTATCGACCGGAATCGGATCCGACATCGCGACCTCCGCCGAGACCACGAGGAGTCGAGCGTCGTCGAGTGCGGCCAATTGGGGATCGTAGGGGCCACACTCGATCGTCTCGACTCCCATGCTCCTCAGGATTTCAGCGATTTCACCCAGCGCCGCGCCTCCGACGAGAACTGCGACGAATGGTCGCGGCGGTTTCGGTTTTTCAGCTCGCCTCTTCTGGGCGGCTTCGCGTTTGGGCGGCTTTTCCGCGGCGGCTCTCGACGGTTTGGATCGCTTCTTTGCCGTCTCTTTGGCCGCACCGCGTGCCTCCAGGCCGCTCGCGGGCGGAGAGGTATCTGCGGCGGGATCGCCCTCGCCTGGCTCGACTCGTGAATCCTGTGTCGTGACGTGCGGTTGAATCGGTTGCTCTCGATCATTTGCCGGCGTGTGGGCGGCTCCGGTTTGGATCGCCTCTTCGAATTCGCTGTCTACGGAGAGCAAGCCGAATTCGCGCGGCGCTTCGGTGATCTTCACGCCGAGCCCGGGCTGGATCAGCGTGGTGAGCGTGGCCGGAACGGACTTGCGTCGCACCACGGTGCCCACGAGCGTCATGGCCGGGGCGGCCACCGAAGCCGCCAGGTGAATGTCGATCTCCGTTCCGGGCGAGAGCACCGCGTTGGTGCGGATGAAGACTCCCGAGGGGCCCACGTCGAGAATGATTCCGCGATGGGATCTCGCCCCATCGTAGAACTCGCAAGTGAGTCTGCGCTTGATTCTGCGGCCTTCTCGCTTCTCCATCGCTCCGCCACCCGCAGAGGGAAGTTTCAGTTTCTACGGGTACTTGGGTTATCGGCCCCCACCGCCTCGGAGTTGATGCCCGCGTGCGTGGGCGGCAGCCGGCGAGCAGAACCGGGTTCAGGTTCCCGATCGAGAGGGCAAAGCGCGGATGTGCAACTCAAGCGCGACACGCTTACGGACGATGAGGTTCGTGCAGTTTTGACTCAAGCGGGTGGTCGAGAAATCCGATGCGGGTATTGCACCACAATGTCTGCAGGACGCCTTTGAGGTTGGCGGATGCGTCTACACCTAATTCGGTGTCACGTGTGACACGCCGGACTTTGGCAGGGCCGGACGGTGCTCGAGGTTAAAGAATGACCGTGTTCTCCCGCCCGATTCAAAGCCTTCTCGTACATCCGACGCTCGCGCTCGCTTGCTTCCTGGTGTCTACACCGGCGAGTGCGCAGAGCGGTGACGACGTGTTTCTGTTGCAGTCCGCAGTCGCGCCCAATGTGGTGCTGTTCATGGACAACTCCGACTCGATGAATCACATCGAATGGCACCCCGAGTTCGATGTCGAGAAGGTGCCCGATGCCAGCTACTGCGCTTCATCTGCCGATTTCGGTGGAGCGCTCGATCCCGACACCGTGTACTCGATCGGCGCCACCATGACCAACGTCAAATGCAGTAGCCCGTCGCGCGGCAATCGAAAGATCTATGGCGTCAGAAATCCCCTGCCGACCTACTGGAGTGGTCGCTACCTGATGTGGTACCTGGGTCTCGACCATACCGATCCGGGTGACTCGGCCATTCTCAACGAGATCGAGACGGCCCAAGCCAATGTCGCGGGATGCACCCAGTCGGGCGCGTCGAAATTCCTCGCCGAGAAGTATCGACGCACGCGCTTCGAAGCCAGCCAGCAGGTTCTGCTCGACCTGCTTTGCGTCGCCGAGACGAAGAACGTCCGCTTCGCCCAGGCGGAGTTTCGCGAGCCGGCCGATGTGGGCGGCGTCGATCCCAACGGCGGATTCCTCGGGGCAGACCTCGGACGCTCCAACCCGAACCACGCCGCCGAACTCGAATCGAGAATCAAGACTTCGGTCACGATATCGAACGACGGCACGCCGCTCGCCGAGACGCTATTCCAGATCTACACCTACTGGATGCCGCGCGTTGCGGCGGATATGCCGCTCGGCGAAAACGGCGCTGCGTTTCCGATCTACGAGTACAACAAGTTCGGCAACCCCGTGGGTTCGAATAATTGGTTCGAAGACGCGATGCTCTACGACTGCGAGAAGGCCTTCGTGATCATCGTGACCGACGGCCTGCCCAGCCGCGACGATTTCGACGTCGATCCGGCCGGAACCGCACTCGGGTTCGCGGATTTTGGCATCGGTGGTGCGGCGGGTTTGATCGGCGATTACTACGCCGATGGGGAAGTCGAAGAGCCCGGTGGCGCAGACGAGGCCACCTACTACCTCGACGACATCTCGAAGTACATGTTCGACAAGGATTTCCGTCCCGATCTGGGCGGCACCCAGACGATCGATACCTATACGGTCGGCTTCGCGACCACCACCGCTACGGACGATTACCTCGAGCGAACCGCGGTGCTCGGCAATGGCACCTTCTACAAGGCCGTAGACGGCGACCAATTGACGGCCGCGCTGATCGCGGCACTCAACGACATCATCGAAAAGTCGGCCTCGTTCACGGCGGCCACGGTTCCCTCCGCGCGCACCAAGGACGGCGCGGATTTCTATCAGAGTTACTTCTTCCCGCGCGGCAAGAGCGCGTTCTGGGAAGGCCACGTGCGCGCGTGGACGATCGACGCTCTCGGCGCGGTTCGCGACAAGAATGGCGATTGCGCGCTCGACGATCCAACCCCGGGTGAGTGCAACAGTGGGCCCTTCAAGCCGAATGCCGTGTATTGGTGGGACGCCGCCGAGCAGGTTCCGCTGCCCGCTTCGCGCAACCTCTACGTTTCGAAATCCGGCGTGGCGAACGGTACGGTTCCCCCGAGTCTCGATCTGACCTTGACCGCCGCAGATCTGGGCGTCGCGCCGTTCTTGATGCCATCCGATCCTACACCCAACAGCCCGCTCTACATGCTTCTGGGGAGCACTGCGATTACCGAAGAGGGACTCGCCGACGAAATCGTCCAGTACGTGAGGGGTTGTTTTTTCGGTACCGGCGTGCCGGACGGGACGATCGTAACGCTTCCGACGGTCTGCGCGGAGCGCCCCGCCCGGTTGGGAGACATCTTCCATTCGAACGCCGTGGCGGTGCGCCAGCCCTCGCTGAAGATCAGCGATCCGGGGTATTCCGCATTCAAGACCTTCTACACCAGTCGAGATCGGGTTCTCTACGCCGGTACCAACGCGGGGTTCCTCGAAGCGTTCGACACCGGCTCGTGGGTCGTACCGGCTGCTCCTGCGCTGCCCTACTACAGCCGGGGGACGGGTGCCGAGCGCTTTGGCTTCATGCCCTGGCAGGCCCGGCAAACGATCAAGAATCTCGTGATCGACCCGCCCACCAATCGACACCATTACGTCGATGGCGACGTGAACTCGGCAGACGTCTGGATCGACGCCCAGATACCGGGGCAAGCCGGTTACAACGAAAATCCGACCAACGGCTCGGAATGGCACACGTATCTGCTGGGCGCCCTGCGCGAGGGAGGCAGCCACTACTACGCGTTGGATGTCACCAATCCCAATCAGGTCAGCCCGCTCGATGGAGGCAATACCAACTACCCGCGCTACGCGTGGGAGTTTCCGTCCGAATCCAACGTCGCCGATCAGGCCTTCATCGGTGAGAGCTGGGCGAAGCCCATCATCACGAAAGTCCGGCTGAAGCGGACGGATGCCGCCGGTCAGTTCGTGGATCGCTGGGTGGCGATCGTGACGGGTGGCTACGACGCGACGAGCGATCCCAACCCCGATGCCGTCACCAGTCTCGTTTCCACCTATGCGGCGGGCTCCGTCAAGGGGCGCGGGATCTACATCATCGATCTGAAAACCGGTGGCGTACTCGCCGAGAAGAAATTTGGCTCCGTCGCGGATCCCCAGGCGTCGATGCTCTACTCCATCGTCGGCACACCCGCCGTGCTCGATCTCAACTTCGACGGTGTCGCCGACGTGATCTACGCCGGAGACATGGGTGGAAACATCTGGAAATGGACGATCCACGACGCTGGAGAAGATCGCATCAACGACGGCAGTGCGCTTCGAACCCAGCCGAACTGGCCGTTCAAGGCGTTCTTTACCGCCGCTCCAGCGACCATCGGAGGCGGAGCCGGTGCGGTCACCTACTACAAGAATTTCATGTTTCCGCCGGCGGCCGCTTATTCCCACGGTCGTCTGTATCTGGCATTCGGCAGTGGCGAGCGGCGCAATCTTCAATTCGAGGGAGATTCGGACGCAAGCGCGTTGGGCGAGAACAACCGCTTCTACGTGGTGATCGATTCGGACCCCTACGAAACCGCGGGGCTCGCCACGATTCTCGAAACCGACCTGACCGATTTCACCGGAAGCGCAGCCGCACAGACCTTCGCCAACAAGGGTTTCTATTTCATTGTCGCAGACGGCGAGAAGTTCGTGACCAACGTCGAGATCTTCAGCGGCAAGGTGATCGCGGCGAGTTTCACGCCGACCCCGGGCGCCGACCCGTGTACGGCCCGCGGTGTCGGGAACCTCTATGCCTTCGACATAGAGACCGGAGAGGGTCATTTCACGGACGGATCTGGCAACCCGACCCGCGGCCTCTCGCTCGGGCCCGGCCTGCCGACAGATCCGAAGGTGTCGATCGGCGTGGGCGGCAAGGAGAACCGCGTCGTGATCGAGAAGAGCGGATCGGACATCGAAATCATCGAGGCCCCCAACGTCAATCTCAATGGCGCCACGCTCTACTGGCGGGAGAACGACTGACGATGCGAACTGCGCAGTCGGTTCAGCATGATCGTCGAGCTGGATTCAGCTTGATCGAAGTGGTCGTCGCGTTGGCCATCGTCGCGGCGTTGGCGGCCGCCTCGATCCCATCGATTCAGGGAATGATCGAACGGCGGCGTCTGCAGGGCTTTGCGCGCGATGTCGGCAACGTATTCCAGATTGCGCGCGGCCAGGCGGTTCGCACCGGCCATAACCACATCGTCTTCTTCGGTCCACTGGGAACTGCAGATCCCGCGGGAACCGTCCTGGTCGATTCGGTGGGCGATGCGGTTCCCATGCTGATCCTCGACGATGGACCCGCCGCCACCGCGAATTGTCACATCGATGTCGGGGAGAGTCGAGAGACCATCCCGTTGCCGAATCAAGTCAGTTTCGGCGTGTCGGAGGCGACCGTCAAAGTGCCGACCGACACGGGTACCGCGGCCTTCAGTCCGCCACAGGCCAGCGGAACCACGGCATCGGGGCCGAGCAACAACGCGACGAATTGGGTGCTCTTCCGGCCAGACGGAATTCCGGTGGGCTTCGATCCAACCTCGACGACCTGCGGCACGATCGGCGACACGGGCACCGGCGGAGCGGGCCTCTACGTCACGAGTGGTGGTCGCGACTATGCGGTGACGCTCGCGCCACTCGGCAGTGTGCGCGTACACACCTGGGGTGGGGGCGCGTGGACACAATGATGGCTTCCAGGAACAGGCGACTCGATCGGACGGCGCGCGGATTCACCCTGATCGAAGTGGTGATCACCATCGGCATCCTGGCCTTTGGCCTCCTCGCGCTGGCGACCGTACAGATCTACGCCATGCGCGGAGGCGATCGCGGCCGACACGCGACGCACGCGGCTGCGATTGCCGAAAACAGGATGGAGCAGCTGCAGCAGGACGCATGGGCGTCGATCGCGCCCACGGGCGGGTTCGTCGCAGATCCAACCGAACAGAACGCCATCCAGCTCGACGGCGGCGGCTCACTTTCCGAACGAGACTACAACGTCTCCTATCAGATTACGGATGTGGAGCCGACCTTCACCCGCTCGATCGACGTTCGCGTCTCGTGGACCGAGGAGGGCGGTGAGACCCGGTCGGTCACGCTCTCGAGCATTCGTTACAACCGGGAAGGGACATAGCCGAGGATGCGGAATTCTGGATTCACCATTATCGAGTTGATGGTCGCCAGCGCGATCCTCGCGATCGTGATGGTCTTCACCATGCAGATCTTCACGATCAACAACCGGGCCTACGTCAAGGTCGACTCGATCGTGGATACGCAACAGAGCGTGCGCGCCATAGCGAGCATCTTCGAGCGCGATCTGAGGCACGCGGGAATGATGGTTCCCGAAATCGCAGGAATCTGCGGCATCGACAACACCAGTGCTCCCGACGTCGTCTACATCAGCGATCACACGGCAATCAATCCAGTGAGTGCGATAGGAACCTTCGATGGCGCTCGGGTCGTCGGCGGTGTAACCCAGGTCAACTCCGGCATCACCACCCTGGGCCTGGACTCGCTCGTGATCGAGCCGGACACGCCGGATCCTTCCTACGATACGGATGGCAATGGGGTCAACGACAGCGACTTCAACGATAATGGCGGCGGTGTGATCATTGCCGATCTGATGGATCCCGATCGGGGAACGGTCTGCGGGACCGTCGAAAATGTCAATATCGCCACCAAATCCATCACGATCGACATCAAGTCGAATTCGTTCGACACGGCTGGCACCGCCATGCTGATCGCGGTTCCGGCAATCGAATACCGCATCGATTCCAATCGGCTCTATCGCAACAATCTCATCCTGGCGGAAGGCGTAGAAGACCTACAGCTCGCGTATTTCCTGGATACGAATGGAAACAACGCCCTCGATGTCGGCGAGATGTATGGAATTTCGGGCAATAACTACGTCGCCAAGGACAGCGATGTGAGTGACCTGCGCGGGGTGCGGTTCAACGTCGTCACCCGCACGCGCTCCGAGGATGAGCGCTTTACCCAGGGCTTCTTTCAGGCCACCGAGAATCGAGATGCCGTCGCTGGACAGGACGGTTATCGGCGGCGGGTTCACACGGCCATTGTTCGGATGAGAAACATCGGCGATCGCGTGGGAGGCACATGATGAAGTGTTCGCACAGACGCCAACAGGGATCGACACTTCTCATCGTCATGCTCGTGATGGCGATGATGGGAATCATCGGCTTTGCGGCGCTCGAGGCGGTCACGCGGGATCAGCGCGTCGCCGGATTCATGAAGCGCAAGAAGACCGCGTTTTTCGCAGCGGAGGCCGGGGTCGCTACTGCGCTTCACGCGCTGCGGGTCAACGAAGATCCGACGTTCCCTCAGGGCACGGTCGGTGACGCGTCGTGGTTTGCGCAGGGTCTTCCCACCTACGAGATGGATACGAGCAGCGGAGCTGCATCGACCAATCTCGGAGTGGGTGCGCTGCCCGGCATGAACATGCAGATCGGGCAGAACGGAGTGCCGAAGTTCACCATTCGCTACTGGGAGGTGAACGTGAAGGGAGAAGCGGTAGGGGGAACCGTTTCGCGAATTCAATTTGCGAGTGGAACACTCGAGGCGAATTAGAACGAGGCCATACGAGGGCGTCGGATTCTTCGACCATTGACCCCGAATGGTCCGCCGTACGCGCAGATATCGAGATGGGCGCTTGACCCATCCAGGAGGGGTGAGCCGATGCGGATCATCGGATGGATTGCGGCAGCGACGCTCGTCGTGGGCACCGCCGCTTGCGGTGGAAGCGACGAGGAGACTGTAGCCGTACCCGCAGCGCCGACGAAGGTCGAGCGACCGGCCGAGGCCGGTGAGAATCACGCACCCGTGATTCGCAGCGTGCGCCTGGAGCCCGCCGATCCGATCGACGGCGATCGGGTCCACGCGATCGTGGCGGTTTCAGATCAGGATGGGGATCCGGTCGAGCTCGGTTTCGAGTGGCACATTTCGGGCCGCCCGATCCCGAGTGGCGAAGCCTCGATCGCACTGGAGGGCGTTACCAAGCGCGACCTGATCGAGGTCGCGGTAAAGGCCAGCGATGGCGAGCTGCAGAGCCCCACCGCACGAGCCGAGGCGAAGGTTCGCAATCGAAGGCCGACCGTGGTCGGGATCGCAATTCGCCCTCAACCGGAGGTGCTTCCCGGTGAGACGCTGGTGGCGACCGCGCAGGCCAACGACCCCGATGGGGACCGGATCGAATACAGCTATCGCTGGCAGGTCAACGGACGGCTCCAGATGGAGACGGGAGATCGCTTCGAGACGGACTCGCTCAAAAAGGGTGACGCAATCCAGGCGATCGTCGTTGCGAACGATGGCAGCAAGGACAGCGACGAACTGGCGAGCGTCGTCGTGCGCGTCGGGAATGCCCATCCCGAGATCACTTCGGTCCCGGACGGTGACTGGACGGATGAGGGATTCAGCTACCAGGTGCGCGCACGCGATCCCGACAACGACGGACCGCTGCGTTACTCGATCAAGACGGGACCGAAGGGGATGCGGGTCGATTCCGTGCTCGGCAAGGTCGTCTGGCAGCCGACGTTCGATCAGGCGGGCGTACACCCGATCGAAATCGCGGTCACGGACGCCGCCGGCGCGACGTCGGTTCAGATCTTCGAGATCACCGTCAAGGCCGAGGAATCCGCAGCACCCCCTCCGGCTTCACGGCGCTGAGCGGTCCTGGCATCCGCGGATTGACGCCGATCGCGACGCCGATTCGGGCAGCGCAGAGAGCGGGCTAACGGATCACCTTCGGTTGGCGGCGCTCTCCGATTTGCCGCTGCCCTTGATCTCCGCGTACGCCCAATCGAGCCACGGGAGCAGGGCCTCGATGTCGCTGCGCTCGACGGTGGCTCCAGCCCAGATCCGCAGCCCGGGAGGCGCGTCCCGATAAGAGCCGATGTCGAACGCGATTCCCTCCTCGTCCAATTTGCCTGCGACGCGTTTGGCGATCGCGGCCTGATCATCTGGCTCGAGCGATCGAAACCACGGATCGGCGATCTGCAGGCAGATCGAGGTGCAAGAGCGGGTCTCGGGTTGGCTCGCGAGGAAATTCACCCACGAACTCCGATCGACCCACTCGGAAATCACGTCGAGGTTCGCTTCCGAGCGTTTGCGCACCTCGTCGCGCCCACCGATCGATTCCACCCAGCGCAGCGCGTCGATCGCATCCTCGACACAGAGCATCGAGGGCGTGTTGATGGTGTCACCGCGGAAGATGCCTTCGATGAGTTTGCCGCCCTTGGTCAGGCGAAAGATCTTGGGCAACGGGCGCGGCGGTTCGAATGTTTCGAGTCGCTCGACGGCGCGAGGTGAAATGCACAGCATCCCGTGTCCGGCTTCGCCCCCCAGCACCTTCTGCCACGACCAGGTTACGACGTCGAGCTTTTTCCAGGGAAGCTCCATCGCAAATACCGCCGACGTCGCGTCGCAGATCGTCAAGCCCGCTCGGTTTTCGGGGATCCAATCTCCGTCGGGAATCCGCACTCCCGAAGTGGTGCCGTTCCAGGGAAACACGACGTCGTTCTGGAAGTTGATCTCCTCCAGATCCGGGAGTTCACCGTAATCCGCAACCCACGCCTTCGCGTTGTGGAGTTCGAGTTGGCCGATGATGTCGTTGACCCACTGCGATCCGAAGCTCTCCCAGGCGAGGACGTCGACGCCTCGGGCGCCGAGCATCGACCAGAGCACCATTTCCACCGCGCCGGTATCCGAAGCGGGAACGATCCCGAGGCGATAGTCGTCGGGGATTTCGAGCACGCGACGAGAGCGTTCGATGACCTCCTGGAGTTTCGCCCGCCCGGGTTTCGATCGGTGCGACCGCCCCACTTCCGCGTTGGCCAGCAGGTCCAGCTTCCAACCCGGGCGCTTTGCGCAGGGACCCGAAGAAAAATGTGGTCGTTTTGGGCGCTGATTCGGCTTCATCGTCGGTCCCCCGTGTGTGCTGATTCGAAGCGTGTCCGTCGAACCGCGTAGTCTAGGCGAAATCGGGTGACTCCCCGAGCCTGCCGGCTTTCGGGCGGGCGCCGCGGGCGGGGGTGGGGAACTCGATGGAGTGGCAGTGCGCCTTCAGCGATTCGCGTGGGCGTGACGGTTGGTGGCGATGCTGCCGTTCGCTTCGCGAGTCGCGCGCCCGCGTACCCGGTTGCCGGTGTCCGGAAGATTGTGCCGATCGCGGCCGAACTGCTGCGCGGACGGGGCGCTGGCGAATCGGCGTCGCCGCGCGAGCGGAAGTCGTTGCCGCAGCTGGGCAACCTTCGCACTCAGCACAATCTTCGGGACACAATCAAAAGATTCACTAAATCAGTAGGTTGAGATACCTGGTTGCGTCTTTCCGGCGCGCCCGCGCCAGTCCGCTCTCTCATATCTGTGGGGGATTTTGCCGACATGATGAAAATGGACTGTCGGAACGACCACTTCCGGGCGCTGGCGCTTTCGATCGCTTCGCTCCTTCTCTGGGCCTCCGGCGGAGTGGCCGGAGCGGGCGATCTCGAATCGTCGCCTGCGGATCGACTCGCGTCTGCGGTCTATTTCGAGGGGCTCGCCTTCGAAGAGGTCGGCGATCTCTCGGACGCCGACGTCGCGCGCCTGATCGAGCTGTTGCAGGACCCGGCCGAGATTCGCAAGCACCCCAACGCCCTCGTCGCCCTCGGCATGAGTGGCTCGCCGGTGGCGTTCGATGCGATCGCCGATTACGCGCTGCGGGGCTCGAGCGGGGAGATCGATCGCCTCGAATTTCGCGCCCAGCGTTCCATCGCCGCTGGCATGGGGCACCTCGCGCGGGTCGACGGCCGCGCACTCGCCTGGCTGGTCCGAGCCGCAACGGACGCGAGCGCTGCGCCACAGCGGTCTTTCCGTCAGATGGATGCCGAGCGCATCGCGCGCTTGATGCAAAAGGGAGCGATCACCGGACTCGCACTCTCGGGGCAACCGAGCGCGGCTCGTGTGATCGCCCAGATCATCGCGGTTCCGAGCGCAGCTCCGGGAATCGTCGAGCACGCCAACGACGCCCTGATCCTACACGAGAGAATGTCTCGCAGGGGTCCCGCGTCGGTGCTCCGAGATCACTTCGGGCCAGCCCGATGAGGGCGCTCACCGCGTGGTTGGCAGCGCTCTCGCTCTGGGCCCCATTCGAGGCGCTCGCGGTGGCGCCCACGACGAATCTGCACGAATTGAAGTGGCTCGTTCACGTCGACATGATCGACGCCGGAGCGGGTCGCGACCTCGCCTTCTACGAGGCACTCATCGATCAGGCGGTGGCCGATGCCACGATCTTGATCGAAGGGGATCAGGGACCCGCCGACTCGGCCTGCTGCGACGTGATCGAGGTGCTCTCCATCGGCACTTTCGGGACGCCCGGTGACGGCCTCGACGTGCCCAGCAGCGCCGCCGATCAGGCGGCGCTCGACGCGATCGTCGGCTCGAGTGGCTCGACGGCTTTTCTAGTCGACAGCCTCGGTTACTGCGGGGCGCCGACTTCGACCGCGATCGGCTGTGCGGCCAGACCGTCGTGCTCTGGCAACCCGGACGACGATCCGGGGTTGAAACTGATCGTGACGATGGAAGCCCACGAAGTCTACGACGTGCTCGGCGAAACCCTGGCCCACGAGCGCGGTCACAACAGTTGTCTCAGTCACGTGACACCCGGCGAGCAGTGCCTGCTGATGACTTCGTCCGCGGGCGGCGGTTGTCTCACGGCGAGCGACTGCACGGCCTTCGACAACGGCCGCAACGGCAGTGGCGGCACGTGTGCGTGTCACGACGGCAGCGGCGGCACCGAGGACGACGGCCTCGCGTGTACGGAGCGATCCGTGACGGGCCTGTGCTCCAACGGTTTGTGCGGCTCGGTGGACTCCGACGCGTCCGTTCGATTGATGGCGGCCGGCGGGCCCGAAGCCGCCGAGGGCGCCGCGACCGACGACGCGCTGCTGATCAGCGGGCTCCCCGGCGGTTGGGTCGATCTCGGTCCGATCGGCGGCGGATCCGCTCCCACGGGATTGGCCTACGCGCCGCTTCGCGGCACGCTCTACGCCGTCAGCTCCCTCGCCGGTGACGACGAACTGATTGCGCTCGATCCCGCAACCGGCGCGCGGACGGGCAGCATCGGAATACTGACGGGCAAGGAGAACGTCACCGCGCTGGCGTTCGATCCGGGTGATACCGACGCGGAGAGCGACGATCGACTGCTCGCTCTGGATCGGGTCGGGAATTTCGAAGATCTCTTCGAGATCGATCCCGATGACGCGTCGGTCAACGATCTCGGCGGGCTCAGTGTCGGAGTCACGGACGGCTTCCAGGGGCTCGCCTACGACAGCATCAACGACAAACTCTACACCTCGGGGTTCGTGACCGACGGAATCTGGGAGATCGAACTCCCGTGTCTGTCGTTGTGTTCTACGACGCGGGTCGTGGGCGCCGGTGTACCGCGCCGCACGTCGAGTCTCGCGTATTCCGAATTGACCGGGCGCCTCTACGTCTCCGGAAGTCAGAGCGGTCCGCGGACCCTGTTCGACTCCATCGACGCGACGACCTTCGAGGCATTTCCAACCATCGGGATCGACGATTACACGCCCGGCGGTCTCGCCGCGATTCCCGTGCCCGAGCCCCATCCGTGGGTTCTCCAGGCTGCGGGTGGCCTGGCCGTGGCGGTCCTCGCGCGTCTGCGCCGCCTCAGGAGAAGGCGGGAGTAGGCGGGGCCAGGAAGTCCTCGTCGAGAATCTGCACGGTCGCGGTGTCACCTTTGCGAAGTTCGTGGATCTCGGCGGGGAAGATCAGCAACCCGCGCGCGAGCAGCATCGAACGAGACACTCCCGAACTCTGATTGCCGGTGCTGCGCGCGACGATCTCGTCGCCCTCTCGTTCGAGATCCACGCGCACGAAGTGGAGCCGGTCGCTCTGTTTGTGCAGGCGATCGGCGAGTCGGGCGCGGACCGTCGGCCGGAAGAGCGACCGGCGCCCGGCCATCTTGCGCAGCGCGGGCCGGACGAATTGTTCGAAGGTCACCATCGCGGATACCGGATTCCCGGGAAGGCCGAATGCGATCGGCCCGTCGCCAGCCTCGAAGCGACCAAAGGTCAGCGGGTAACCGGGTTTCATCTTCACGCCCCAGAAGAGCAGCGAGCAGCCGAGTTTCTCGAGGACGCCGCGAACGTAATCGCGATCTCCGACCGAGACGCCAGCCGAGCTGACGATCACATCCGCGCGCAGCCCCGCCCGCAGGTGCCGCTCGATGTCTTCGGGTGTGTCTCGCGCAATGCCGAGATAAACGGGCTCTGCGCCGACCTCCAGACATTGCGCGGCGATCGAATACGAATTCGACGCCACGATGCGACCGCCGCTGGTGTCACCGTCGGGCTCGACCAGTTCGTCACCGCCCGAGAGGATGGCCACGCGAGGGCGCCGGTGGACGGAAACGACGCTGCGCCCGAGCGACGCGAGCATCCCGATTTCTGCGGGCCCGACCAGCGCGCCCGCTTCGAGCACCTGATCGCCGATTTCGACATCTTCCCCCGCGTCCCGGATGTGTGCACGCGGCTGGGGAGAGATGCCGATCGTCACCCGATCGCCGTCGCGCGCGGTGTCCTCCTGCATGACGACCGCATCGCTGCCGGGCGGGACGGGAGCGCCGGTCAAGATGCGCGCGGCTTCACCCGCACGCAGCGTGAGCTCGCTCGATCCGCCGGCGGGAATCTCGCCGATCACTTCGAGTGTGACGGGACGCTCGGCGGACGCCGAGGCGAGGTCTGCGCTGCGGACCGCGAAGCCGTCCATCGCGGAATTGTCGGAGGGCGGCAGGCGGCGGGCCGAGCGGACGCCCTCGGCGAGCACCCGGCCGCGGGCGTCCGAGACCGAGGTCGTCTCCGCGCCGAGCGGCGGCGCGTGTTCCAGCACGATCCGAAGGGCTTCAGCCGGTGTGATTCCCTGGCGCATGGCGACAACCTTAGCCCGAGCCCAGCCCCGCGCGCGCCTTTTCTGCTTGGAATTCGGGCCTCTTCGCGCTCGACGGGTCGGCGCTCGCCCGCTAGGCTGCAGATCGATTAGGCGCGATCCCGGCGATTCCGCGCCGTTACCGATCGCCAGAGACGATCCCGAGACTTCCCGTGACCCAACCGCCCATCGACCGCAGCGCCATCCGTCCGATCCAGCTCCGCCAGTTGCGGTTGGAGAACAATCTCGTGCTCGCTCCGCTGGCGGGCGTGTCGAACTTCCCGTTCCGGCTGATTTCGCGGCAGGCGGGCGCCGCGCTGAGCTTTACCGAGACCGTCAGCGCCAAGGGGCTCGTGATGGGCGGCGCCAAGACCCGCCGGCTGTTGGAGACGAGTTCGCGAGAAGCCCCGGTCGCCTTCCAGTTGTTCGGATCGGAGCCCGAAATTCTCGGCGAGGCCTGCCGCATGCTCGAGGCCGATGGCGCGGCCTGGGTGGATCTCAATGTGGGTTGCCCGGTGAAGAAGTTCATCAAGAACCGCGCCGGTTCGGCGCTGTTGCGCGACCTGCCACACGCGGGCCGGATCGTCCGCGCCATGCGCAAGAATTTCTCGGGAATCCTTTCGGTCAAGATGCGCACGGGCTGGGACGCCGAGTCGATCGTCGCGCCGGAGTTCGCGCGCATTGCAGTCGACGAGGGAGCCGAATTGATCTCGGTCCACGGGCGCACCCGCGCCCAGCAGTACACCGGGCGCGCGGATCGCTCCATCATCCGCCGCGTCGTCGAGGCGGTACCCGAGATCCCGGTTCTCGCCAATGGAGACGTCGTTACAGCTGCAGATGTCTTCGAGATGCTCGCCGACACCGGGGCCGCGGGGGTGATGATCGGTCGCGGCGCGATGGGAAACCCGTGGATCTTCGAGCAGGCGCTGTCGCTCGCGGGGGGCGCATCCCCGAGCCGACCCACCCGCGCCGAAAGGCTCGCGACGATCGAGAAGCACATCGGTTTGATCCAAAGCGCTTTTGCGAACTCTCGAGCGCTTTCCGCGAACCTGAAGAAATACGTTTCCGCCTACTCGCGCGGTCTGAGCGGAAGCGTGAAATTTCGGCAGCGGGTACTGGAATCGCACGACGTCGACGAAATTCTCGAACTGACGAGCAGTTACTTCGCCGCAGTGAAACCCACGCCCGCGCCGTGCGAAGAGGAGCGGGCGGCCTGACGTGGCGCGCCCCTTGCTGGAGGCCGCGCGTTTGCATGCCGAGGGCAACTGGCTTCGCGCGGCAGCCCGGCTCGACATCGATCGAAATGCGCCGTGTGTGAAGATCGCGGAACTCGATCTCGTGTCGCCGGGTCGAAAATGAGCGCCTCGCTCCGCGGATTGATGGTGCTCGCCGACGACGCACCGCAGTGGAAACTCGACCCGGTCGAGCAGGCGCGGGCCGCCTGCGAGGGCGGGGCTCGCGTCGTGCAGCTGCGCGCCAAGTGTGCTGCGGACTCGACGGCGCTCGAGTGGGCCGAGGCCATCCGAGCGCTCACGCGCGAATTCGGCGCCGCGTTCTTCGTGAACGATCGCTTCGATCTGGCGCTCGCGGCGGGCGCGGACGGCGTGCACCTCGGCCAGGAAGACATTCCCCCGTCGCGGATTCCGGCGGCCGCGCGCTCGCGGTTGCTGATCGGGCGATCCACGCACTCGCTCGCGCAAGCACGCGAGGCCTCAGAGGATGCGGTCGACTACATCGCGTTCGGGCCGATCTTCGCGACGGGATCCAAAGACTCTCCCCACGAGCCTCGGGGTGTCGAACGACTCGCAGAGGTGGTGCGCGCCGTGCAGCCGAGGCCGGTCATCGCGATCGGCGGGATCGATCTCGGCAACGTCGCGCGGGTGATCGAGGCGGGCGCCGCGGGCGTCGCGGTGATCTCGGCGATTGCCGCGGCTACCGATCCCCGCGCCGCCGCTCGCGCACTCGCCGAGGCGGTGCGTGAACGAGGAGCTGCCTAGGTGATTGCCGAACGCGCCGTTTCCGCGCTCGGGTTGGTCGTCTTGGTCGCGATCGCCTGGGCGCTGTCGAGCGACCGCCGCCAGGTCTCGTGGCGCGTGGTCTGCTGGGGGCTGGGCCTCCAGTTCGGGCTCGCCATCCTGTTGTTGAAGACGCCCGTGGGCCGACCGTTCTTCGACGGCATGGATGCGTTGGCGCGAGCGCTGATGAGCATTACCGACGTCGGTGCGCGTTTCGTCTTCGGCTCTCTCGCCGACACGGGATTTTCGTTCGTCGTCAACGTCTTGCCCATCATCATCGTGATGGGAAGCGTGTTTGCCGTGCTCTACCACATCGGAATCATGCAGCGGGTGGTCGACGGACTGTCGGTGTTGCTTTCGCGCACGATGCGCACGTCGGGAGCCGAGAGCCTCGCGGCCGTTGCGAATCTATTTCTGGGCATGACCGAGTCCGCTCTGATCGTGAAGCCCTACCTCGAGCGCATGACGCGATCCGAACTCTTCTTGTTGATGACGATGGGGATGGCGACGGTCGCGGGCTCGGTGATGCTCAGCTACGTCGGCATGCTCGGGGGCGGCGATTATGCGGGGCATCTCGCCACCGCCAGCCTGCTCTCGGCTCCGGCCGGTATCTCGATCGCCAAGCTGATGATCCCCGAAACCGGTCGGCCCGAAACGCTCGCGCAGAGTCGGTCCGTCCACGAAAAGACGGCCGTCAACATCATCGACGCGGCCGCCCAGGGAGCGCTGGCTGGATTGCGCCTGGCCGCCTACGTGGGCGCATTGCTGATCGCGTTCGTCGCGCTGATCGCGCTCGCGAACGCGCTGATCGCATCCGTCGGGGGATGGTTCGGTGCCGACGATCTCAGCCTGCAGAAGCTGCTCGGCTTTGCGCTCGCGCCGCTGGCCTGGTTGCTGGGGATTCCGTGGCACGACGCGAGTCAGGTGGGGGCACTGCTCGGCATCAAGACGGTGCTCAACGAGTTCATCGCCTACGCGGATCTGGCCGAACTCGTCGCGGCCGGAGCGATTGCGCCGCGATCGGCGGTGATCGCCTCCTACGCGCTCTGCGGTTTTGCAAACTTCGGCTCGCTCGCGATCCTGCTCGGGGGGATCGGCGGTCTCGCGCCGAGCCGCAGACCCGAGGTGGCATTGCTCGGTGTCCGCTCGATCGTTTCGGGCTCGCTGGCGACTTTCATGACCGGTTGCGTGGCTGGCATCCTGCTCTGATCTCTTTGCCGTGAATCGGCTGCGCGCGGAGAACTTGGGGCTTCGGGCGCGCGAGGTCTGGAATCTTCGGCCCGATGTTGATAAAGACTGGATGATCGGGTCCGTCGAGTTCCGGGGCCCGATCGGTCGAGCGATTTCGGAATCTCGGATCGAAGAGGGGAGTGCGATGCGTCGAGGGTCATCGATTCTGCATTGGGTGCTCGTCGCGCTGGCCGCGGCGGGATTCGCAGGTGTGTTGCTGACGGGTTGCGATCGCACGATCAGCGACGATTCGAGCCAGCTCCCCGAATGGGTTCGGTAGTCGGGCCACCGGTACCGATGCGATTTCCAATCTCGGATTTCGGCCGAAGAAATCGGCCGAAATCAGCGCCTGCCTGAAGCATTCGCTCCCCGCTCGTTCTGTCTGATCAGTTTGCGGCGCTCGCTGTGCATCCGCAGCGCGTAGATGACGAGCGATCCGATGACGATTGCGTAGGCGGCGATCACGTAGCTCAATCCAATCTCCCGGTGTGCGAAGAATCAGCGGGATTGTGGATAGGTGCTGCCGGTTGCGCAACCTCGCGCCGCGGGCTCGCCTCTCGCGTCTCCGAGGCCTACATTCGTCGCCCGCCGCGAGACCTCTCGCCCGCGATCCCGCAGGAGAATCCGCCATGAGGCCGATCTGGCAGCCCAGCCGGCAGCGGATGGAAAGGGCCAACCTGACCGGATTCATGCGGGCGGTCGAGGAAGAGTGGCAGATCCCGATCGGCGACTATCCGACCCTCTACCGCTGGTCGATCGAAGAGCCCGAGAAGTTCTGGACATCGCTGTGGTCGTTCGTCGGGGTCTCCTGCCAGCAGAGAGGCGATTGCGTGCTGCGGGACGGCGATCGGATGCCCAGCGCGCGCTGGTTTCCCGAGGCGCGCCTCAACTACGCCGAAAACCTGCTGCGCCGGCGCGATGACGCCCCGGCGCTGATCTTTCGCGGCGAGGACTGCGTCGCACGATCGCTCAGCTTCTCGGAACTCTACGACGCCGTCTCGCGATTGCGGCGGCAGCTTCGGGCGTGGGGGGTGCGCGCGGGCGATCGCGTCGCCGGGTACCTGCCCAACACGCCCGAAGCCATCGTGGCGATGTTGTCGACGACCAGTCTCGGCGCGATCTGGTCGTCGTGCTCGCCCGACTTCGGCATCCAGGGCGCGGTCGATCGCTTTGGCCAGATCGAACCCGCGGTTCTGTTCGCCACCGACGGCTACCGCTACGGCGGCAAGTGGTGGGATTCGACGGAGCGCGTCGAGGGAATCCGCGAGCGGCTCCCCTCGTTGCGGAAGGTCGTGATCGCAGCCTACGCGGGCTCGGACGCGCCGGCCCATGGCGTTTCGGACGCCGTCGGCTATTCCGACGCGCTCGAAGCGTTCGACTCCGAGCCGATCGAATTCGAGCCTTTCCCGTTCGATCACCCGCTCTACATCCTCTATTCCTCCGGAACGACCGGGGCGCCGAAGTGCATCGTTCACCGCGCCGGCGGAGTCCTGCTCCAGCACCTGAAGGAGCACTGCCTGCACGTCGATCTCAAGCCGGACGATCGCTTCTTCTATTTCACGACCTGCGGTTGGATGATGTGGAACTGGTTGGTGTCGGGCCTCGCGTCGGAGGCAACCCTGCTGCTCTACGACGGCTCGCCCTTCCATCCGGACGGAAACGCGCTATTCGATTTCGCCGAGAGCGAGCGGATGAAGATCTTCGGCACTTCTGCGAAGTTCATCGACGCGCTCGCCAAGGCCGGACTCGAGCCCGCCCGCACGCACGATCTGTCGAGCCTGGAAACCATGCTGTCGACCGGCTCGCCGCTGGTCGCCGAGAGTTACGACTACGTCTACTCGAAGATCAAGCGCGATCTCTGCCTGTCGTCGATTTCGGGCGGCACCGACATCGTCGCCTGTTTCGTCGGCGGCAACCCGATCGGGCCGGTCTGGCGGGGCGAGATCCAGACGCGCTGCCTCGGAGTCAAGGCCGAGATCTACGACGAAAATGGGCGATCCGTCGTCGGCGAGAAGGGCGAACTCGTCTGCACGGCCCCGATCCCGTCGATGCCGCTGGGTTTCTGGAACGATCCGGATGGAGAGTCCTATCGCGCCGCGTACTTCGAGAAATTTCCCGGCGTCTGGTGCCAGGGGGATTTTGCGGAACTCAACGAGCGCGGCGGGATCGTCGTCTACGGGCGCTCCGACGCGATCTTGAACCCGGGCGGTGTGCGGATCGGAACCGCCGAGATCTACCGGCAGGTCGAGCAGATCGACGAAGTTCTCGAGAGCCTCGTGATCGGTCAGGACTGGCAGGGCGATGTGCGCGTGGTTCTCTTCGTCCGGCTGCGCGACGGTGTCGAACTCGACGGGCCGCTGGTCGAGCGGATCCGGGCGCGAATCCGCGAGCAGGCGAGCCCGCGGCACGTGCCCGCGCGCGTGATCCAGGTGTCGGACATTCCGCGAACCCGCAGCGGAAAGATCGTGGAACTCGCGGTGCGCGACGTCGTCCACGGGCGCGCGGTCGCCAACCG
>JAFDBP010000069.1 GCA_019313245.1 Deltaproteobacteria bacterium
CTTCCGCGCTATTGCGTGCGCGCAGTCACTTGCTGGTTCTCACCGGTGGCGGTACTCGGATTGCGTTGCAGCTGTAGAAGGGAATTTCGTCGATCTCGCCCTCCAGGCAGGCCTGCTCGGCAGTCGGCTCGAGGCCGGTGTCGTTCGCCCGGAACCGGACGATCAGATCCTGGAAGCCATCTCGATTGAAATCGTGTTGCTTGACGATCTTCCAGACCGGCGCAGCGCTGGGGCCCAACTTCAGACTGTCGAGATCCAGCCGGGCGACGTCGATGATTTCGGTTCCGATCAGGGTCACCTCGATGAGCATGAGGCTGTGCGGCACGACGACGTTCGAATCCACGGTGCGCCGGATCCGAACTTCGAATTCGAGTTCGCGATCCATCACGACGACATCGTCGACCAGCGCTCGCGTCGAGCCCTCGGCGTTCACGCGCAGGCCCCGGATGCACTGACCGTCGAAGTGCGCCGCACACGACATCGGATAGCGCCCGCTCAGCGCGAGATTTCGATCGAGCAGGATCGCCCACTGGCCCAAAGTCGCGTCCAGCCTGATCCCAACGCGCTTCGGCACGCCGACATCGAATCGCCCGATCGCGCTGCGGTAACCCTCGAACCCGGCATCCGGATCCCACGAAGCCAACGCGCTGATCACTCCGTTCGGTGCAAAGGTGATCTGCTGCGCCATCGGCCCGTCCAACAAGATGCTGAAACCGGACGCATCTGCGCCCGCGTTCGCGATGGTCACCGTCAATTCGAAGTAATAGGTCGGATACTGATCGTCGAAACCGCCCCCGTCGAGATTGCTCGCGAGCGCGAAGCTCACCTGGTCGTAGCGATCGACACTCGGATCGAGTTCCAACGCTTGACCCGGTTGCGATCCCATCGACGCGACGACCAACGGGTCTCCGTATCGCAGCCGTGTCGGCGTGCGACGCGGCGCGCTGCCCTCACCAACCGCCGGCGGAGCGCCCGGATTGTGGAGCGGCGGCTCGAAATCGACGCTGTAGAGAAGCAATGGGAAGCTGGCGGAGGCTGCGATCGGCGCATCGCTCGCAGCACCCCCCTGACCCGCCTCGAGCGGATCTTCTGTGGCTTCAGCTGACGACGAGAACAGCAGCGAGACGAGCAGCGCAGCGACGCAGCACCCGCGAGCGGCGGTGAGACCCACGGTTCTCCCCAGCTTGCCCAAAATCGAGTCGGCATCCGACCCGAGTGTGCCCGCACCGGATCGTTTCAGCAAAAACGCATCCAAACCGGCGCTTTAGAACCGCTCCGGATCGACGATCGGGCACCCGATCGAGCGAAACGGCGAACATCCTCGACTGTGTGGTCGCCCATCATTTCGTCGGGTGGATCGCGAAGCCCACCACAGCGCGACCTCGAAGAGAATTGCGCGCAAAATAATCGGGGCGACACGGTTTTACGTCCACAAGATTCTCACAAATGAGTACAATGTGTCAAGTTCATCGGGCACCAGCACTTTACACGCGACGCTTGTTGACAGGGCAATCTCGCTTGCCATGCAATCTCGGCTCGTAACGCGCGCCCGAAGCTGGACCCGGCGCCTCGCCCCGGTCCTGCTTTTGCTGTTGGCGTTCACATCGAGTCCGGAGTTGGTGCATCCGCAAACCCCGCTTTGGGCCCGATTCACAGCGCTGCTGCCGCAGCGTGCGGCCGCGGCGGATCAATCGTCCGAAGTGGCGCACAGCGAATCGGACGTGACGGGTGGCGGCGAAGCGGAGATCCAGTACGAGATCGTCGAAGCCAGGTCGCTAGACGCCTGGAGCCTGTTGCGCGCCACGCGCAAATCGAACCGAAGCGCATCCGCCCAGCCTCGACCGTCGGTTCCCGGAGCGGGACCGGATGACGAACTGGTCGAGCTGCAACGCAACGTCGATCGCTACGGCAACGTCCACATCCGCTATCAGCAGAAGTACGCGGGAATGCCCGTCTGGGGCGAACAGCTCGTGGTTCACGCCAGCCCGGGATGGAATTCCGCCGAAGCCTCGGGACGGATCGTTCTGGGCCTGCAAAAGAGCGCGCTGGCCGAACGCGCAGCCGAGGAGCGCTCCGCGACGATTGCGCCCGACGAAGCGCTGATGCTCGCCAAGCGGAGCCGGGGCCACGACGAACCGGACCGCGCTTTCTTCCGCGAATCCGTCGAGCTGGTCATCCTGCTCTCCGATGGCGAGCCGGCCCGCGAAGTCTACGCAATCGAATACTTCTCCGAGAAGGACGCTCGCGCGCCGACCCGGCCGTTCTCCCTCGTCGATGCCCACACGGGCGAAATCGTTCAACAATGGGAGGGCTTGACGCACGTCGACGCCTTCGGCCCCGGCGGCAACACCAAGACGGGCCGCTATGTGTTCGGCACGGATTACCCGCCACTGAACGTCACGCAGACGGGATCCAGTTGCGTGATGGACAACACCAACGTAAAGACCGTGAACCTGAACCACGGCACCTCGGGCACCTCTCCCTATACGTTCACCTGCCCGGAGAATCTCTTCAAGGAAATCAACGGCGCCTTCTCGCCGCTCAACGACGCCCACTTCTTCGGTGGCGTCGTCTTCGACATGTTCATGGATTGGATTGGCGTCCCACCGTTGACCTTCCAGCTCACGATGCGCGTCCACTACTCGACCAACTACGAGAACGCCTTCTGGGACGGCGCCACCATGACGTTTGGCGACGGACACACGAAGTTCTATCCGCTGGTCGACATCAACGTCTCGGCCCACGAAGTGAGTCACGGGTTCACCGAGCAGAATTCGGACCTGATCTACGACGGCCAATCCGGGGGCATCAACGAGTCGTACTCGGACGTCTCCGGTGAGGCGGCCGAGTTCTACTGGAAGAACAGCGTCGACTGGCTGGCGGGCGCAGACATCATGAAGACGCAGCCCGCACTTCGATACTTCGAGGATCCAACACTCGATGGCGTCTCGATCGGGCATGCGAGCGATTACTACCCCGGGATGGATGTCCATTACAGCAGCGGGGTCTACAACCGGGCCTACTTCCTCCTCTCGAACACGCCGGGCTGGACGGTTCGCGACACGTTCGAACTCTTTTCACACGCGAATCAAAACTACTGGACGCCCAGCGAAACCTTCCAGACGGGCGCCTGCGGTGTCCTCGAATCCGCCAGGGACCTGCATCGCTCGGTGACCCAGGTCGATGCCGCCTTCCAGACGGTGGGCGTGGATTGCGGCTACCTGCCGTTCGTCGACCTCGACAACGACGGAATGGACGACGACTGGGAACTCTACTACGGGCTCGACCCCACCGATCCCAGCGACGCCGCGCTGGACGGGGACGCCGACGGCCTGCTCAACCTCGACGAGTACCTGGCGTTGACCGATCCGACGAATCCGGACACCGACGGCGACGGCCTGAACGACGGCGACGAGATCTACACCCACGCCACCGACCCCCACCACCCCGACACCGACGGCGACGGCCTCACCGACGGCGACGAGCTGCTCCTCAACATCTTCGGAGGGGGCGGGCCCGACCCGACGAAGGCCGACACCGACGGCGAC
>JAFDBP010000070.1 GCA_019313245.1 Deltaproteobacteria bacterium
ACATACGCGACCGCCTCGATTTCTCGTGTGCGATCTTCGACTCCGATGGGGGGCTCGTCGCCAATGCGCCTCATATCCCCGTCCATCTCGGTGCGATGGGCGAGTCGGTTCGTGCCGTCCTGACCACCCACGGTCGCGCAAAGCCAGGCGATGTATTCGTCACCAACGATCCGGCCGCAGGTGGCTCGCATCTTCCGGACATCACGGTCGTGACACCGGTGCACGACGACAGCGGAACCCTGCGATTCGTGGTTGCGTCGCGGGGTCACCATGCCGACGTCGGCGGGGTGACGCCTGGCTCGATGCCTCCGTTCTCGCGTCGCCTCGAAGAGGAGGGCGTCGTGCTGCGCAACTTACGGATCGTCAGCGAGGGTCGCTTCGAGGAGACCACCCTTCGCGCAGCCCTCAGCGGCGGACCGTACCCCGCTCGCAACCCGGATGAGAACATCGCCGACATTCAGGCGCAGATCGCCGCCAACGAGAAGGGCATGCAGCTTCTCGAGGACCTGCTCGCGCGCTACGGTTTGGATGTCGTTGCTGCGTACATGCGGCACATCCAAGACAACGCGGCAGACCTGACATCCCGCGCCATTTCGAACCTGCCGAACGGCGAGCATCGATTCGAAGATCGACTCGACGACGGCACTCGCATTGCGGTCCGCGTCACCGTGGACGACGATGCGATGGACATCGATTTCTCCGGAACGGACGCGGCGGTCGACACCAATCTCAACGCCCCGCGAGCCGTCACGATGGCCGCGGTTCTTTACGTCCTCCGCGTGCTGGTCGGCAAACCGATCCCCCTGAACAGCGGCTGTCTCCGCCCCGTGACGGTTCGGATTCCGGAAGACTCGCTCCTATCGCCCGAGCCACACCGCGCGGTCGCGGCGGGCAACGTCGAAACCTCGCAGCGCATCGTGGATGTTCTCCTTGGGGCGCTCCGTCTCGCCGCTGCGAGCCAGGGAACGATGAACAACATCACCTTCGGGGACGCCCAAATCGCATATTACGAAACGCTCGGGGGTGGCGCCGGCGCGACGCCATCGCGGCCCGGTGCGTCCGCGGTGCACACGCACATGACCAATTCGAAGTGTACCGATCCCGAGGTTCTGGAGACGCGCTTTCCGATCCGGGTGCGGCGTTTCTCCCTCAGGCCCGATTCGGGAGGCAGGGGTTCCCAGCCGGGAGGCGACGGGCTGATCCGTGAGCTCGAATTCCTCGCACCCATGCGTGTTTCCGTGGTTTCCGAGCGGCGCATCCACGCACCCTATGGTATGCGCGGCGGCGGCGACGGGGCGACGGGCATGAATCTATTGAACGGGAAGCCGCTGCAGAACCGCGTCACCGTCGAAGTGTCGCCGGGAGACGTTCTGCGCGTCGAAACACCGGGGGGTGGCGCATGGGGTGAACCGGCATGAACCTCCGCAACGTGTGGCGACGCCTGCAACAGATCGTCGTCCACAACATCCTTCATCTCGACGACACCCAGCACCGCATCGCGTGGGGAGTGTTCATCGGCGCCATCATCGCGTTCACCCCGACGCTCGGGCTCCAGATTCTGATCTACATCGCGGCCGCGACACTGCTTCAGGCGAACAAGGTCTCGGGTATTCCGATCCTCTTCATCAGCAACCCGTTTACCGCGGTTCCGCTCTATTACGTGACCTGGAAGGTCGGCGCGGCGGTGATGCAACCGGAGGTGGAAGTCACACCCGCAACCATCCGACAGTGGCTCGGCGACACGGGTCGCGCCTTGAAGAATGATGGGTTTGGCAGCTTGCTGGAGGCTGAATTCTGGCAGCAGGCGGGCCGCCTCCTCGCCAACACCGGCGCCGAGCTATGGATCGGCGGTCTGCTGTGTGGAATCCTCGTCGCCCTCCCGACCTATTTTCTGACGCGATGGGGGATCAACGCCGTTCGGCATCTGCGGGAAGGGCGACGGCTACCTCACGGCCCGATGGACCGGTGAGGGGCGAAGCCGACGGGTCGACGGAGCGGTGGTGGTGGATGGCTACCGCCAACCCGCCGGCTCGAGATCAGGCTTTCTTCGTCGCGCCTTCGATTCGCGCGGAAAGCTCTCCCATCGAATCGGCGAGTGCACTGATGACGTTGGACGTCGCGGTGAGGGTCTTGGCGGCCGCGTCCATCGCGGTACGCGACACACCAACCCACAATGCAGTCACTTGCCGGCCGAGCGAAACGGCGGCGCCTGCAGCCTCGGTCACATGGTCGACCACGGCATTCACGTTATCCTGCGCGTTGGTTCGAATTCGTTCTTGTTCAGTCATCGGCTTTCTCCTCGTTGGATGTCGATGTGTTGGGCAGGGCGTTCCTGCCCGTGATCAGCTTTCGACGGGAATCGTCGAACAAAATCATGAACGCCTCGGAGCCGGCCCGGAGCGGCTCCCCGGTCAGCCCACACACCGCGTCGTGCACGAGCCTGATCGGCGTCGCACCCACGGCGCCCGCAAGCGGATCCGCGAGCTCGTTCTTCGCTGCGGAAGGCGGCCCGCTCGGCTGGCCGGTTGATCTCTGGCGGATGCGTTGACGCTCCGACGCGAGCTTTTCGGCCACTTCGCGAAGCTCGTCCTCCGCCTTGGCCCCGACGACGTCCAGAGTATCGAGCGCGTCTTCGAGCAACGCCCTGACGACGTTCGACACCGGAACTCGCCACGCATTCGCGACCCGCTTCAGCTCCTGCTCGAGAACCGCAGGCACGCGCGTATGTAGGACTCGCTCCTTCCGGCCGTCTCGGCGCTCCCTCTTGCCGTCATCCTCAGCCATGCACGGAATGTAACACAACGTGACACGTTGCCTAGGGCCTTTGTGTCACATTTTTGTAAATGGTTGATTTGACCGGCCAAACCGAGCTGTTAGAGTCGGCGGCCGTGTCTGGAACCGCCCGCTCTCCCAAGGCCATCGTCCTTTGCCTCACCGCCATTGCGCTCCTGACCGCGATGGATCTCGGCACGAAGCATTGGGCCCTCGACCGCCTGTCGCAGCCCTCGACGCAGGGCGCCGACCCGGTCTGTGAGCCGGACACCTACGGGCGCATCCTGCCGCAACGCGAGCAGCGCGCCCCGATCGTATGGATCGAGGGCTACCTCGAGCTCCGCTACGCCGAGAACTGCGGGGCCGCCTTCGGCTTCATGCGCGACATGCCGAGCTTGGTCCGCAAAGGTGTGTTCTACGTCGCCGCCGGCGGCGCGATCGTGCTGCTCCTGTGGATGTTCGTCAGCGGCCGCGGCGGAAAGCTGTTCGCCGTCAGCGTCCCGTTGATCGTCGCAGGCGCCATCGGCAACTTCGTCGATCGGGTCAAGCTCGGATACGTCGTCGACTTCGTCCGGTTCCATCTCCAAGACCGATGGGCGTATCCGACTTTCAACGTAGCGGACGCGTGGATCACGATTGGCGTGATCTTGATCTTGATCGAGGGCTTCATCGACGGACGCCGCGAAAAGCAGGCAAAAACCGCGGACCTCAAGCCGCGCTGATCGTAAGCCCCAGCGCCGCACCGTCGATCTTCGTATCGTGGTCACTCGAGGCGGCGTCGGCCCGCGCGAAGCCCGTCGCCAACGTCTC
>JAFDBP010000071.1 GCA_019313245.1 Deltaproteobacteria bacterium
ATCAGATCCTGCAGCACCACGGCGTGATAGAGCGGCGAACGCTCGATGTGGCAGCCGTCCGCGAGAATCTGCTGATCGACTTCGACGCGCAGGCCTTCGAGGGCCTCCGGTACACCGCCAATCAGCGAGTTTGCGAACAACAGGCCCACGTAGTCTCGCAGCAGATGGTTGCAGCGCAGATCGAACTCGAGATTGTCGCGCAAGAAGAGAGCGTGCACGGCGACCTGCTCCCGCAGCTGGGCGTGAAGCGGGTCGCTCTTCTGGAGTTGCAGGATCGAACCTGCGATCGCCCAGTGGATGATCCGATTCGCGACCGCCCGAGCGTTCCATACGTCTCGCGCGTAATCCGGCCGGCCGATCGGAGAAGCCGCCGACCAGCTCGCAATCAGGTATGCGAGCCGATCGCGGTAGGCGGCGTCGCGGCTGTCTCGCGCTGCTCGCGCGAGATCGATCGCGTAGTCGAATTCGTGGAGGAGTGTCTTCCAGAGTCGCGTACCCTCGTCCAGATCCTCTCGATACCAGTCGACGTCGACGCCCAGATCGCGAACCTCGCCGAGGAAGCGAAAGCGCCCCTAAAGCGCATCGCGGGCAACTGCAACTGAAGCGTCCCGTTCCGCGCGCCCGCAGCGCAACGACGCAACTCGGGCGAGCCCGGGGTCGTCGAATCTGGCCTCGCCGAGCTTTGTGGCCCCAGATCGATAGTGGTCGTCGAGTCGCGAGCCGCATCGGACCCAGAAGTTCCGACGCGCAGTGTTCCGGCTGCGATGCCAGATTTGCGACGGTGTGAGATGGGACACCGTGCGGAGAAATCGACCGACGCGCAGTGTACCCTCCAAGCTCTTCGCGGCAGCTAGTGTCCGCGGAAATTCTCGGTCAGCATAATCCGAGCGCAAGCTTTTTGCTCCGTAGACTGCGCCCGGGATTCGAGTTGGCCGCCAACATCGACTCGAACTCAACCCAGGTCAATTTCGCGGCCGCTGCGCGCGGATGCCAGCATCGCGAGCGTGGTGTGGGACACGCCGGCGATGTGATTCAGGTCGAACGGAGACGGCTCGCCCTTGCGGACTGCCGCGATCACTTCCGAGACCGCGGTCGTCTGACCCTTGTCTTGATTGATCGTCTTTACGCCCTTGTGCCCGCTGATGGTCGTGGTGCGGAAGTTGTTGCAACTCGCGGTGCGCCCGTCGCCGGAGACTTCGAATCGCTCCTTTGGCAGTTCGCTGCTCGCATTCGCCAGGTACTCGACGGTCGCCGTCGAGCCATCTGCGAAACCGAGTAGTGCGACGATGGAATAGTCGGTTTCGGGATCCTTGCCGAACGCGCGCGCGAAGACGCGCGTGGGCGCGCTGCCGACCAGATAGGTGCAGAGGTCGACGAAGTGGCAGACTTCGCCGATGACGCGCCCGCCGCCGACTTCGGGATCGGTATGCCACGTGCCTCCGGGCGTGGGGCCGGGTGAAACCGTGTAGCGGATCGCGAGCGGGCCGCGGCGATTCTCGAACGCCGCTCGGACGCTGCGCGCGTGGGGCGAGAATCGCCGGTTGTAGCCGATCGCGAGGAAGCCGTCGGTTTCGCGGGCCGCCCGGATCACGGAGTCGACCTGCTCGCGGTTCAATCCGGCCGGCTTTTCGAGCCAGACGGCCTTGCCGGCGCGCAGCGCGCGCTCGGCGAGCGGCGCGTGACTGTCGTGCTGGGTGGCGATGAAGACCATTCCCACCTCAGCGTCTGCGAACGCGGCTTCGGGGTCGGTACCGCAACGCGCGTAGCCGAATTTTTCCGCGGTTCGTCGCGCCGACGGTCCCGTCGCGGTGATCACCTGCGCGAACCGGACGCTCTCTGCCTTGGCGACGGCGGGCAGCAGGATGCCCTTGGCGTAGTTTCCCGCTCCGACGAACGCGACGCCGAGCGCATCGACGGCCGCGCGCGGTGTCGACGGCGCCACGGGAAGGCTGCGCGCCTCGCTCGCATTGCCCGCATAGCGGAAGACGATCGCGAGAGACCGCCGCTCGCCGCTGGCGAGATCTTCGTAGGCGGACTCGGCCTCGTCGAAATCGACGGCCTGGGTGTCCATGCGCCCCGGGTCGATGGCGTTCGAGGCGATCAGTGCGAGAAACGCCTGGAGGTTGCGGTTTTCCGTCCAGCGCACGTGCGAGATCGGGTAGTCGAGCCCCAGCTCTTCGTAACGCCGGTCGTAGCGCCCCGGTCCGTACGACATGCTCATCCGCAACTCGAGTTCTTTGTCGTAGAAGCTCCGCCTCTCGAGATCCATCGCCGTCGAGCCGACGGCCACGACGCGCCCCTTCATGCGACACAATTCCGCTGCGAGTTCGATCGGTGCCGAACTGCTGGAGGCGGCGGTGACCAGCGCGAAATCCGCTCCGTACCCCGCAGTGGCCCGATTGCGCCAACTGCTGTGATCGTCTGCGGGAGATGCGCCCCATTCGGCGCCCTGGTCGAGTGCCTGTTTGACGCGCGTCGCGTCGAGGTCGATTCCGTATACCCGACAACCGTTCGCGGAGAGAAGCTGTAGGGATAGCTGGCCGATCAATCCGAGCCCGATGACCGCGGCAATTTCGCCGAGGCTGGGTTCGGCGACCCGCAGGCCCTGCATCGCGATGGCGCCGAGCGTCGAGAACGCGGCCTTGTCCAGCGCGACGCCATCGGGCACGAGCGCAACGAGATTCTCGGGGACGCAGACGATTTCCGCGTGGTTCGCATAGCCCGCACCTGCGCACGCGACGCGGTCGCCGACTGCGAAGTTCGTCACCCCCTCCCCAACCGCCGCGACGACGCCCGCGCACGAATAACCGAGGGGCTGAGGCGCGTCGAGGCGTGTGGTGACGGCGCGATAGGTGGGGAGCGGCCCCTCCTGCACGAGCTTGTGGGTCACCTGTTTGACGAGATCGGGCCGGCTGCGCGCTTTGCCGAGCATCGACTTGCGCGCGAAGTCCATCGCTTGTTTCTCGGTCCCGGGTGAGACCACGGAAAAGTGGTTGTGAACGAGCACGAAGCCCGGAGCGAGAGCGGGAGCCGGAACCTCCACGAGTTCGAGTTTGCCGCTGCGCGGACTCTGGACGATCTGCTTCATGCGGAACCCCTTTCGATGTATCCGGCCCAGCCCGGATGGGCGGCGAATACGCGTTCGCAGCGAATGTCACTCAGGCGGCGGCATCGCCGCTCGTTGTTTCGGGGGTCGGGTTCGAAGACGATGACGTCGTCGGGACTGTTGACTTCGGTCACCCGGAGTTTGCGATTGGCCATCGGCTCGCGGATCTTGGGGATCTTCTGCTCGTCGAAGCCCATCAGGCGCAGTGCGACGAGATCGAGGGCGACGGGATCCGTGGCGGCGAGGATGGCGCCGACCGGTGCGTCCCGAGGTGCGAGCGGGCCTTCGCCCTCTCCCGCGACGATGGCGTCCATCACGGTGAGAACCCGACGCAGGGGTTTCGCGGCGTCGAAGTCTTCGCCGTTGGCGTCGCTGTAATAGAGGCAGCGGTTCAAATCGACGCACATTC
>JAFDBP010000072.1 GCA_019313245.1 Deltaproteobacteria bacterium
AGATTTCGCACCACCGCTTCGGCGCCGATTCCGCGATCGTGGGAGTTCGTTCCGTTCAGGATTTCGTCGAGTAGAAACAGCACGGGAAGTCCGCCTTGCGAAAGCTCGGCAATCTGACGCAAGCGCAGGATCTCCGCGTAGAAGCGCGAATTGCCCTCGAGCAGCGAATCCTGCAGTCGGATCGAGGCTCCAATCGCGAGCGGCGAGAGCCGCAGCGCCTTCGCGCAGACCGGAGCACCGGCCAAACCGAGCGCGGTGTTGATGCCGACCGTGCGCAACAGCGTGCTCTTGCCCGACATGTTGGAACCGCTGACGATCAGCACCGGTTTCTCGGCGGACAGCGTCAAATCGTTGCGAACGCAGCGGTCGCCCGGCAGCAGCGGGTGTCCGATCGCCTCGCCCTCGAAGCGCGGCGCGCCTTCGACGATCTCGGGAAACGCGTAATCGGGGTGCTCGTAGTGGAAGGTCGCAAACGCGCAGAGCGCCTCGAATTCGCCGACCGCGTCGATCCAGCGCCCGAGGTCCGGCCCGAATTGCAGCCTCCAGTGTTCGATCGCAAACGCCAGCTGCGGAGTCCAGAGCAACACCGCCGCCACGGGAAAGAAGAGTTGATTGCGGCGCGCGTCGAGCAGGTCGATCAGTCGCCGCAACCGCGCGATACACACCGAAGCCGGTGCGCCACTCGTTTCCAGCGCGGCGCGAAGTGCAACCAGACGGGGTGCCCGGTGCGATTCACGCTCGAGGCGCTCGAGCAGGTGCGCGAGCAGCCCGAGATCCCGCCCCGGGAGTTCGACGGCGCGCACCACCGCCAAGAAACGCGAGCGATAGACGCCCCAGAAGATCGCTTCGAGTGACAGCGCGAGCAAGAACGGAAGTGGCCCCAGCGGCGTTGCGATCCAGCACGCGAGGCCCGCGAGCGCCAGCAACGCGAGCCCCGCCGCGACTGCGGCCGGAAGCTTCGACGCGATTGCGGGCGGCGCCGCACCCCACGCGCAGACCGCCTCGGGGTGGAGCCCGGCCCGAACTTCGTCGCCGAGCCGGGCGAGGTCTTCGCGCAAATCGAGCTGCGGGGTCAGTTCTCGAACTGCTTCCTGTCTCGATCGGATCTCATCCGACGTCGCCGGCCCCAACAGCCACGCCGCGAGGGTGTCTTCGCCCGCCCGCGTGCGCGCCGCGCACAGGAGTTCGAACAGCGAGCCCTCCCCCACCAGATCGAGGTCATCCGAGTAGGGGTGGTGGGGATCTCGGAAGCGCTCGCCTCGCGTACCGCCCCCCGCCCAACGAGATTCGAGGCGGGTGATGGCCCTTTCGTAGAACGCCACGGAGCGCAGCGCGCGTTCGCGTTCGGCGAGCAGGCGATCGTGCGCAAAGAGCAGCGCGACGAAGAGCAGGATCGGAGCGGCCAGCCAGCCCGCGAATAGCGTCTTGCTCCCGAACGCGAGCCACGCCATCGCGACGCCGACCGCAAATACGAGCAGGCGCAAGTTCGCGGCGATCGCCGCGTGACGCGAGCGCAGCGCCGCCGTTTCGCGGCGGTCGTCCAGACGCCCCAGATATTCAGCTCGAGCGCCTCGCCCGCAATCCGATGCGATCCCCATCGCAGGAGATGGTAAGCTCCATGGCCATTTTTTGCCCAAACCATCTCACGCCCCGCTAGCCGGCTCCCAGGAGAATCGTTGTCGAATCGGATCGTCGCCGAGGAGTTGGAACTGCTGCTGCGTGTCACGTCGCTGCTGCGTGAAATCGAGGATCCGCTGGAGCCCGATGAGGCTCCGATCGTCAGGGAACTCGAAGGCATTCGCGAGCAACTCCTGTCTCGCAGCGACAACAAGGATACGGCTGCGCTCACCCAGCAGTGGAATCGTCAGACTGCGTTGCTCGCTCAGCTGCGCTCCGCGCGGGGCGGCGCCCGGGTCGATCCGAACTCGCCCTACTTCGCCCACCTGCGGCTGCTCGAAGACGGTCGCGAGCGCGATCTCTGCCTGGGTCGAGCGACCTGCATCGAGGGCGGCCTGCGCATCGTCGATTGGCGAAATGCGCCGATTTCAAAGATCTTCTACCGCTACCAGCAAGGCGAAGAATACGAAGAGGCCCTGGGTGACCGGATCCACAGCGGAGAAGTGCTCGCTCGTCGAACCGTCAACATCCGGGAAGGCGTGCTGGAGCGCGTCGAAAGCCCGGAGGGCGTCTTCGTCGCCCCGAGGGCGGAAGGCGATGCGTGGGTTCGCATCGAGCGCGAGAAGCCCGCGCTGGCTGGAGGCGAAGCCAGCGCGCTGCGCGCGCGCGAACCCGACGAGGGTGCGCCGCAGCTCGGCACACCGGGCTACAGCGGCCGCGCCGACAAGCACCTGCCCGAAATCACGAGCCTGATCGATCCGGAGCAGTTCGAGCTGATCACCCGGCCTTCGACCGGCTATCTCGCGATTCGCGGAACCGCGGGTTCGGGCAAGACGACGGTCGCGCTGCACCGGATCGCCTACCTCGCCTTCAATGACCCCGAGGTGGATTCTGCGAAGACACTCGTCACGGTCTTCTCCCCTGCCCTGCGCAATTACGTGGGGCACGTCCTCCCATCGCTCGGACTTTCGAACGTCGAGATCTCGACCCTACACAGCTGGCTGATCGAGCAGCGACAGCGCCATTTTCCCCAGCTCCCGCGACGCACCCGAGAGGACACTCCCGCACTCGTCCAGCGTCTGAAACTCCATCCCGTGATGGAAATTGCGCTGATCGAGCAGGTGCGGCGGATCCGCGGACCGAAGAGCGGCAACCAGGCGCTCGACGACTGGGCGAGCGCGCTCACCGCCGAGACCCTGCTGATCGATACCTGCGCCAAACACGCGCCCGGCACATTTTCGAGCGAAGAGATCCGGCGCTTCGTCGAGTGGAACCGGCGGCGCAACGAGGAGCTCTTCGCGCGTCTCGAGGGCGACTCCGAGAGTCACCCGGAGCTGGATCCCGAGGACGACGCGCTGCTGCTTCGCGCCTGGCAGCTGCGGGTGGGCCCGCTGCGCCTGGGCCGGGGGCGACCGCTGCGTTACCGGCACATCGCGATCGACGAGGTGCAGGATTTTTCCCCGCTCGAGGTGCACATTCTGCTCGGCTGCCTGGACCGCAACCAGAGCATCACGCTGGCGGGCGACACCCAACAACACGTCATCGAACACAGCGGCTTCACGTCGTGGAGCGAGTTCCTGCAGGGGCTCGGCCTGCCCGGAACCGCGGTCGAAACGCTGCGGGTGAGCTATCGCTCGACACAGCAGATCCTGGGATTTGCGTTGACCCTGCTGGGCGACCTGCTCGAGGACGACGAGCCACCGGTCGCCACGCGCTCGGGCCCCCCGGTCGAACTGTTTCGCTTTACGGACCGCGGAGCCTGCGTGGCATTTCTGGGTGACGCACTGCAAAAGCTCTCGAACCGGGAGCCGCTGGCCTCGGTCGCGATCCTCACGCCTTCGGCGACGACGAGCGCACTCTACTACGAGGGCCTCGCAAAGAACGACCTGCTCGCGGTTCGCCGCGTCGAGAACCAGGATTTCAGCTTCGCTCCCGGCATCGAGGTGACGGAGGTCGAGCAGGTGAAGGGGCTGGAGTTCGACTACGTCATCCTGGTGGATGTGGACGACGTCAATTATCCCGACGCCGCCACTTCGCGGCGGCTACTGCACGTCGGCGCGACGCGAGCGGTCCACCAACTCTGGCTCACCACCGTGGGAACGCAGTCGTCCCTGCTCGGAGCGGTGTCCCCGGCGGTCTGAAACCCGGCCGGGCGCGGCCTCCCGCTACTCGACGATCTCGAGCAATTCCACCTCGAAGACGAGGGCCGCATCGCCCGGGATCAATCCCATGCCGCGCGAGCCGTACGCGATGGCCGCCGGGCAAACGATCCGACTCTTGCCGCCGACCTTCATCTGGGTCACGGCCTCCGTCCAACACGGAATCACGCGGTCGAGCGGAAATTGGGCGGGGGTGCCGCGATCCACGGAACTGTCGAACACCGTCCCGTCGCGGAGGGTTCCGTGATAGTGCACCTTCACTTCGTCGGTCGGCCCGGGTTGCGCGCCCTCACCCGCCACGAGCACCTTCATGATCAATCCCGAATCGGACTTCACGGCGCCCTCGGCCGCGGCCTCCTGCTCGAGAAATTCTGCGGACGCCGCGGCTTCCGCCGCATTTGCCCGCGCCTTTCTCGCGGCGAAGATCTCCTGGATCTGCGGCATGTGATCTTCGGGATTCGTCAGGGCCTCACGGCCCAGAGCGGCATCGGCGACGCCGCGCGCGACCCACTCGAATTCAGCTTCCGTGAGTTCGAACTCGGAGATCCCCGCGCCGGCCATCAAGCCAATCGAGTAGAAGATCTTGTCGTCTTCGGACGGCGTTCCCGAGGCGCCCGACGAGCCACCGCCCTGATCCGTGCAGGCAAAATTGGCGATGAGCGACGCCGTCAGGATCAGGTGGAGGGTCGTTCGCCGATTCAGCGTTGTGGTCATGGGCTGGCTTCCTTTATGGTGGATTCGCGTGGGTTCGGGTCACGATGAAACGCGGCGGAGCATACGCCAGCAGCCCCAAAGACTGCTAATTGGTTATTGTCGCGCCGCCGGACGTCCCGGCCCTGGGGGGGTTCTCAAGAACCAGCCTCCGATGTACGATGTGCCGCACTCACAAGGAGGGGTTCCTGCCATGTCGTCGAAGACCATTCGGACTCTTTTCACCGCTGCGGCGGCATCCCTGCTGGTGATCGCCTGCGGCAGCGACGAGCCCGCCCCGGAGCCGCAACCGGAGCCGCAAGCGGAAGCGCCTGCCAAGCAGCCGGCCAAACAGGATCCCGAGAGCCTCAAGCCGGTAAACGAGATCGTCGAGAGGATGGACCCCGACGGCAAGGGGATGCACCTGACCGCGACCGACCCGACCGGCAAAAAATTCGAAGCCAGCATTGGCGACGAAGTCGAGCTGCCGGGTGAGTTCCCCGACGACGTGCCGATCTTCCCGGGCTCGACGCCGATGGCGTCGATGTCGTCCCCGGACGAGGGAATGATCGTGACCTTCAAGTCGAGCAAGGTGCAGCAGGAGATCTTCGACTTCTACCGGTCGGGGCTCGCGGACGAGGGATGGGAGATTCTCGAAGACCCGACGATGGGCAGCCGGCTCGCATTCGACGCGGTCAAGGACACCCGCAAGGTTTCCGTGGTCGTTGCGGGGACGAAGGGCGATTCGCGCGTCAGCGTCATCGTCACCCCCAACAACTGATCCGATCCGTCCCGTCGTCGGGGGGGCGCCGCTCGCTTCAGATCTGGAGCGTCGCGTGCCGGGCTTTTTCGTAGACGGACAGCACCCGCCGCGCGTAGACGGCGGGAACCGGCTTCCCCAGCCGCAGCCGCTCGGCAATCCGCGTCGGGCCCCAGTTGTAGGCGGCCAACGCCGTCTTCACGCTGCCGTACCGGTCGACCAGCTCGCGCAGATAGGCGATGCCGAGCTGCACGTTGGAGATGGGATCGAAGAGCGTCGGGGGGCCCTCCCAGCGCAATCCGAGGCGCTGCGCCACACCCTCCGCAGTCTCGGGCATCAGCTGCATCAGCCCCATCGCACCCACGGCTGAAACCGCAAAGTTGTAACCGGAGCTCTCGACCTGGATCAGCGCGAGCACGAGTTCGACCGGGAGATCGGCGCGGCTCGACTCCGCGGCGATCGCCACCGACACCCGGGAGATCTCGACGGGAAGCAGGCCCGTGTGGAGATTGCCGAGCGCCTCCGCGGCGCGATACGCCTCCTCACTCGACTCGAACGCCGCGTAGGAAAACGGGGCCGGAGCGATGCCGGCATCTCCCGAGGGAGGGGTCGCATTACAAGACAGGCTGATGATTCCAAGCGCGATGAAGGCCGCGGTCAAGCGACGTGGAGCGGTCATCCTCGACTCCTTTCGGCAGCCGTTCGACCCTCTCGGGCTTCCGAGTCTGGGCACTGGCTTTGCGTCCCCGGCTCCCACCGGGTTTGCTCTTCTCGGGGAGCAGGCGCTCTCTCCTGGCTCCGTCGAATACCCACGACTATGTGGGGCATTCACTACATCTTATCGGTGAGGCTGTCAGCGGGCTTGAACCGCGGTTCACCGAAGAGCAGGTCGCCGCACAACTCCGCTGCGTCGCTCACCGATCGGCGAGGGTGCCCCTGCGCCGCGATGCGCAAGCGGTGCGCGCCGCGGGCCTGCCGCCCTACTTCGCGTTCTTGAACAGCGGCAGATTCGCCTCCGTGGCCACGTAGATCACGTTCGGGTTCTCGTTCAGCGTCTTGATCCACAGATACTGAAGATAGGAATCCGACAGCGTCGAACGCACGATCTGCTGTGACTCGGCGGCGCCTTTGGCTCGGGCCACCTCGATCTCGGCATCCTTGACGGCCTGCTCGAGTTCGAACTGCTTCTGCTGCACGCGCTGCTCGGCAGTGAGCTTGGCCTCGATGCTCTCCTTGAATCGCTGCGGAAGTTTGACGTCCCGCAACAGCACGTCCACGATGAGAATGCCGCGCGTTTCGAGGTTTCCCTGAAGAAAGCCCTTGACCTTGGAAGCGATTTCCTTGCGACCCTCTTCAGAGTAGACCTTCTTGACCGGGTAACCGCTCACGACGTCGCGCACGGCGCTGCGAAAGTACGGGACGATCAGCAGGTCTACGTAGTTCCAACCCACCGTCTGGCGAATCGTCGGGGCCTTGTCGGGCAGCACCTGAAACAGCAGCGAGGTATCGAGACCGACGATCAAGCCCTCGGAAGAAGGCACCTGGGCGGTTTCCTTGAGTTCCTGAAGTTTGACGTTCCAGGTCTCGACGGTTCGAACCACCGGAACCTGGATCACCACGCCCTGACCGACCGGTTCATCCTTGATCCTGCCGAAACTCTTCGAGACGCCGACCTCACCATCCTCGATCACCACGCAGCCGGTCGCTACGAACGTTGCGAGCAGTGCCGCGATTGCGAGTTTCAGATTCATTTGAGACATGCGATCCCTCCTGTCCGGTCGGCGCGTCGTTTCCCGATGGGGCCTGGGCCCACCCAACGCGCCGGCGAGCTACCCGTGTGCAGTTCGAATGGATGAGTCCATTGGAGCTGGCAATCGCGGGAGCTTACCCGGAGCGAGTAGAGACCGCGACCCGCAGGGCTCTCGCTCGGGTTCTCGCCGCATCACTCGGAGCAGCACACGCGCTGGGAAGCGCTTCCGGGCGATCCGAGAAGCGAACCGATGCAGGCAATGGCCGCATTTACCGCGAACCCGACCACTCCGATGTGAACTCCAGAAATCCGCTTCGCATCGAATGCGACTCCGGCGATCGCGATGGCGACTCCGAAGGCGAGGCCGACCAGCGCCGGTCGGGCGCGAAACCGAGACCAGTGGATTGCGATCAGGAAGGCCGGGACACATTGAATCAAGAGTTCCATCTTGAGTTCGATCACGCCCCAGAGCGTCACGTCTCGGGCCAAGACGGCGAGGAGTGCCATCGCCGCCATCACCACAACGGCGATTCGCTTGCCAAATCGCGTCGTTCCCGCTTTGCGGCGCGAGCGACCGAACAGGTCCTCCGCCGCAACCGACGCCAGCGACAGCAGCACCGAATCCGCGGTCGACATGATCGCGGCGAGTGCGCCCAGGAACACGATCATCGCCGCAAGCGAAAGCCAGAGACCCTCGCGCGCCCACGCTCCCAACAACAGCGGCATCACGCGATCCGCCTCGATATCGCCCAGACCCCGAAATTGAGCAATCGCCGCGAGGCCGATCAATGTGACGACCAGGGTGGTCATCAGCGGCATGAAGCTCATCAACGCAAACGAGTGGCGCAGCACCCGGCCGCTGCGAGCCGCGTAGATGCGCTGGATCGCCTGCGGGTAGACGACGCTCGCGAGGCCCATCAGCGCGATCGTGCTGAACCAGTTGATCTGCTCGCGCAGCTCGGGCACATCTGCCGCACCCGGTCGAACCTCGAGAATCTGGTTCGTGAGCGAGCCGAGCCCACCCGAACCGGCGAGCAACCAATGGAGCAGCGCTCCGAGTCCGAGCATCATCAAGACGCCCTGTAACGCATCCGTCCACGCCACGGCGCGCATGCCCCCGACCGTCTCGTAGAAGAGAACCATTCCGGCGAGCAGGAAGACGCCCCATTCGTAGGAGATGGCGGCACCGGTGAACTGCTCTGTGAGTTCTCCCATCGCCTTGAGCGAGCCGAACAGAAAATTCGCAAGCGCGACGGCCATCAACGACGACACCGAGAGCAACAGCGCCCGGCTGCCGGGCTCGCCCGAGAAACGGAATCGAACCCAATCCCCGGGAGTCACGAAGCCCTCGCGAACCGCAATCGGGCGAAGCTTCGGGGCGAGTGCGTGAAACACCACGATGATCGACAACATGAAGCCGGTCGCCATCACCCACGAGAAGCCCTGCCGATAGGCCTGGCCCGGATAGCCGAGCAGCGAGTTTCCGCTGTACGCCGTCGCGTAGAGCGTGAGAAAGAGCACGAAGACGCCGAGGCCGCGGCCGGCCAGAAAGTGATCCGCGGGCGATCCGCTCTTTCGCGCCAGGCGGGCTGCCAATGCGATGCCGATCAGGATTGCGAGATAGCCGATCAGGCCCGCAACTCCGATCCGCTCGAACATCACGGCCTGCGCGCCTCTTCATCCGCGGTCGGCTCCGGAACATCGGTCAGCAACCAGGCAATGGAATTCAAGATCGCCGCTGCCGCGTAGCAGAGGATCGCGATGGCGACCCAATCGGGCAGGCCGAAGAGTCTCGCGGGAGGCGCATCGCCGCGATACCACGGAATCGAAGCCGCGTAGAGCAACCCGACCCCCCAGAGCAGCGCGCGACGCAGCCAGCGAGCCCAGCGCGGCGGCTCGGGGCGTACGCCCTCACCTCGCCTGTCCGTTCCCGTCTCGGCCGCGGGGTTTCCGGATCGCGCATTCATGCGTCAGAAGAATCCGGGCTGCTTCGCGCTCGCTTCCAGGCAACGCGGGTCGTCGTGGCGGACGTCATTGACGTACTTGCTGATCGGATAGAACTCGAGCGCGCCGCCGAGGTTGCGGTCGATCACCGATGACACGAGATCGGGTTCCTCGACGCCGGGGTCCATCCAGAGCGCATAGTCGGCCGGATCGACGATGACGGGCATGCGGTGGTGCAGCGCGCGAAGCTGCTCGGCGGCCGCGGTGGTGAGCAGGGTGCAGCTTTCGAGCGGTTCGCCCTGGGGGTCGGTCCAGCGCTCCCAGAGGCCGGCAAATGCGAATAGCGCGCGCCCCTCGAGACCGATGCAGTAGGGTTGTTTCGAGCCCTTTTCCCCCGCCCATTCGTAGAACCCGTCGGCGGGAACCAGGCAGCGGCGGCGGCGCAACGCAGATAGAAAAGACGGTTTCTCGGCTGCCGTCTCTGCGCGCGCATTGATCAGGCGGTTGCCGATCTTCGTATCCTTGGACCAGGATGGCACCAGCCCCCAGCGACGCAGGCTGAGAACCGGCCGGCGGCCACCGCCCGAATCCGAAACCGTTGCGATCGCTTGCCCCGGCGCCACGTTGAAGCGCGCCTCGAGCTTCGGCTCCTCAGCGAGGCCGAAGTGGTGCGCGATCTCTGTCGGCGGGGTGCTGAGCGTAAATCGGCCACACACGGCAAACCTCGGTTCCGGCTCTGCCTGCTACAGTACCGCGTCCGCCGGCCCAGGGAGAATTGGCGTGCGCGATTCCGCCACCGACACATCCTCGAAAGCGCTCCTGATCGTTCGCAGCGCCCTCGGCGGTTGCCTGATGGGGCTCGCAAACCTCGTTCCCGGCATCAGCGGCGGAACGATGCTCCTGGCGGCTGGCGTCTACCCGGGATTCATCTCTGCGATTGCAGAGGTCACGACCTTTCGCTTTCGGCCTCGTTCGCTGATCCTGCTCGCCTCGGTCGTCGCGAGTGCCGTGCTCGCGATCCTGCTCCTCGCCGGCAGCGTCAGGGACCTCGTCGTCGACCACCGCTGGATCATGTACAGCCTCTTCATCGGATTGACACTCGGTGGCGTCCCGCTCGTATTTCGCATGGCGCGCCCGGTCACGACGGCGACCCTGTGGGGTGCCGTCGTCGGCTTCGGCTTGATGCTCTTGATGGCGGCCACCCGCGGAGCCGGAGCCGGAGGAGAAGGCGCAAACATGCTGCTGATCTTCGCATCGGGAGTCGCCGCCGCCTCGGCCATGATCCTGCCCGGAATCAGCGGCGGTTACCTGCTGCTGATCCTCGGTCAGTACGAAGCCATCCTCGGAACGATCGACCAACTCAAGCGCGGTCTGCTCGGGGACGGCGCGGGTGGCGGCAGCGATTTCGCGCTCGTGCTCGATGCGCTCAACGTGGTCATCCCGCTCGGCATCGGCATCGCAGTGGGCGTCGTCGGAGTCAGCAACCTGTTGCGCTGGTTGCTCGAACGCTACGAGAAGGCGACGCTCGGCGCGTTGCTGGGTCTGTTGCTGGGAGCCGTCGTGGGGCTCTGGCCGTTTCAAGAACCGACGCCGCCCGTGCCCGGCGAGACCCTCAAGGGCCGGGTCGTCACGATCGAGAATGCCGCGGACTTCGAGCGCGACGATTGGCAGCTCGTCAGGTTCGATCCGAGCGGCCGCGAAATCGCAACCGCGGTTGGTCTCATCGCAGCCGGATTCGCTGGAACCCTGTTGATCGGCCGACTCGGCCGCCAGGATCCAGCGGCCGCCGAGTAGGCGCGCGTCCGCCGAGATTCTCGGATCCGGCGCACGCCGCGGATCGAATGCGAAAACGTTTACAGTAAGTGAGGGTAACTGGGTACCCAGGTTGCCTAGCGCTGAAGTCGCAGCCGATGCGCAACCCGCGTGCACGCGCAGCCGCACTTCCCCATGTCAATTCGGATTTCCGCGCATCCATCGCGCCGCGGGTGCCTGCGCACGATTCTTGCACTGATTGAGCGAGGGCAAATCGATCGCAAGATGAGGTAGATGCATGTCGAATCGAACCACCACGGCCCGAGCCGGCAGGCGCTGGCTGCTCGCCGCTCTCGCGCTTCCGATTTCGGCTTGCATGGCCTATAACGACACGACGTCCGATGTCGACCGCACGCCGATCATGAACACGGGAACGCGAGCCGGAATCATCTATCCCGGCCAGAGCGCGCCGGCCATGCCCGGTTCGGTTCCGCAGACCCAGTACGGACCGCCCGGAACGACTTCACAATCGGGTTATCCGCCAGTGCCGCAACCCCAAGCCCCTCCGGCCTACCCGCCGGGTGCGGCACCCGCACCTCAGCCCTATGCAAATCCGCAAGCGAATCCGTATCCGAGCCCGCAAGCGAATCCGTATCCGAGCCCGCAAGCGAACCCCTATCCGGACCCGCAGAATCCGTATCCGGTTCCGCAAGCGAATCCGGCCGGCGACGACCAGATCTCGATGCTGGGTGGGTCGCGAATGGAAGAGACCAAGCACCTCGACGAACGCAATGAGCCGCTCGTGGTGAAGTACCTGATGGCGCCGCTCAAGCTGCTCGCCGCGCCTTTCATCCTGGCCAAGGAGGCGTTCGAAGGCGAACCGGAGCCCGGGCCCCCGGTTCCGAGGCGAGCCGACCCGCAACTCCCGAGCGAGCAGCAATCGCGTGCGGCGCCACCTCCGCAACCGCAGCCCACCGATTACGAGAGCGCGATGCTCCGGGATCTCGAGCGACAGCTCGAGCAACGCGGTACGCCGGAACCGAGAACCGCACCCGAGCCGCGAGTCGCCTCGGCGCCCACGCGCTCAATCTCGATCGCAGACGAATTGCGCGAATTGCAGCGTGCGCCCGAGGCGCCCCTGCGCCGCGCCGATCGGCCCTCGTCTCCCGCGCCGTCCGCCCAAACGGAAGCGCCGCAGGTTCGCGAATCCGGCAATCCCTTTCCGACCGCGAGTGGAATCGTCGATCGCAACAACGACGGCCGAATCGATCAGTGGATCTTCCGTGAAAACGGCGAGATCGCAAGAGAGGTGTTGGACGAGAACTTCGACGGGCGACCGGATCGAACCATCATCTTCGACCTGCAGAGCCATCGGCCCAGTCGGGTCGAGGAAGACACCAGCGGCGACGGCGTACTGGACTCCTGGACCGACTACGCGGACGGCGCCATCGCGAGGAGGCGCTCCGATTCCAACGGCGACGGGATCGTCGATACCTGGAGCTTCTTTCGCGCGGGCGAGCTGGCGCGACACGAACAGGACACGAACGGCGACGGGTTCCGCGACGTCGTCTCCTTCTTCGAAGAAGGCCGCCGGGTTCGCGAGGAGCGCGACTCCAATGGCGATGGCCAGGCCGACGACGTTCTCCATTACGACAGCAACGAGAAGCTGCTGCGCCGGGAAGAAGACCGCGACAAGGATGGGGGACTGGAAGTCGTCTCCCACTACGAGGCGGGCCGACTCGTCCGACGCGAGCTGCTCGAAGTCCCCACCTTGGCCGGCAGGCTCTCCGACACCGAAGCCGGCGAAGCGACGCGTTAGGTCATGCCGAGAACTCCCGCCCAGGGCATTGGATTCCTAATCGGCTTCTGGCTCGCTTTCGCGTTGTCGCCACTGATGGTGAAGACCGCCGCCAGCGGCGAGCCCGCGAATCTGGCCTCGCTCGAAGCGGAACTGTTCGCACGGGTCAATCGCGTCCGGAGCGAACACCACCTGATTCCGCTGGAGAGGCGGAGCGATCTGGATCGCGTCGCGCAGGCACACAGCGACGACATGGCGCTGCGGGACTACTTCAGCCATCACTCGCCCGAGGGCGACAACCCGGTCGACCGGCTCCAACGAGCAGGAATCGGCGACATGCACCTGGCGGCAGAGAATCTCGGGAAGACGACGCAATCGAATCCGAGCGCCGAGATCGTCGAGAGCTGGCTTCGATCGCCGGATCACCGGGGCAACCTGCTGGCTCCAGCGCTGAACTTCACGGGCATCGGGATCGCGCGGGGTAGCGACGGCAGTCTGATCTACACACAGGTCTACATCCTCGTACCGCGCTGATGTCGAGCCCGTCGCTTCACGCTCCTAGAGGATCAGGGCTGGAAGATCGCCGTCAGCAGCCTGTCGTTCCAATAGACGTCGATCGGATGGGAGGGATCGATCCGGTCCGGCAACACCACATAACCGAGCACGCTGCCGCCATTTTCGAGCGGGCCCAAGCGCCCGCGGATCACACCGAGTTGGTAGGGATCGTCGCTGCTCGGATGAAAAGCCATCCCATTTTGTACGAAGGTGAGGTTGCCGTAGAACGAACCGCCCGAATCCGCGTCGGCGACGAAGAGCACGACGGGCCCGTTGTTCGTTCGACCGGTACCGCTCAGGTAATCGCGAACTCGCGCCTCGAAGGCCAGTGATCGCGCGAGCTGCAGCCGCCCGCGGGACCCGTCGTCCGCGAAGAATGCCGGAGCCCGGCGTTGTGACAACTCGACGATCATCGCCAGATCGTCGACTTCGGTATCCACCAGGGCCAGCGCTGGCTCGCCCTCCGATTGCTCCGAGGGGGCCAGCGGCGCAGAGGCGCTCTGCAAATTCGATTGCTCGGGAGCGGAGGCCCGGTTCACGGACGGCTCGCGAGAGAGCTGCGGGTCGTTTCGGTCGTCCTGGGTCGGATGGACCGGGGCCTGGGGCTCGATGGGTTGTCCCTGAATCAAGTTGTAGGGATTGTTGGGATCGTTCTTGCGATAGAAGACCTCCCAACCGTAGGGGCGCGGGAGGTACTCGGGCTTCATGGGCGGTACGTCGCTCGGCTCCACCGCTTTGGCATCTCGACAGGGAACCGACTCGGGCCGCTGCACGATGAACATGCTGCCGTCGGGACACACTCCGGTGACGCTCGCGCTCGCCGCCGCCGCAGCGCACACGCCCGCAGCGGCCAGGACGAGCATTCGCCCGGTCGAGCAGCGCAAGCGCGAATCGATACGGTCCATCGCGTACACCCCGCGGCACAATCCAACCTCATTCTAGGCTGAAAACGCTTTGAAAATCAACGAGATACGCCGCTGTTCCGAAACCGCTTTCGAGACCCTGATAAGTCCGCATTCACACGGGTTTGCCCGATCAATTGCCGCCCGCTTGCCCGTCGCTGTGCGCGCTCGCGAGGATTCGCCGCAAGCTGCGCACTTCGCGCGCGCGTAGCGGCCGGGCATCGCCGGCTGCGAGCGGACCGAGCTCGAGCGGTCCCATCCGAACCCGCACGAGCCGGACCACGGGGTGTCCCAGCGCGCGCATCATGCGGCGAATCTGTCGCTTGCGCCCTTCGACGAGGGTGAGTGCAAAAGCGGTCGTTCGCGTTTGACGATCGAAGCGCGCTGCGCCGACACGTGCTGGCGCCGTCATCCCATCTTCGAGTTCGACTCCCTCGGAAATGCGCCGCAGGGTGGCTCGAGCGACCGAACCCCGAACCGTCACCCGATACTCGCGCTCCTCGCCAAAAGAGGGGTGCAGCAGAGCGTGAGTGAGCGGACCATCGTTGGTCAGCAACACCAAACCCTCGCTCAGAAGATCCAGACGCCCGACCGGAAACAGACGGGCGCTCGACTCCGAAACCAGATCGAGCACCGTCGATCGGCCCTGCGGATCCGATACCGTCGTCAATACGCCGAGCGGCTTGTGGACCATCCAGTATTCGAGCGCTTCGCGTTGAATCGGTTCGCCATCGACCGCGATCTCGTCGCGTTCGGCATCCGCCGATTCTCCGAGCGTCGCCACCGAGCCATTGACGGTGACCCGGCCGGCTCGAATCAAATCCTCCGCCGCGCGGCGGGACGCCACGCCCGCCGCTGCGAGAATCTTCTGAAGCCGCTCCCCGCGAGCGTCGGATCGCGTGGCTTCTCGCACCGGGACTCCGGTGATCTAGTGGGGTTTGCCGGGGATCTCGACGTCTTCCAACGAGACCCCGGCGTCCGCCGAGGCATCCAGTTCGGCGTCCATTGTGATGACTGGGCGCGGATCGTCTGCAGCCACCGCGAGCGTCTCGTCGGCTTCGGCGATCGCAAAGCCGTCGCCCGCCTCATCGGTCATATTCGCGTCGCCAGTTTCGTCCGCCGTGGGCACCAACTCTTCCAGTTCTCGCAGCGTCGGGAGATCGTCGAGTTGGGCCAGCCCGAAGACTTCCAAAAAGCGCTTCGTGGTCGCGTAGAGCATCGGGTGACCGGGCACGTCGCGGTGACCGGACAACTTGATCAGCTTGCGCTCGAGCAGGGTCCGCATCACCGGGCCCGCGTCGACGCCGCGCACGTTCTCGACCTCCGCTCGCGTCACGGGCTGTCGATAGGCGACGATCGCCAGCGTCTCGAGGGCAGCATTGGAAAGGCGCAATGGACGGGTGTTCTGAAGTTGCCGCAGGTAGGTGGCGTACTCCGAATGGGTGCGCATCTGATAGCCGCCAGCGATCTCACAGATTTCGAATGCGCGCTGTTGCGCGACGTACTCGGCGTTGAGCTCGTCGACGAGGGTCCGGGCCTTGGCCGGCGTACAGCGGGGAATCAGTTTCGCCAACCGCCCGAGCGGGATCGGCTCCGTCGACGCCAGGATCAGGGCTTCGGCTATGTTGCGCTTTTCGAGATCGCTCATCGTCCCCCCTTCACATCGATTCCGGAATTTGGTCGATCCACGCCGTGTCATCCGTTTCGATCGAACGGCGCAGATGGATGGGGCCTTCGGGGGCGCCCGACTCGTCGAGTCCCTGGTAGATGCGAATCGCCGAGAGTCGGGTCAACTCGAGAATTCCGAGAAAGGTCGCAACGATCAGGGCTTTCGTATACGGGCGACTCGGATCTTCTCGAAGCAGGGTGTCGAAATCCATGCTCGGACGAGAGCCCAGTATCGACATGATCTCCATCATCCGCTCGCGAACCGTAATCTCCTCCGCTTCGATTTCGTGCGGCTTCGATTCGAGATCGCGCTTCGTCTCCAGCGCGCGGCGATAGGCTTCCACGAGATCGAAGAGCCCGACCTCGATTTCGCGCTCGGATTCGGCGGGCTCCTCCAACCCGCAACCGCTCGCCGCAAACACGTCCCGGTCGAGGCGCTTGCGCTCGCCCAGTTCGGCCGCGACTTCCTTGAATCTCTGATACTCGAGCAGTCGGGCGATGAGTTCTGCGCGCGGATCGATCTCCTCCCCGTCCTCTCCCACGCGCTCGGCCGGCAAGAGCATCCGGGATTTGATCCAGGCGAGAATCGACGCCATGACGAGGTACTCGCCGACCAGCTCGAGGTCGAGATCGCGCATCAGCTGCAGATACTCGAGATACTGCTCGCCGATCTGCGCGATCGGGATGTCGGTGATCTCGACCTCGTTGATCCGAATCAGGTGGAGGAGCAGATCGAGTGGACCCTCGAAGGCCGGCAGGCGCACGGAATACGGCGTCAGCGCTTCCGCGGCATACAGAGCGGCATCAGACTCAGGCACTGAGGCAGTCACGTCGGCCCCTCGAGAGGCAGCTTGCTGGAGGATGGGGATCTGCGCGGAGTATGCGCGATCTCGGCTTTGCGGGCAAGCATCAGCGCCGCCCGCCCCTGCCGGACGCTTTCGGTTTCGACGTCCCCCGCTGCCGGGCGATTTCACGCGCCAACGCGATCGCCTCGTCTCGGTCCCGCAACGCTCCGTCGAGATAGGCGATCCGAACCCGGTTCAAGACTCGGCCCAGTGCGGGACCCTCGAGGCCGATCGCGAGGAGATCCTCGCCCTTGAGCGGCACGCGGCGCATCCGGTCCTCGAGCGCGAAGCGGGCAATGCGTCGACGCAGTTTTGGATCCGCGAGCGAATAGAGCGAGTAGAGTTCCTCTTCACTCAGCGGAGCCAGCGCCGCATCGATTGCGCCGCGACCGCGCGCGCGAAGCAGCGCATTCATCCATCCAGCGCTCGATTTGGAAAACGCGCCAATCGAACGCGCCACCTCCCCGCGAACCGAAAAGCGCTGCAGGGTCCGACGCCGAAGCGCGGGCGAGGCCGGCGCCAACCAGATGTTCAAGCCCGAAACCCAACTGCGCCAACGACCCGACCGCCACGGGGGCGCTGCGATCGCGCGACCCAATCGGCGAAGCGGAACGACGGCTGCGCGCGGCAGATCCAGGCCGGGCTCGAGCGCGCCGAGCACGTGCCAGTTGGCGAGCAGTCGGAACACCTTCGACGGATCGAGGCCCAGCCGGGCGTCGTCGAAGATCTTCACCAACTCCCGCCGCAGCCGGTCTCCGCTGACGCGCCCGAACACACCGTCCCGCAACGCGTCGCGCAGCGCTGTCCGCGAACCTCGGGTCAGCGACAGTCCGAGACGCGGCCCGAGACGCGCCGCGCGCAACACCCTCGTCGGGTCGTCGTGAAAACTTCGCGAATGCAGGATTCGCAGGTCGCCACCGTTGAGATCGGTGATGCCGTCCGCCAGGTCGACGATCCCCGAGTGTTCGCGCAGCGCGCGACTGGAAAGCGGCAGCGCCAGAGCGTTGACCGTGAAGTCGCGCCGCGCGAGATCCTCCACCAGGCTGCCGGGTTCGACCCGCGGAAGTGCGCCGACGTGGGCGTACGTCTCGTGCCGAACTCCCGAGATATCGATGCTCGCAGCTCCGGCTCGGAGCTGGACCGTTCCAAAGCGATCGTGTGACGTTACTCGAGCGTCCGGCGGGGCCGCCAACGTCGCCAACGCCACCGCATCATCGCCTTCCACCAGGAGATCGACGTCGTTGACCTGCTTGCCCAACACCAGGTCCCGCACCGGCCCGCCGACGGCGTAGACCGCGAGTTCGCGAGATTCTGCGGCATCGAGCACGCCATCGAGCAACGCCGCAGTTTCGCTCTCGAGCGCTTTGCGGAATTCACTCGCGCCCGGCAGCTTCACGACCGACGCCCCGACGGCTGTCGCCGACCCCGTGGATGCCGGCGCTCCACTGTGTCTCGCAAACGAGACCGACTCACGTGGGTATAGATTTCGGTCGTTGCGAGGTCCGCGTGCCCGAGCATGCTCTGGACGGCGCGAAGATCGGCGCCACCCTCGAGCAGGTCGGTTGCAAACGCGTGACGCAACACATGAGGCGAGACGCGTTCTGATGCGATTCCGGCGACGCGTGCGATTTGCCGAATGCGAAGGAAGAAATTCTGCCGGGTCATCGCCCTGCCCCTTCGCGTCAGAAAGACCGCATCGCAATCCGGTAGACAGCGCTTCGCGAGTACCGGCCGCGCCGTCTCCAGATAGCGATCGAGCAACTCCAGAGCGGGCGTACCCAACGGCACGACCCTCTCCTTGCGCCCCTTTCCGAACACCCGAATCACTCCGGAGCGCCGATCGACCGAGCCGAGACGCAGACTCACCAACTCGCTCACCCGCAATCCCGAACCGTAGAGAACCTCCAACATGCAGCGATCGCGCAGTCCGATCGTGGTCTCGGCGTCCGCCGCCTCGATCAGCGATGCCGTCTCGTCGGGCCTGAGCGTCCGCGGCAACGGCGAAGCGAAACCCGGGCTCGCCAGGCCCTCCAGCGGATCGTCCCCCGCAGTTCCGGAGATCCCCTGGTGCCGGAGCAGGCGGCGAACCGATACCAACGTCCGCGCGCGACTGCGCGACCCGAGACCTTCGCGATCGAGAAATTGTGTGAAGTCGACGAGGTGCTCGCGCCGAACGGCTCGGAAACTGCGGACCCCCGCGCCTTTCAGGTAACCCGCAAAGCGATTGAGGTCTCGCCCGTAGGCTTCGACAGTGCGCGGAGAAAGGCCGCGCTCGATCGATGCGTGGGTCAAGAACGCCTCGATCGCCTTTTCGAGAGGGTTGCTCCTAGAGGCCGCCGCCATCTCCGCCTCGCTGAACGACTCCGAGCAAATCCGCGCACGGCGATGCGATCGCGTCGAGATTCACGATCTGGTTTCCGTCGTGATCCTTCATGACGTCCGCAATCGGGGGTCCGTCATTTCGAATCGCGCCGCGCGAGCGTCGAGCCAGTGTCGCGATAACGCTCCAATCCAGTCGCGATCTGGGTTGCAACCGAATCGAGGTAGTCTCCGTCGCGCAGTCGCTTCGCGTCCGACTTGTTGGTCACGAATCCCGCCTCGATCAAGATGGCCGGCATGTTGGAGAGGAAGAGCACGTAGAAGGGCCCCTTTTTCGCGCCCAGGTCCTGGATCTTCCCGTACCGCGACGGGAGCGCCTGGGCGAGTTGGGTCTGCACGAGAAAGGCGAGTCGCTGCGAATAGGGCGAGATTTCGCCGATTCTCAATTTCGCCAGCGTCCGCTGCAACTCGTCGAGTTGCCCCTTGGTGACTCCGTTTTCGCGCATCGCGACGCGCAAGCTGTGACGCTCGTGATTTGCGTCGGGATAGAACGTCTCGATCCCCTGGACGCTGCGGCGCGGCGCCGCGTTCGCGTGCAGCGAAACGAAGACATCCCCTCTCGCTGCCTCGGCGATCGCGGTGCGCTCTTCGAGGCTCACCGTTCGATCCCTGTCTCGGGTTGTAACCACCTCGAAACCCGATTTCCGGAGTTTCGCGATCAACAGCTTGGACAACCGAAGCGTCACATCCTTTTCGCGCAGGCCGCCCACTCCGATGGCGCCCGGATCCGCGCCCCCGTGACCAGGGTCGACGATGACCGTCCTCACTTCCCGCGCATCCGGCGGCAAGCGACCGTCGTGCCGGGCATCGGGAACAGCGGGCTTCCCTCCTCGACTGCCGGCGTCGCGCTCCCCATACACGTCGATCACCAGTCGATCGGGGTGCGTCAGGAACAGCAACCTGTGGCGATCGTACTGCTCGACGTCGATCACGACCCGGGTCGTGCGCAAGGTGTTTTGTCCGAGCCGGACCGAGCGAAGCAGACCATCCCCGACCGGAATCCCCGATTTGTATTCCCGGCCGACCCAGATTCCGGGAAGATCGAGATAGAGACGCTCCGACTTCTTCGCCGCGGGATCGGCGCGCAGGTGGCGCACTTTCGTTTCGACCGGCTTGGAGAGTTCGACCACCACACGCGTGTAGTCCGGGTACGACCAGTGACGCACGTCGAGGACATCCGCCAGACCGCGCGGGCGGCTGACGCCCATGGCGATCAGCGCGGCCGCGACCAGCAGCAGAACGAGGCACCGCCGCGTCAAGACTTCACCTCGCCGCCGAGTTTCGCCACGACCCTCGACACCAGCTCCAGCGCTTCGAGCGGCGTGGTTCGATCGGGATCTGCACTTCGCATCAACTCGAGTACCTCCCGCTCCACCGGATCGCAGCTGGGCGCGGCGGATTGAAACAGGTCGGGCTGATCGTCACTGCGCTCTCCGATGGCGCTCGAGCCGGCGATGCGCGGCCGCCCCCGCTCGTCGAGTTCCCCTCCTTCGAGATTTCCCAGAATGGTGCGCGCTCGCTCGATCACCGTCTCGGGAAGCCCGGCCAATCGCGCAACTTGAATTCCGTAGGATCGACTCGCCGCCCCCGAAGCCAACTGCCGCAGGAAGATGATCTCATCGCCCCACTCACGCGCCTCGAAATGAGCGTTTTCGACGCGTGATTTCGTGCGCGCGAGGTCCGCGAGTTCGTGATAGTGGGTCGCAAACAGGGTTCGCGCTCCCAGATTCGGCGAGTCGTGCAGATGCTCGGCAACCGCCCACGCGATCGAGAGACCGTCGAAGGTGCTGGTTCCGCGGCCAATCTCGTCGAGGATGACCAGGCTCCGAGTGGTCGCGGCCGTCAGGATTTCGGCCGTCTCCCGCATCTCGACCATGAAGGTCGACTCGCCGCGCGCCAGGCGATCGCTGGCCCCGACCCGCGTAAACACCCGATCGACGATACCAATTCGCGCGCTTTCCGCGGGAACGAAACTCCCCATCTGGGCGAGCAGCACGATGAGCGCGACCTGCCGAAGATAGGTGCTCTTCCCCGACATGTTTGGTCCCGTGAGTACCAGGATCTGTGTAGCGTCGGAATCCAGATCGGTATCGTTCGGGACGAACTCGGCATCGCCTCTGGCGACCAACAGTGGCTCGACCACGGGATGGCGCCCGCCCCGAATCTCCAATGCGGTTCCCGCTTCGACCCGCGGCCTGACCCAGTTGTCGCGTCGCGCGACCTCGGCGAGAGTCGCGATCACATCGAGAGTAGCCACGACGTCCGCGGCCACCCGGATCTGCGCAGCGCATTCCACCACGGCCTGCCGAAGCTCTTCGAAGATCTTCCGTTCGAGCGCGGCTGCCTGTTCGGTTCCACCGCGGACACCCTCTTCGATGCGTCGAAGTTCCGGTGTGGTGAACCGCTCCGCATTGGCGAGCGTCTGCTTTCGCTCGTAGTCGTCGGGCACGCGAGAGAGATGGGTTTTGGTGACCTCGATCGCGTAGCCGTGAACCGGATGAAATCGAATCTTGAGCGTCTGGATCCCCGTTCGCTGGCGCTCGCTGGTCTCGAAACCCGCGATCCAATCCCGACCCTTGTGCACACCCTCGCGGAGTCCATCGAGTTCCAGGCGAAAACCGTCGCGGATGTAGCCGGTCTCGTTGGCGCCGCGGGATCCCCTCGCGACTGCCGGCGGGTCGTCGACCAACCCCTCGCGCAAGAGCACGGCGATCTCCGCCAGCGACGGAGGCGCCGCGAGAAGATCCGGGCGATCCCCAGCAGCGGCCAACAGAAGTTCGTCGTCCCCGGCACCGAGCGCGCCCCTTACACCCGCCAGCGACTCCAGCGAGCCCCGCAGCGCCGCGAGGTCCCGCGGCGTAGAAGTCGGCCGGATCGCCTTGGTGAGTAGACGCTCTAGATCGCGAACCGGTTTGAGCGCATCCCGCAACCCGGCGCGCAGACGGTCGCGCTCAGCCAGGCTCGCCACCGCATCCTGGCGAACCGCGATCGCCGCCGGGTCGACGAGCGGATATGCGAGCCAGCGGGCCAGACGCCGCGCGCCCAGCGGCGTCATCGAAACATCGATCCGCGAGATGAGGGTGCGCGCGCGGCTGCCGTCTTCGCTATTGGAGAAGAGTTCGAGATGGGCGCGGGTTGCCGCATCCAGGATCATCGTATCTGCCAACCGGTAGCGCGACAGACGATTGGTATGCGAAAGCGCAAACGGTTGCTTGTCCGAGACATACGCGAGGAGCGCGGCAGCCGCTCGGGTTGCGGGATCGCTCTGCGCTGCGTCGAAACCCTGAATCGCAACTTCGACACCCGACGGATCGTAGGACGTCGGCGTTACGCAAGTTCGCGCAGCACCTGGAATCCGCTTCTCGAGTCGTAGCTCGAGCGCAGCGTGACCGGCCGGAATCAGGATCTCCCTCGGATCCACCCGTTGCAGCTCCTCGAGAACGGCCGAAGGCAGGTCGGTAGCCCCTGCCGAATCCACCTGCGTGCTGCGGAATTCGCCCGTGGAGGCGTCGAGGATCGCAACCCCTACCGGAGAACCGGGATCGAGAGCGGCCAGGCACAGCTCGCGCGCCCCGTCGATCCCCTCCGGGTTGCCAACCAGACCGGGCGTGATCACTTCGACCACTTCCCGCTTGACCAGGCGCCGCCCCGCCGCCGCCTTTGGGTTCTCGACCTGTTCGCAGATTGCGACGCGGTAGCCCAACTCTGCGAGTCGCTTGATGTGCGGATCGGCCGCGTGCACCGGTATGCCGCACATGGGCACCGCATCCTTCTTGTCGCGATCGCGCGTGGTCAGCGTGATGTCGAGAAGCGGTGCCGCGATCTCGGCATCGGCGAGAAACATCTCGTAGAAATCGCCCATCCGGTAGAACACGATCGCGTCGGGATGCTGGGCCTTGACCGACAGGAATTGCCGCATCATCGGCGTGTCGCGAGCGCTGCGCGTCATTCCGGTTTCTCCTCGCCGCCGAGCAATCCGCGGCGAGCGATCGCGTCGATCATCGAGCCGTATTCGCGCGCAGCGTCTCCCGAGCGGCCGTCCGACAGCAGGATCCGACCCAGCGCCGCTCGCGTTTCGAGATCGTCTGGATCCGCGGCGAGCAATTGGTTCAACTCGGAAATGCCGGCGTCGATTTCGCCTCGCGCGCAAAGCAGGGTCGCCAGCGCGCGGCGGGCGCCAGCATCTTCGGGCTGTTCTTCGAGGAGCCCTCGGAGAAACGTTTCGAAATCGCGCATTTTCTCGAGTGCCGCATAGGTGGCCTCGAGCTTCGCGTAGACGAGCGGGCCACTCGCCCGGTCGAGACGCGGCACTTCCGACCAGGCGGCCAACGCCGCCTTCGATCGCCCGCGCTCCGCCTCCAGATCCCCCAACAGCACCCACCCAGCTGCGCAACGCTTGTTGCCGCGCAACGCCTTCTTCACCCATCGGCGGGCTTCGCCGTGATGACCCTCCGCGTATTCGGCCTTCGCCATCTCGACCATCAAGAGCGCCTCTTTCTCACCTCGCTCACCGCCCTCCAGCCGCGTCAGCCGCCGCGAATGTTCGATCGCCTCCTCGTATTTACCCGTCTCGGCGTATAGCTGAACCAGCGCCCG
>JAFDBP010000073.1 GCA_019313245.1 Deltaproteobacteria bacterium
AGCCCCGCGAAGTGCTCGGCGGCCGCCTGGCTTCGACCCCCGTGGTGACAGTGAAAGGCCAGCGGCGTGTCTTTGGGCAAGCGGCCGATCCTGTCGGCCTCTTCCGCGGTCATCAGACGCGTCCCCGGAATGCTGGCCTTCGCGCGCTCTTCGGGAGTGCGAACGTCGAAAAACTCCCGCAACTCTCCCGCGTCGAGTTGCCGCTTGATTTCTCGAACATCCGCCTGCCGCACGTCCCCCGCTGGCGCATTCGGATTCTCGATCCGGAAACCGGGACCCTGCGGGGTGTCGACCACGTCGATGATCGAGCCGTTCGCACGACTCGCGCTCAGCGGGTCGAGCGCGACGGCGATGCCATTCGACTCCACGATGATCTCGTTCGGGCCTCGCGGCGCGAAGAAGAGCTTGTTCTGAAAGCGCGCGTCGATGCTCAGATGGAGCACGGCGTCCGCCGGTGCCGAACCCGCCGCCTGGCGCAGCGCTTCGGCACCCGCCGGCGTCACGTTGACTTCGGGCGGATCGCTCGGAGCGGACACGTCGACACCGAGCGATTGCGCGAGTTCACCAGACGCTGCGAGCTCCTGAACGATGTCGCATCCGCCGACGAACTCGCCGCGCACGTAGAGTTGGGGAATCGTCGGCCACTGCGAGTACTCCTTGATTCCCTCCCGGATGGCCGAGTCGGCGAGCACGTCCTCGGTCGCGTAATCGGCGATGAGGCCATTGAGGATTCCGACCACCGTCGACGAGAAGCCGCATTGCGGAGCCTCGCGATTGCCCTTCATGAACAAGACGACGTCATTCGACGCGATCAACTCATCGATGCGTTGACGGGTGGCGGAATCGAGACTCATGGGAGGAACTCCATTTTTGGTGGGTGGGGAAGCTAGCAGATGGGGATCCGTCGTGAGCGGCGTCGCGGCGGCCCGAATTCGGGCTCAAACGGCAGCTGCGAGAAGATCCGCGATGGCAAATACGTGGTCGTCGTCGGCGTCCATGCTGCGGAGTGCCGCGGCGAGCTCGAGCGCATACTCCGCGTTCGGCCCGCTGGGGCCGTGAGCGTTGCGGATCTGGGCGGCAATCTCGGAATCCGCGGCGGGCCCCAGGTAGTGCGGGTTTCGCTCCGTTGCCACATAGACCAGCGCTTCGACTGCCGCCCGGTCGCAGCCGCGAAACTCGACCGTAACGCGCTTGCGGTCGAAACCGCCGCGCTCCCGGTGGTCGAGGGTATCGATCACCTGCTCCCACGCGTCGGCGGCCACACGGTAGGCAACACCCCAGCAACGCTGCTGCGGTGCGGGAATCAAAGTCACGACCCGCCCGGGCGCCTCGGGAACGCCTCGGTGATCGGTCGAACCCTGCCAGAATCGACGCGCCCAACCGAGGATGTACCCGGGACGCCGCTCCAGAAACGGAAACGCGGGACGCCAGACCAGGGATCCATAACCGAACACCCAGCCACTCTCGGTCGGTCGCTGCGAATCGAACACGCGGAGAACCTAGGAGCTCGACCCAAGACTGTCACGATAACGTCCGAGCATCGATGGGCGCTGTCGGCCCGACTTCGAAAGATTCGGCTGCTGCGCTGGACGGGTCGAAGCAACGACCATAGAGTTGGAGCTGCGACATCCCAAACGAGCGGAGAGTCTACGTGACCACATCAGAAGCCGTCACTGATGGCATTCGCGTCCAGGTGACGGCGCGCTACGCACCGGAGCACGCGCAACCGGCACACTGGTTCTTCCTCTACACCATTCGCGTTTCGAACGAAGGGCCGGAGACCGTGCAGTTGCTCTCGCGCCACTGGGTGATTCGCGACGCCATGGGGCGGGTCGAAGAAGTCCGCGGCCCCGGCGTGGTGGGCGAGCAACCGGTGATCGAACCCGGGCAATCCTACGAGTACACCTCCGGCTGCCCGCTTCCGACGCCGTTCGGGTCGATGGAAGGCACCTACCAGCTCGTGACCGAGAGCGGCGTCGAGTTCAACGCGCGAATCGCGGAGTTCATGCTCCGAGAACCCGGCGCGATCCACTAGCCGTCGGCGCAACACGCCGAACCCACCCCAAACGGATCCGGACTAGAGCGGCACCTCGATCAGGTGCGGCCCGGACTCCGCGAACGCGCGTTCGAGTTCTCGCCAGAGGCCCTCCGCATCCTCCACGGCGACGGCGGGAACACCGAATCCGCGAGCGAGCTGCGTCCAGTCCGGCACCGGGTCGAAATCCGTGAGCGATCGACAGCCGGGCCCTGGCTCGACGATCCCGGTGCGCGCGAGTTCGATCGCGAGAATCTGGTAACCGCGGTTGGAGAGAATCACCGTCGTCACGTCGAGCCCCTCTCGCGCCTGGGTCCAGAGCGCCTGCAGCGTGTACATCCCGCTGCCGTCGGCCTGGAGTGCGATCACGGGGCGATCCGGGCAGGCGAGTGAGGCGCCCGTCGCGCAGGGCAGGCCCTGGCCGATCGCACCTCCCGTGAGCGTGAGGTAGCTGTAGCGCGGAGCATTCGCGGCGGTCGCAAAATACGCCCGAGCCGAAGTCAGGCCTTCGTCCATCACGATGGCCCCCTCCGGCTGGAGGCCCGCGATTGCCGCTGCGACACTTTCAGGCGTCAACGGTCCCGTCGGCCGTTGCACTCGCTCCGAAGGCGCGACCGGCGCGGAGCGGGTTTCGCCCCCCCCGATGGCATCCGCCAGGTCCTCCAACGCAGAGCCGACATCCTCTTCGGGAAGAGCCAGGGTCGCCGTCTCCGTGCGCTCTCCGATGAGCTCGCCGGGAACGCCCGGGTAGCCAAAGAAGGAGACTGGCGATCGCGTCCCCGCGATGACTACGGTCGAGAAACCGGCAAATAGCTCGATCGCGCCCTCCGGGAAATACGGGACGCGCTCGACGTGCGGCAGATCGCCGCCGCGCTCGAGCCGAGCCGGAAAAGTGTCGCACCAAAGCGTACAGCCCGTCGCGGCGGCCACGCGCGCAGCGGCGCGCAAGCCGCGCTCCGAAAGTCCCTCGCCTCCGAGCAGGAGCGCGCCCTTCCCCGCCCGGGTCAAGAGGCGCGCGCTCGCCTCGACGGCCGCACTCGACGCCCGGGGCGCGGGATGCGGCTCTTCCACGCTTTCGACGACCGCACCCTCGACGAGTTGCGCGTCGTGCGGAGCGATCAAGGTGGCGATGGTTCCAGAGCGGGCCGCGGCGATCGCCTCGGCTGCATCGCGACCGAGTGGCCCCCTCGGGTCTGCCGACCGCAACCAACCGGATACCGGACGCGCGAGCGATTCGATGTCGGATGCGAGAGGCGGATCGGAGGCGAGGTGCCAGCTGGCGTGGTCCCCGATCACGTTGAAGATCGCCGAGCGCGCGCGGCGCGCGTTGTGAAAATTGGCGATCCCGTTCGCAAAGCCGGGGCCGAGATGCAACAGCGTCATCGCGGGATCCCCGCTCATCCGCGCATAGCCATCGGCTGCCCCCGAGCAGACGCCCTCGAAGAGGCATAGGATCGGTCGAATTCCGCTGTCGCCGTCGAGTGCGGCGACCATCGGGAGTTCCGTGGTGCCCGGATTTGCGAAGCAGACCCGGATCCCGGCCGCGGCCGCGGTTCGCAGCAGGCTCTCGGCACCGTTCATCGCAGACTCCTCCTCTCAACCCGCAAAGTAGAGCACCAACGGGACCGTCACGAGGCTGAGCAGGGTGCCCAACACGACGGCAGACGCCACGAGCGAGGGATCTCGCGAATAACGCTGCGCGATGATCACGTTGATGACCGCCGCGGGCATGATCGACGCGAGCAACAGCACCTTGCGTTCGAGACCCGTAATGCCAAACAACGAGATGAAAAGCAGCGCACAGAGGGCACCGCCCGCCACGCGGATCGCCACGATGACCACCGTATGGCGAATGTTTCGCACCGGGAGGGTTCGCAGGTGCATGCCGAGACTGAGCAGCAGGAGCGGGATCGCCATCGCGCCCAACATCTCGATGGGCTCCATGATGACGCGCGGAAGTGTCTGACCGGAAATCGCGAGCGCCAGCCCACCGATGCTCCCGTACGCGAGCGGCATGCGCACGATTTCGGCCAGCCCCCCCTCGCCCTTCGCGATCCACAGACCCACGGTCGAGTTCAGGATCGCCACCGTCACGAAGATGACCGCCGCGGCTTCGAGGCCCGCATCCCCCCACGCGAGACGCGCCAGCGGCAGTGGGAGATTGCCCGCGTTCCAGAAGATCGCGGGCAACATCAGGCCGCGCTGACCGACACCGGAAAACCAGAGGTAGAGCGCCGCGAGCGCCGCCGTGCCCAGCGCGATCCAGAGTGTTCCGCCGACCAGCACGCCCCAGCTCTGGAAATCGACGTCGGCCCCACCGAGCACCGAAAACATCAGGGCCGGAGAGGTCACCATCAGCGCGAGGTTGGCCAGCGTGGGCAGGTCCATCCGGCTGCGGCCGGCCAACCACCATCCCAACAGCACGATGAGGAAGACGGGCCCGACCGTTTCGAGCGTTGAACCCACTGAAGACTCCCGGTCGACCGCGCCGCGAAACCCGCGGGGGGCCTCAAACGTACTCCAGAACTGCGCAGAATCCGGTTGACAATGCGCTCAAGCTAGATAACAATCCATCCGCATAAACAGATATAGGCGGTCCGAACCGCCCGAGCCAATCCCAGCCATACGCGGCCAGCCGCCGCCCAGCCAAATCGGAGCGATTTCATGCCGAATACACCCGAGCGCCCCCTGTACAAGGTGGCCGACCTGAACCTGGCCCAATTGGGCCGCAACGAGATCCGCCTGGCCGAACACGAGATGCCGGGCCTGATGGCGCTGCGGGCGCGCCACGCCAAGACCAAGCCGCTCGCGGGCGTGAAGATCATGGGCAGCCTCCACATGACGGTCCAGACCGCCGTGCTGATCGAAACCCTGGTGGAACTCGGCGCCGACGTGCGCTGGGTGAGCTGCAACATCTTTTCCACCCAGGATTCCGCGGCCGCCGCGGTCGTGGTGGGACCCAACGGAACCCCCGACGACCTCCAGGGCATCCCGGTCTTCGCCTGGAAGGGCGAAACCCTCGAGCAGTACTGGGAGTGCACCTCCGAGGCCCTCGAATGGCCGGACGGCTCGGGCCCGGATCAGATCGTCGACGACGGCGGCGATGCGACGATGCTGATGCAAAAGGGCGCCGAGTTCGAGAAGGACGGCAAGGTGCCGGATTTCAATCCCGACAAAGAGCCCGAAGAGTGGGGCGTCTTCCTCGATCTGCTGCGCCGCGAGCAACTGCGCAAGCCGAATCGCTGGACCGAAGCCTGCGCGAAACTCAAGGGTGTCACCGAAGAGACGACCACCGGAGTGCTTCGCCTGTACCAGATGTACGAGAAGGGCACGCTGCAGTTCCCGGCCATCAACGTGAACGACTCCGTCACCAAGAGCAAGTTCGACAACACCTACGGTTGCCGGCACTCGCTTCCCGACGGTCTCGCGCGCGCCACCGACGTGATGCTCGGCGGCAAGGTCGCGGTGGTCTGCGGCTACGGGCAGGTCGGCAAGGGTTGCGCCCAGGCCCTGCGCGGACAGGGCTCGCGGGTGATCGTGACGGAAATCGATCCGATCTGCGCCCTGCAGGCGTCGATGGACGGCTACGAGGTCAACACCTTGGAGGCCGTGATCGGCAGCGCGGACATCTTCATCACGACCACGGGCAACTTCGACATCATCACCGCCGAGCACATGGCGCAGATGAAGCACCAGGCCATCGTCGGCAACATCGGCCACTTCGACAACGAGATCGACATGGCGGGGCTCGCGAAGGTCAAGGGAATCAAGAAGGTCAACATCAAGCCGCAGTACGACGAGTGGATCTTCCCGGACGGCCACAGCGTGCTGATCCTCGCCGAGGGGCGCCTGCTCAATCTCGGCTGTGCGACGGGGCATCCGAGCTTCGTGATGTCGGCGTCCTTCACCAACCAGGTGCTCGCCCAGCTCGAGCTGCACCAGAACCCGGACCAATACGAAAACAAGGTC
>JAFDBP010000074.1 GCA_019313245.1 Deltaproteobacteria bacterium
GACGTGGGCGATCTCCACCGTCTGCAGATTTGTACCCGTACCGTCGAAGGGCGCGTTGCGCACCTCGATGGCATTGCCTTCCTGGCATCCGCTTGCACCCTGATTGATATTTACAATCGTGGAGTGGGCGATGCTTCCCGACGCACCCTCGAACATGATTCCCCTGAGTCGATCAGCTCCGCCATCACACACGTTCGCGGTCAATTCAGCTGTAATCAGCACATCGATCACATTCGCAACAGCCCCCTCATTGACGAGCACTGCGCCTACGAAGTGACCGCCTGCGGGATCCAATGCGGTGATCTGAAAGCCATTCCCATCAAAGGTATAACCGTCAGGAATACCCAAAGTTTCATCGGTAGTACAGTCGTTATTGAGCTTCCGCACCATTCCCACATCAGTCCACGTACACGTCGTTGCCGCAATCGCTGACATCGGCAAAAGCAAGAAGAACCCAGCAACCAACGTAACTGCGCATACTCCTACCATCGCTCTCATTTCGATCTCCCTTGAGATTTGCTTGAAATACCGTTCAACTAAGAATCCCTGATCTCCTGCAACTGCCTCAGACACTGCCCAAGGGCAAATCTATTCAAAAATCGCAATCCCGACAGCGCCTCATTGCGCTCAATTCTCAATTCCATATCAAATAATGTCAACATGAATTTTTTTTTATACTTGTGTTAATCATTTTTTTTGATATTACACAAACATTAGTCTCAAGCATTGCCGCACCAACGAGACCCAAAAATCAAATCCCCGCCAACACTTGAAACTCCTCAACTCGCCAACCGACTCTCGACAGCCAAGGGTCCGACAGCACACGATCGAGCAATAACGCTCGACCCGCTGGCGCGGACTGGATGAGATTCCAGAAAACGTGTGTGAATTCGAGAGGATAAATGGTAGCGGTGGCTGAACTGGAACCAGCGACCTACGGCTTATGAAGCCGCCGCTCTAACCAACTGAGCTACACCGCCCCAAATTTTCGAACCGCTAGCCGCGGCACGGCATATTAGCGCACACGAACTGGACATGGTGGCTCCGCTGGCCTAGTCGGTCTCGGTCGTCTCCGAAGCCGGAGGAGGCGCGAAAATCACGCGTTCGAGCGCTTCGATGCGCAGTTCGAGGTCCACCAGGGTGGCCGTATCCGGCGCACTGGGCGCGGGAGCATCCTCGGTCGCCTTCGGCGCGGCGGGCTTTGCCGCCTCCACCAGATAGCGGCTGACGTTTTGCGACAAGACACCGAGCTTGGGGATGATCTCGCTGGCGCTACCCGCCTGGACGAAGACCCGGCGCGGCTCATCGGCTTCTCCGCCAACGACCGGCGCGCACCTCAGATCCAGGCTCGCGCCATCCCCAAACTGGGTGTAGGAGCCGAACAAGACGTAATCGGCGCCGGCCTCTTTGCCCGCTGCGATGGCTTCGTCACGGTTGGATATCGCGGCATCGAGTCGGGTGACCACGATCTGCCCGCTCTGCTCCAGGCGCGCCGCGATCATATCGCCGAGGCCCGCGCTGAGGTGACCGGTATCGGGCAGCGAGCTGTTCACCGCCACGGGAAACATCGCGACCCGAATGACCTCTGCTTGGGCCGCTCGCGGCTGGCCCAAGCAGACGGCCGCCATTACGAGGATGGCGAATAGCCCAAATCGCGCGAGTCGCATCGTTCCCACGGAATTTCGCTCCAGGTCCCAAAGCCCACCCAATGGGCGGAAAGTCCGGATGAGAGTTACCGAGCGCGGATCGCCGGGTCAAGCGACCGAGTCTGGCGGCACCACCGCACCCCGAGGGCGGACCGCTTCGCCCGAGGCGCCGCCGCGAACCGGGCCCCTAGGCGGGCTGGTTGGTCGGTATTCGAACGAGGAAGGTCGATCCGACACCGGGTGTGCTGTCAACCTCGATTTCGCCCTGGTGGTCGGTTACGAGCCTGTGGCAGATCATCAGCCCCAATCCGGTGCCCTGGTCGGGGCCCTTGGTGGTAAAGAACGGATCGAAGATCCGTTCGAGATCGGCATCCGAAATCCCCGATCCGCGGTCGGCCACCTCGAAGCAAACGGCTTCGGCCTCGTGATCGAGGAAGACGCGCGAGCGCACCTCCACGCCCGGTGGCGAAGCGTGGATGGCGTTGACCAGGATGTTCATGAAGATCTGCTGGATGTGGTCGCGGATCGCGACGACCTTTGGGAGGTCGGGAGCCGGATCGATCGTCAGGGTGACCTGCGCCTTGCTGGCCTCGCGATCGAGTAGCCGCACGACTTCGCGCAGCAGCGATCCGAAATCCACCGCTTCTCTGGGATCGCCGTCTCCGTTAACGGGACCGCTGCCCCGTCCGAGCCGCCGCATCGTGTCGACCAGTCGGCGAATCCGATCGACCTCCTGGCAGGCGAGTTCGTGATAACTGCCCCAGAATTCGGTGTCGGCCTCGGCCCGCTTGCTCGGCGCCATACTCATGAACGTGTGAATTGAAACCAGCGGATTGTTGATTTCGTGAGCGAGGCCCGCGGCCAACGTGCCCAGAGTTCCGAGCCGGTCGGCGCGCACGATCTGCTCGCGCGTTCGACGCAGATCTTCGACCATCCGGGCATTGCTGATCGCGACGACCGCATGATCCGCCAAACCCTCCAGCAGGGCTCGGTGATCTGCAGAAAAACGAGGGCCGCCGCGGCGGTTATCCACCGCCAGCGCGCCGATCGTGCCATCTTTCCCGACGAGTGGTGCGACGAAGATCTGTTCGGCCGCGACTTCCGTCACCCAATCTCGGATCGGTGGCTCCAACGCCAGCGCTCCATCCATCGTCAGCATCTGCGACTCGCCAGCGCGCAGCGCCCGGATGAACTCCGGAGCGCTATCGCAATCGATCGCGAGAGAGGCCAACTGCTGATTCGCCGGGCTGTCCTCGGGCGCGAGCCTTCCCCACGACAACACCTTGTTCTTTCTTCCGAACAGCAGAATTCCCGCCGCGTCGTAGCCCAGATCTTCGATGACCGCTGTGAGCAGCAGATCGAGCAGCGGATCGCTGGCGAGTTGTTGATTCATCGACTTGGAGATGCGGTTGAGCAGCGTCAATTCGCGGAGAAGCTCCTCGCGCTCCTTCGCCAGCGCGAAACGCTCGATCCCATTGCGCAGCGTGACCCGCATGTCCTCGGGAGTCCACGGCTTGGGCACGAACCGGTAGATCGATCCGCTGTTGATGGCGCTCTCCAGAGTGGCTACGTCACCGTATGCGGTCACCAGGATGCGAATGGTCGATTCGTCGAACTGGTGAACTGCAGAAAGGAATTCAACGCCCGTCATTCCCGGCATGCGGTGATCGGAGAGCACCACCGCAATCCGCTGCCGGCTCAGCGCCTCGAGTCCCGAAGAGGCGTCCGCCGCGGTTAGAATTTCGAACTCATTGCGGAATGTCAGCTCGAAGATGCGGAGGTTGTCGGGCTCGTCGTCGACGTAGAGAATCGGAAATTGGCGATAATCGACCGCCCGATCGGCTCTCGCACGCGCCATTTCCGCCCCGCCAGGTGAGTGTGCGGCGAGGGCCCTACCCCGCCGATCCCAGGACGTTTTTCGCTGAGCCGCGACGGCCCCACGCCCCCTGATGGGCGCTTCGGCTGCGTGCTCGAGAAGGTTTAGGGGAACCTCCGAAATCGCCTCACGAGCGGGATGCGACACCTTCTGGTGGCGCTCCCAGCCGTATCAGCATTGCGGGCAGGAGCAGGAGGTCTGCCAGCAGGCACAGGATCATCAGCACCGCTGTGAGGACCCCGAGGGCGCGGATGAAGGTGAAATCGGAGAAGGCGAGAACCGCGAATCCCAGCGCGACCACGGCGGTCGTGTAGATCAGGGGCGGCGCGACGCTTCGGTAGGTCGACCCAAGCGCCGCAGATGTGGATTCGCCGGCCCTCCAGCGCTCGAAAAAGCCCGTCACCGCGTGAATGCTGTCGTCGACCGCGATCCCGAACGCGAGGTTGCCGATCAGGACGGTTCCAGCATCCAGCGGCACCCCGAGCAGCCCCATGGCGCCAAAACCCATCGCGATCGGGACCAGATTCGGCACCAGAGCGATCCAGGCGAGCCGAAGCGAGCGAAAGATTGCAAAGAGCAGGCCCGCGACGGTCACGAATGCAAACGCCAGTCCCCGGAGCTGTCCAAATGCGATGGCGTCTTCGGCGCGAGCAAATTCGTACATGATTCCGGTGGTGCGGGCCGCGTAGCCCGGGGCGCCGTTTTCCCTCCACCAGCGCTCCGCCTCTTTTGCAACACCCTGAAGTGCTCCGGAGCGGTTGTCGTCCACTCGCAACAGCAGATTCGCCGACTTCCAATCGGCGGTGATGAGATCGCGGACATACGGTTTCGATTCGAGCAGCACCAGGTACTGGCTGACCGCCGCCTCGCTCTCGGGCAGCGGCAACGTCGCATCCCCCGAGAATCCGCCGTGGAGCTGCCGCAGGGGATCCGCGATCGAGATCGCCCGCCCCACAGCGGGCAGTGCCTCCAGATGAGTCGCCAGGCGGTCGATCGCCGAAATCGCTTCGGGCGTATTCACAGCGGCCGGACCCGCTGCTTCGATCACGACGTTCAACGGGCTGATCCCCGACAATCGATCGCGAATGTTTCGGTAGGCGATGCGGATCGGATCGTCGGGCTGAAACCACAAGATCACGTCTGTTTCGATCGCCAAGCGCCCGAGACCAACCGAGACGGCGGTCATGGCCAAGAGCCAAGCGGTCAACACCGCCCGGCGACGGCGGTGGACGAAGCCCAAAACGAGCGGCGTCGCTCGACCGCCGATCCACCGCTGGAATCTTGCCCCTCGGTTCGGTAACGGCCAGAAACTCAACGCGGCTGGCCCCACGGTCAACGTCGCCGCGACGACCGACAACACACCGAACGCACCGAAGGCCCCAATGTCTCGAATCGCATCGATGCGCACGAAGGACACCGCGAGAAAACCGAGCGTCGTCGTGAGCCCCGACAATGCGACCGGAAACGAAACCGCGAGTAGCGCTTCGGCCCGCTCAGCCTCTGCGGAGTTCGACACGGCGCTCAGAAGGTGCAGCGTGTAGGCACAACCGAGCGCGAGCAATACGGAGGGCAGAATGGCCGTCGTAATCGTAATCGGCACTTCGAGTGCGCCCATCACGCCGAGCACAACCCAGATCCCAAGTCCACTCGAACAGAGAGGAATGACAACGGCCTGCACGCTGCGAAACAGGGCGAACAGGACCAACGAAACGGCCAACACCGTCAGCGGAATGAAGAACTTGAGTTCCGCGCGGGTCCGAGCGTCGGCGGCGAGTCGAAAAATCGGAATGACCAGCCATCATTAATTGGTCCAGGTTCAGAGTTAGTTTACGCAGCTTCGTGGTTCATGGGTAATTCCTTTCCTGGTACGATGATTTCCGGTGCAGGGGGCCGATATCCCAGTGCGCTGTGCGGCCGAATCGTGTTGTAGTGGACGCGCCATTGTTCGATGAGCACCTGCGCTTCTCTGAGTGTGTAGAAGATTTCGCCGTTGAGCAGTTCGTCGCGCAGCTTGCCGTTGAAGGATTCGCAATAGCCATTCTCCCAGGGGCTCCCCGGAGTGATGTAAACGGGCGTCGTACCGAGCCGTTCCAGCCACTGTTGAAGTCGCGCGGCAACCATCTCCGGGCCATTGTCCGAACGGATGTGTTCTGGGATGCCATGGGTTTCCATCAGATCCGCGAACACATCGATTGCATCCCGGGCCCGGATGCGCCGAGCGACATGGATCGCCAAGCACTGGCGGGTGTATTCATCGATCACCACCATCAGCTTGAGCGTGCGGCCGTCATCGGTCCGGTCGAATACGAAGTCCCAGGACCACACGTGGTTGGGCCGCTCGGGGCGCAGCCGGATACAGGAACCCTCGTGGAGCCATAGCCGGCTTCGTTTGGGCTGCTTCGACGGGACTTTGAGCCCCTCCCGGCGCCAGATGCGCATCACCCGGCCGTGACTGACCTGCCAGCCCTGGGACTCGAGCAAGGCGTGAACCCGCCGGTACCCGTAACGCCCGTATTGACCCGCCAGCCCCACGATGGAGCCCGTCAGGGCCGATTCGTCCGCTCGGGGTTGGGGTGTGTAACGAACCGCGGATCGGGAGATGCCCAGCGCGCGACAGATACGCCGTTGCGAGTAGCCCAAGCGGGCTTTCACGTGGCTCACCGCCTGCCGCCGTCGCGCTGGGCTCAGTATTTTCCCTCGGCAACCTCTTTGAGGATCAGCTTGTCGACCGTGAGATCCGCGACGGCTCGCTTCAGCCGCGCGTTCTCCGCTTCCAGCTCTTTGAGCCGCTTGGCCTGGTCGACTTTCATCCCGCCGTAGATCTTGCGCCAGCGATAAAAGGTCTGGTCGCTGACACCGAGCTGCTTGCAGGCCTGGCTGACGAATTTCCCCTGACTCAGCAAAACCTCAGCTTCCCGGAGCTTGTGAATGATCTCTTCCGCGGTATATCGTTTCTTCGGCATGGTTCAGATCTCCATACGTGGCTTTTTACCACTTTTGATCTGGACCAGAAATTCCTGGCTAGGCCAAGCAAACGGCGAATTTCAGCCACGTCTTCGATTGAACGAGGGTGGAGATCCCGTAGCGAGTTTTCAGCAATCGGTGTCGATCTATCGAGCAACTTACAACCCACGCCAGGCAAGGCTCTCTTTCTCAGAAATCTGCTACGGCCAGACCGCTGCCCCATTGCCCATCATTTGCCGCGAAATACGAAAAATCCATTGAACCGCACAATGCTATATATATCAGCATGTTGTGGCAGAAGTTGCAACTCCCACGAATAGCTGATTAAGGTTTCAAGAAGGCCGCTCCTCCTATATCAGAGCGCATCTCGGATCAGCATCCGACAGGGAAGGCGCCTCCGCGGTTCCGACCAGCCAATTATTAACTCCCGAATTTGCACGAGTCACTCCGCTTGCCACCATTCATTAATGGTTTTTTGATCAAACCTTGGCAGAAGGATCCCCCACTTCTGAGTAACGTCGCTGAGTCGTTTGCATGCCCGGACAATTAGCGACAACACAACTGATCTCAGAGATAAATATTGGACGATCGAACAACACTTTTTCCAAACAGAACAGAGCCAGAAGTCAAGACAACAGATTCATCTAGCCCAGAGGGCGCCGTACGGATCAAACGCGAGCAGTCACCGCGAGATTGGTTTTTTGAGTCTAATTGCAAATCCCAAAAAATCGCTCCGCTCAACCGCCTCGTAGGCGAAAGCACGGCCATAGCGGAACTCCGCGCCCGCATATCGCGGTATGCAAAAACGGAGGCGACCGTCCTGATTTCTGGTGAAACTGGAACGGGCAAGGAACTAATTGCAAGAATTCTCCACGACTTGAGTCCCCGAAAAGATTCACCTTTCGTCGCAATAAATTGCGCAGCCATTCCCGGTCCATTGGCTGAGAGCGAGCTATTCGGCAGCACCAAGGGAGCATTCACCGGAGCAGTTCATTGCCGGAAGGGGCTGCTCTCGCGAGCAAATAACGGAACGTTATTTTTAGATGAATTTGGAGAACTTCTCCCCGAAGTCCAATCAAAGTTACTTCGAGTACTAGAATTTGGAGCATTTTGCCGAGTCGGAGGAAATCTAGAAGAGCGTACTGATGTCCGAATAGTAGCAGCCACCAATCGCGACCTCGAAAGGTCGGTGCTCCAGGGAGAATTCAGAGCTGACCTCTTCTACCGAATCAACGTGCTTCCAATCGCGGCACCACCGCTGAGGGACCGAAGAGGCGACATTCCGCATCTAGCTGGCAAGATTCTCGGAGATTTTCTCCCAGATGGATCGCGGCTTCGAATCACCGAGTCCGTAATGACTCAGCTCCTCCAATTACCATGGCCCGGAAATGTTCGGGAACTCAAAAACGTCCTCCATAGATCGCTTGTGATGTCAAACGGAAAGGTAATCGACCGCTTAGAATGCGACCTCGCGAATATCAAACGTAATCATGCAAACCTCACCAAATCGCCAGATCCAGTTCAGCGCTTAATCAATTCGCTTACGCAAAACAAGGGCCGCATCGAAGCGGTCGCGAACGAATTCAACGTAAGTGTGCGCACAATCCAACGTCGCATGAAAGAGAGCGGGCTTCGTTTGAGCGATTATCGCAATCTTTAGGTTAACCAACCGCCAATTTAGGCAAAAGCTGAACCGGCATTTGGCTGCTCCGCGACTGATAGCATCGCGCAAAAATGCAGCCTCGATATATTTTGGGAAGATTCTCAATCTCTACACTAGAATTCAATTATCAGGATTTGGAGCTTATCGGATGCCAATTTACCGTTTCGACGACTTTGAGATTGACGTGGGTCAGTTCAAACTTTCTCGCAATGGAAGGCCCATTCCAATCGGGCCGAAACCATTCGATCTTCTCCTCTATCTCATTCACAACGAAAGCCGAACAATTTCGAAAGCAGAATTGATTAGTGAAGTCTGGCAAGCAGAGGCCATTAGCGATTCCTCTATTCCAACCTGCATAACAGCAGTACGCCGCGCACTTGGGGACAATCCCGAAGATCCGAAATTTATTCAGACGGTCAGAGGACGAGGCTACCAGTTTATCGGCCGTGCGGTTTCAGCGCCATCTACACAGATTGATTATCAGACAAGACGTGCCGCATCTATAGGCTCAAATACGTTTGTCGGTAGGCACACCGAGATGGCATCGCTATCTGCTGGACTTGCCCTAGCGATCAATGGCGACCCTCAGATTTTTCTTTTAATGGGAGAAGCCGGAATCGGAAAAACCCGAATGATCGAGGAGTTTTCCAAAACGGCATTAGCCGAGGGCGCCACCGTCCTCGTTGGCAGCTGCCGTGAAGAAGAGGGCGCTCCCGCATTTTGGCCCTGGATCCAAATCCTGCGTACTCACATCGAGGTCCGAAATCCAGAGACGTTGAAGAGCCTTCAGCCACATGCGGCCGTGCTCTCGCAAATGCTTCCAGAGCTTCGCGAACTCTTGCCATCGATTACTCGGCTACCAGATGTGGATGCCGAACAGGCTCGCTTCAGGCTTCTCGATGCAATTACACGGTTTCTACAAACATCCGCGGCAAAGCGACCCCTCGCCGTAATGATTGACGATTTGCACCATGCGGATACATCTTCCCTCCTGCTACTTGAGTTTCTCGTTCGTGAGATCCGGAGTTCGCCAGTATTTTTGCTTGGTGCGTATCGCGATGTTGAAATCCTTGCGGAGACGGCTCGAGGACAGTGCCTAGCCAGAATCGCGCGCACAACCAATACTAGGTCCATACAACTAAAAGGCATTTCTCGTACGGCCGTCAGTGAACTTGTCGGCCAGCCCGAAGATGGCGAACTCGTTTCCGCACTTTTCGAGCAGAGCGCTGGAAATCCATTTTTCCTAACTCAACTCGTCCACCTGCTCGAACTCGATTCTTCAGGTCTAATTAATCAGTCAACAGAAGAGTGGCGCCGCTCGCTGCCGGCCGGCGTTAGAGACGCAATTTCTTCCCAGCTAAGCAAATTGCCAAATTGCACCCAAGAGGCACTTACGCTTGCCGCTGTGATCGGGAGAAATTTCACGGCAACTGTACTTTCACGCGGACTCGATGTTCCATTTCCGGAAGTCTTAGATCACCTTCAACCGGCCGTTAAGGTTCGCCTGATTGAGGATTTCCAGAACCGAACCGATGGTTATCGCTTCTCGCACGCTTTATTACGCGACGTTGTTTATGATCAAATTCCGAAGAAGGCTCGCAGTCGGCTTCACAAGACAATCGGCGAGGCACTGGAATCTATACATGCATCGGACCTTGAAGTCTGCATTGCCGAACTTGCCTTTCATTTTGCGAAGAGCGCTGGTTTAGGAGACGCAGGAAAAGCCATTGCTTATTGCATAGCTGCGGGAGAGCAAGCGGCATCCCGCCTCGCGCACGAAAATGCGCCGGAGCATTTTTGGAATGCCCTTGAACTTCTAAAATTTCAACAAGTTGCCGACCCACGCAAGCGCTGCGAGCTGCTCATTCAACTCGGCGCAGCTCAAATACGAATTGGAGATCGCGAATTAGCTCGCCAGAATCTCCTACACGCCACGAACATCGCGCGTCAGATAGATGCTCCCGAACTGCTTGCACGCGCCGCCCTCGGGCTTTCGCCGGGGTTCTTTTCGATCGAAGTTGGCACCTATGATCCTGAGCTTGAATCGCTACTTAAAGAGGCGCAAAATTCTCTCTCTAAGTCAGAGATCACACTTCACGTACAACTTGCAGCTCGCCTTGCCTTAGATGCAGTCTGGTCTGACTCCCCCGAACGCTGTGAGGAGATTAGCACTTTAGCGCTCAATATTGCAGAAGGGACCAACGATCCGGCAACGAGGGCCTATGCGCTGAGTGCTCGCCACGGCGCGCTCTGGGGCCCTGAACAATTCGACCGACGCCAAAAGCTTATCTCGGAAATTGGGAAACTCTCAGATGAGGCAAATGACGCAGAAATTACCCTTATGTACCGTGTGCTTAACATAACGGCGCTTCTTGAATCGGGAGACATAGATGCGGTCGACGGTGAAGTCAGCGCATATACGAAGCTCGCAAAAGATTTACAGCTCCCTCATGCTCAATGGTATGTCAGCTTGTTTCGTGCGATGCGATTGTTGATGAAGGGAAATTTCAAGAAAGCCAAGATTGCTGCTCAGGAATTTCTCGACCTCGGAAATCGTGTTGAAGATCGAAATGCACCTCAAAGTTTCGGTGCACACTTAATTTTGCGTCGCTGGGAAGAAAATGCGCTAGAGGAGGTTGTTCCAGCTCTTCGAATTCTGATTTCAGAAAATCCCAAAACGCGAGCATGGAAATGCGTTCTTGCATTTTGTTTGAGTGAACTAAAACATTCAGAAGCCAGGCTCGTATTTGACGGATTGGCACAGGGTGGTTTCGGCAAACTTCCCCAAAATGAAACATGGGCAATTGCAATGAGTATGCTTAGCATCGCCGCTATCAACCTTTGTGATTGCGACCGCGCCAATGAGCTATACAACCTCTCGCTTCC
>JAFDBP010000075.1 GCA_019313245.1 Deltaproteobacteria bacterium
ACAGCGCGGCGTTCGCACGGTCGGCCCCGAGGTCGGCGAACTCGCGTGCGGTTGGGAGGGCGAGGGGCGCATGTCACAACCCGAGGCGATCGCCGCGGAGGCCGAGTTGCTGCTCGGGTCTCGCGATCTGGCCGGTGAGGTGGTTCTGGTCAGCGCGGGCGGCACGCGCGAACCGATCGACCGGGTTCGCTTCCTCGGCAATCGGTCTTCGGGCAAGATGGGCTTTGCGGTCGCCGCCGAGGCGGCGCTGCGCGGTGCGGAGGTGGTAATGGTTGCGGGACCGACGCCGCTCGCCACGCCGGCGGGCGTCCGCCGAGTCGATGTCCAGACCGCACTCGAGATGCGCGACGCCCTGCTCGCCGAATTCGAGGCGGCGACCATCACCGTCATGGCCGCGGCCGTTGCCGATTTTCGCGTCGCCGAGCCTTCCGAGTTGAAGATCAAGAAAGAGGATCTCGCCGACGACTCGGGCTTGACGCTCGAATTGATCCGCACCCCGGATATCCTCGCGGAACTCTGCGCGCGAAAAGGCGATCGCAGCGTGATCGGGTTTGCGGCCGAGAGTCACGACCTGACGGCGTCCGCGCAGCGGAAGATCGCGCGCAAGGGCTGCGACCTGCTGGTCGCAAACAACATCAGCTCGGAGACATCGGGCTTCGACTCCGACAACAACGCCGTGGTCTTCGTCTGGCCCAATGGCCAGATCGAAGAGCTCCCGACCCTGCCCAAGAGAGATGTGGCCGCGCAGCTGCTCGACCGGGTTGCGAAGGCGAGAGGTGGACGCGAATGATGGATCGCGCAACGGCTCGCTCGCTGAGAATCGCAGCGATCTCGCTCGGAATGGTCGTCTGGTTCGCGGGCGGCGCCGCGGCGGGCCACATCAACATCATTACGATCGATGGTTCGATCAATCCGGCGTCATCCGATTTTCTCCAGGGCGCGATTGCGCAGAGCGAGTCCGACGGCGCCGAAGCGCTGTTGATCGAACTCGATACCCCGGGCGGCTTGCTCAGCTCCACCAAAGACATCATCCAGGCGATGCTCAACGCCAAGGTTCCCGTGATCGTATTCGTCTCGCCCAAGGGGGCCTGGGCAGCTTCAGCGGGGACGTTCATCACGCTGGCCGGTCACGTCGCCGCGATGGCGCCGGGCACCAGCATTGGTGCGGCATCCCCTATCAGCGCGTCGGGCGGCGGAGGTGGGCGCGAAGAGGACGAAGAGCGCTCTGACGTGTCGATGGAGAAGGCCGAGAAGTTGACCATGGCCTTCATGGAGTCGATCGCCAACGAGCGCAAGCGCAATGTCGAGTGGGCGGTCAGTGCGGTTCGAGAAGCCGAGGCCATCGCGCAGGACGAGGCGCTGAAACTCGGGGTGATCGATCTGGTGGCGGCCGACCGCGCCGACCTGCTCGAGCAGGTCCACGGTATGGAAATCGAGCTGGGAGGCGAAGTCGTCGTCCTCGACCTGAAGGGAGTGGAGGAGCGCACCATCGAAATGACGGGCATGACGAAGTTCTTCAACTTCCTCGCCAGCCCGGAAATCGCCATGTTGTTGGTCATGGCGGGTCTGCTGGGCCTCTACATCGAATTTCAACAGCCCGGTATGCTGGTCCCCGGCATTCTCGGCGCATTTTGTCTGATACTCGCCGGCTTCGCATTCCAGATCCTGCCGTTTTCCTGGATCGGATTGCTCGTGATGCTCGTGGGGATGGGGTTCTTCATACTCGAAATCTTCGTGACATCCTTTGGCGTGCTGTTTACGCTGGGTGTCATCTGTCTGCTGGTTGGCGGAACGATGATCTTCGACATGCCGGAGGTCAGTGACCTCACCTTGCCGTTCTGGGAGTTCCTGGTGCCCGTCGTTGCGGGGTTCGCGGTCGTCGCGGGCGCCGTGGTGCTGATCGTGACCCGAAGCATCTTTGTCGCCCAGACCGCAGGCGTGGACGAGCTGCTGGGTCAGGTCGGAGAGGTGCGAACCCCGCTAAACCCGAACGGCAAGGTGTTCATTCGCGGCGAGTTCTGGTCTGCGACGGCTGACGAGGAGATCGCGAGCGGAGAGCGCGTGGAGGTGACGGCGGTCGAAGGGATGAGCCTTCGGGTGCGCCGCGCGGCTTCGCGCTCGAGAGGGGATCGGGACGCAACCGGCTGATCGGGGCGGCGAACCGCTAGACTGATCGAGTCGATGGAAAAAATAGAGGGAGGGAATCGATGGGCCTGGGATTTCTGGTCGCGATTGGCTTGGTTGCGGCGCTTTTCGTCTTCGGCATCCGGATCATTACGGAATACGAGCGCGGCGTGGTCTTCCGGTTGGGGCGATTCATCGGCGTCAAGACGGCGGGATTCAAGTGGATCATCCCGGGTGTCGATCGCATGGTTCGCATCAGCCTGCGCGAAATCGTGATGGATGTTCCCTCTCAAGAGGTCATCACGCGCGACAACGTTTCGATCAAGGTCAACGCGGTGCTCTACTTCCGGGTGCTTCATCCGGAAAAATCCGTGATCCAGGTGGAGAACTACCTCTACGGAACGTCTCAACTCGCACAGACGACGCTGCGCAGCGTCTGCGGTCAGGCCGAACTCGACGAGCTTCTCGCAGAGCGCGATGACGTCAACCAGAAGTTGCAGGAGATCATCGACCTGCAGACCGAACCCTGGGGGGTGAAGGTTCGCGCGGTCGAGGTCAAGCAGATCGACCTTCCGCCGGACATGCAGCGCGCGATGGCCAAACAGGCCGAAGCCGAGCGAGAGAAGCGCGCCAAGGTGATTCACGCGGAGGGCGAATTCCAGGCAGCGCAACAGCTCGCGAATGCGTCGAGTGTTCTCAATACGAGCCCGGCCGCGCTGCAGCTTCGGTATCTGCAGACGCTGTCCGAAATCGCTACCGAGAACAACTCGACGACGATCTTCCCGATACCGATCGACATCCTGCGCCCCTTCTACGAGAGGATGACCGCAGATCTGGGAATCGACCCGAAAGCCAGCGGCGGAGCCTGATCGATGGCGCGGGATGAGGAAGATCCCTCGGTCGACGCGAAGGTCAAGCGCTCGGTCCGGCGACTTCTGACCAGCATTCTGCTCGTCCTGGTGATTGCCGCGGGTGGTGCGGTTTGGGCGTACAGCGGATTCCCGGGTGCCGAACATCTGGGTTTCTACCAGCTCAAACCCGGCCAGGCGGCGATCGTGCTGCGGCTCGGGGCCTACGCCCGGACGGAAACGAAACAGGGCTTGAATTGGCACCTGCCGGTACCGTTCGAACGGCACGAGATCATCAACGTCTCCGAGATCATGCGCCTGGAATTCGGCGTTCGGGGCGGGGATGCGGAGGCGGTTGACCGCGCAAAGCACGAATCCAGCATGCAGACCGGAGACAACAACATCGTCGATCTCGGTTTCGTGTTGCAATACCGCGTCAGCGACGCCTATCAATCCCGTTACGGCGTCGCCGAGATCGTCGCGACCCTGCGCGATGCCGCGCAGGCCGCAGTGCGCGAAGTCGTCGGAACGATGACGGTGGATGGCGCGATCACCAACCGGGGTGAGGTTCAAATCAAGAGCGAGCGACTCCTGCAGGACATCGTCGATTTCTACGCGATGGGAATCGAAGTCATGGAGATCGAGTTGCAGCAGGCCCAGCCGCCCGCCGAAGTGCGCGCTGCATTCGACGACGTCGTGGCGGCTGCACAGGACGCGAACCTGATCATCAATCAGGCCAAGGCCTACGAAAACGAGGTGCTTCCTCGCGCGCGTGCGGAAGCCATCGAGCTGACGGAATCCGCCCGAGCCTACCGGGATGCGAAGATCGCGGAATCCAAGGGCGAAGCGGAGCGATTCACCGCACTGCTGGCCGCCTATCGGAGTGCCCCAGAGGTCACCCGAAAGCGGCTCTATCTCGAGACCATGGAGGCTGTGCTCCCGAACGTGGAGAAGGTCATCGTCGAGCCGGGAGCTGCGAGCATCCTTCCGCACCTGTCACTCGGCAACGCGGAAAGGAGTCAGCCGTGAAGCGCCTCCTGATCCTCGTAGTCGTCCTGGCGATCTTGTTTGGCGTTGCGGTTGCCGCGGGCAACCATTTCTTGAGCCCGATCGTGATCACGCCCGAAGGGAAGCAGCAGATCGTCACGAGATTTGGCGACGTCGTCGACGAGACCGAACCCGGATTGTCCTGGAAGATTCCGTTTCTCGACGAGGTCAAGGAATTCGAACGGCGACTGCTCTATCTCAATACAGAACAGGATGTGATCCAGACGAAGGATCAAGAACGCATCGTGGTCGACAACTATGCGATGTGGCGGATCACCGATCTGACCGCGTTCATCGCGTCGTTTCCACGCGGAGTGAGCCAGGCAGAGCGCCAGATGGACCGCGTCGTGCGCGCGGGCGTGAGGGAAGTCATTGCGCGGCATACGCTGACGGAGGTGCTCACCGACAAGCGCACGGAAATCATGGAGGCGATTCGCAACGGTGTGGCGGACTCGTTCGCCGAGACCGGAATCGCCATCCACGACGTTCGGATCAACCGGACCGAGCTTCCCGAAGCCATCGAAAAAAGCGTGCACGAGCGGATGAGGGCGGATCGCGAGCGACTGGCGCGGAAGTTTCGCGCGGAGGGAGAAGAGCAGGCCCGCAAGATCAGGGCTTCGGCGGACCGCGACGCCAGGGTGATCGTCGCCAACGCGAAGGGCGAAGCCCAGATCGCACGGGGTGAGGGCGATGCCGAATCCACGCGGATCTACGCAGCCGCCTTCGGCGAGGATCCGAAATTCTACGCCTTCACTCGCAGCCTCGAGGCCTACCGCAATACGATCGGAGAGGGGACGACGCTGATTCTTTCACCGAATTCCGAATTCTTCGAGTTCTTCATCGACAGTGGCGTCGCGGTGGAAGGGCGCTGACCGTCAGCGGGGTGTCCGGCGAAGCTGCCACGCCGCGTAGCCGGTGAATGCCGCGAGGATCAGCCAGGGGCCTGCGGCCGCCCACGCGACGTCTCTGCCGGCGAGCATCTCGACGGCGGTGCGCGCGGTGTAGTAGGCGGCCAGCGCGGCGATCCCGCTGAGCGCGGCTGCCGCGAAGCTTCGCGACGTTCCAACCGCAAATCCCAGCGGCACCGCGAGGAGCGCGAACAGAAATGCCGCGAGCGGTGCCGAGAGCCGCGTGTGGTAGAGCGCCCGGTAGCGGGTCGCGTTTCGGCCGGTGCGCGCCTGGGCGTCGACGTAGGCTGCCAGCTTCGAAAGTGACAGCGATCTGGCGCTGGCCTCGAGCATCGCCAGATCGCTCGCCGCGGAGACCTCGCGATTCAACTCGGAAACGGACTCGATTCGGGTTGGCATTGTCGGCCGCGCGGTGTCGAAGCTTCGAGAGGTTGCGCCGACGAAGCGCCAGTGCAGATCATCTTCCAGCTCGACACTTTCTGCGTCTAGGATCTGGACGAGTCGCCCGCGTGGGCTGCGCTCGTAGACGGTGACCCCATGGAGGGTCCAGTTCTTTCGATCGGCTTGCTGGACGCTATAGATTGCATTTCCGCGCTGGTACCAGAACGAATCCTGGAGGAAGCTGGCCTCGCCCCCTGGATTTTGATTCTTCGACCAGGCCCGCGCTGCCTGGAGCACGATCGATTCGTTGGGGAGCAGGCTGAAACAGGAAAGGGCGGCCGCTGCGCACAGCAGCGGAATCGCGGTCTTCGGCGGCGAGATGCCTACACTCCGGATCGCGGTAATCTCGTGGGCGCGCGCTGGAAGCCCGATGCTGCAAAGGGCGGCCGCAAAGCTCGCGAGCGGTATCAGATCCCGGAAGTAGTAAGATGGGATGCGAAGGAGAAGTTGCGTCGCCAATTTCATCCGGCCATCGCGGTGCCCGGGGACGGAATCGAACTGGAGCATGATTTCGATTACCGCAATCGCGACGATCGATGAGCAGAAGATGACAGCGAGCCATTTCAGGTAGCTTGTGAGGAAGTAGCGCGAAAGGATGCGCACGGCGGGAGTCTAGCATTGGAGTATTTTGCGGGCAGCGGTTCACTGGACCGCCCGTTGCGACAACCCATTGTCACGATCGGCAACTTCGACGGGTTGCACGTGGGTCATCGCGCAATCATGGATACGGTGGTGACGAGGGCCCGAGCCAACGGAGGCACTGCCGTCGTCTACACATTCAACCCCCATCCAATTCGGGTGTTGCGACCGGATCAGGCGCCTCGTTTGCTCACGACCCACGAACAGAAGGTGGAGTTGATCGAGCAGGCCGGCATCGACGCATTGGTCGTCGAAGATTTCGATGCGGAATTCGCGGCGATCAGCGCGGAGCGGTTCATCCGAGAAATTCTATTCGAGCGGCTTCGACCCGTCGCTGTCTATGTGGGATACGACTTTCACTTCGGCCGGGACCGCGAAGGGTCGATGAGGCTGTTGACGGAACTCGGTCCGAGACTCGGATTCTCGGTGACGATCATTCCAGAGGTCACGCAAGAAGGGAGCGACGTGAATTCGACGCGAATCCGCAAATTGCTGGTAGAGTCGCGCGTCGAGGAGGCGGGTCGAATGCTGGGCCGCGCATACAGCGTCCGCGGTCACGTCGTCCAGGGAGATCGGAGGGGTCGCACGTTGGGATTCCCGACCGCCAATCTCGAGCCCGAAAATGAAATCCTGCCGGCTGCGGGCGTCTATGCCGGTCGCTGTCTCTTCATCGACGATGGAACCCCCGGGCGAGGCGTCGAGCTGCCGGCGGTGATGAACGTCGGCACGCGACCCACTTTCGAGGGAGCCGGCCGAATGCAGGCCGAGGCTCATCTGCTCGACTTCAAGGGCGACGTGTACGGCCGCCGCGTCGAGCTGTCGTTTGCGGCCCGGCTGCGCGGGGAGCGGAAATTTTCGGGCGTCGACGCGCTGCGCGAGCAGATTGCCGCCGATATCGGCGCGGCCCGCGAGATCCTGGATCGCCCTTGAGCGCGGACGAACAATCGCCGCGTGGAGGGGCTTCGCGCCGTTGGAGCCGCGTCCGGGATTACCGCGTCTGGGTGGGCATCGCGATCACCGCCGTCTTCGGCTGGTTCGTGATCCGCGACGTGGACTTCGGTCTGGTGGTTGCGACGATCAGCCAGGCCAACTGGCTGTTGCTCTTTGGGCTCTCGGTGCCGTCCTACGTGCTGGTGGTCCTGCTGCGGGCCATACGCTGGCGCCACCTCACCGACCCCATTCAGCCGATCGATCTCCAGCCGCTGTTTCGGGCCACGGCGATCGGATTTATGACGAACAACGTCTTTCCGTTGCGGGTCGGGGAGGTGATTCGACCCTGGTATCTGGGCCGAGAAGTGGGCGCGCCCTCCGCGGCGCTCTTCGGCACCGTCATTCTCGAGCGCGTGATCGACACCATCATGGTGATTACGCTCGCCGCCATCGCGATCGCGCTGAGCGGTGCGGGGGAGGACGGGGGACTCGGGCAGTTTGCAATCGCGCTGATTCCAGTTGCAATCGCGCCACTGGCCGCGCTGGTCGTGTTGCGCGTGGCACCGAACTTCGTCATCGGCGTCGCGAGTTGGTTCCTCAGGCCGTTCCCGACACGCTTCGGCAGCTACGTGGTCGATGTCCTCGGCCGATTTGGCGATGGCCTCGGCGCCCTGAAGGGCGGCTCTCATCTCTTCTGGATCGCCTTTCACTCGATCACGGTCTGGTTCGTGGCATCGACGGTGCCGATGTTGGCGGGTTTCTGGGCTCTCGGGATCGATTTTGGCTCGCCCTACGAAACGCTCGTGGCGGGCTGGATCACGCTGGCCGCGGTGGGAATGGCGGTCGCCATTCCGTCTGCGCCGGGGTTCTTCGGCACCTATCACGCCGCCTGCAAGCTCGCCCTGGGGCCCTTCGGCGTGAGCCCCGAAGACGCCGTAGCGCTCGGGACGCTGCTCCACGGCACCTTCTGGCTCACTCTCACACTGCTCGGATTGGCCGTCCTGCGCTCCCGCCGCACCTCCTGGGGCGAATTCGAGCAGGCGGTCGAGGCCTCGGAAACGCCCGCGTCAGAGGCCAACGTCCGGTAAAGCTCGTCTTGCGTGCCGCCGATAACCCGGCGGGTTCCCAACGATTTCCAACGGTGCGTGACCGTGGGCTCAAAATCGCTGTGGCGCCCCGATTGGAGCGGTCCGCGACTCGGTCGCGCGTGCCGCTAGGCACTCGTTTGGGGTGGTGGAGGGACGCGGTCAGTGAACGACCAGATTGGGGAACTGCTCGTCAAGGAGAACCTGCTCACCGCAGAACAGCTGCGGAAGGCGCGGGATGACGCTCGAGCGCAGGGCTCCCGGCTGGGCGCGCAGATTACCCAGCTCGGTTATCTGGATGAAAACGACCTCACCGATTTCGTCGCGAAACAATACGGCGTCCCCTCGATCGACCTGGAAGAATTCGAGATCGACGCCGCCGTCATTCGATTGATTCCCGAGGACGTCGCGAGCAAGCACACCGTGATTCCGGTCAATCGCGCGGGATCGACCCTGATTCTCGCGACATCGGATCCTTCCAACATCTTTGCACTCGACGACATCAAATTTCTGACGGGCTACAACATTCAGGCGGTCGTCGCGGCAGAAGACGCCATTCGGCGCGCCATCGACAAATACTACGACCAATCGACGTCACTCGAAGACGTCATGGGCGACTTCGACGACTCCGACATCGACCTGATTCAAGATGAAGAAGACATCGACATCGGAGAACTCGCAAAGGCCTCCGAAGACGCCCCGGTCGTCAAGCTCGTCAATCTGATCCTGACCGACGCGGTAAAGAAGGAGGCGTCGGATATTCACGTCGAGCCTTACGAGAAGAGCTTCCGCGTCCGCTACCGGATCGACGGCGTTCTCTACGAAGTCATGAAGCCTCCGATGAAGCTGAAGAACGCCATCCTCTCGCGCATGAAGATCATGTCCGAGCTCGACATCGCCGAGCGGCGCCTCCCGCAAGACGGTCGTATCAAGCTCAAGATGGGTCGCGGCAAGGAGATGGACTTTCGCGTTTCGGTCCTTCCGACCCTGTTCGGCGAAAAGATCGTCATGCGCCTTCTCGACAAGTCGAATCTTCAGCTCGACATGACCAAGCTCGGGTTCAAACAAGAGCAGCTGGACGAGTTTCAAAACGCGATCCATCAGCCCTACGGGATGGTGCTGGTCACGGGACCGACCGGTTCCGG
>JAFDBP010000076.1 GCA_019313245.1 Deltaproteobacteria bacterium
AGAGCGGGCCGACGGCCTGGATGCCGCCCGCATACGTCGCGTTTTTGGCGGCGGTGTTCGCCGTCCTGGGCACCAAGAGCGGAGCGGCGCTGCTGTTCGTCCTGGGGATCAAGTATGCGGCGCTGGCAGCATCGCTCTTCGTCCTACTTCGCACGGCCGCGTCGGGCCCGGTGGCACGCTATCGCGGGCTTCTTGTGCTGGCCTTCACCGGCTTGATCGCGGCGAACCGCAGTACGTGGTTCATGGCTCTGCACGACCCCTGGCTGGTGTTGACGCTTTCGTGCGCGATGCTGGCCTGCTTCGTCGGCCGCTGGCGCAGCGACGCCGCGCTGCCCCGGAGGTCGTCTCGTGCACTTGCGCTTGCCCTTCCGCTCGTCAGCCCGGCTCTTGCGGCTGCCTTTGTCGCACTCGAGGTGGGAGGGGTTGTCTGGCGCTGGTGGACCCGCGGCCGATCCAGTGAGTTTCCCGGGTCTGGGCGAAGCGCCCCCGGCGCGGCCTTTTCGATCCGCAACGCCATCATCCTGGCGGCTCTGTTTACACTATCGACGTCGCTCTGGGGCGCACGAAACTGGGAGTCCCTGGGCCTTCTGATCCCCACCAAGTCGAACATCTGGTTCGATCTCATCCAGGCCAACGAATTAGACGAAGACGGTCTTGCCACCAATTCGACCTTCATGCGATTCAATCCTTCCAATCCGAACTCCATTCAGGCGGAGTACGAGCAGCTAGGCGAAGCCGCATTCACACAACGTTACAGGGCGCGGGCATTCTCCTTTCTACGTGAGAACCCGGGAGAGATGCTTCGCCGCATATCCCGACGCACGCGCAGCGCGCTGCTCTTCCTAAAGAACCCGCACGACGTGATCGACATTGCGCCCGGCTCCCTCGACCGCGAAGATCAGTCAGTGATCGAAGCGGCAGGGCTGGCGGGAATCGACTGGCGCGGCGAGCCGGTCTGGCTCTCGCTGGGGCAATCCGAGGACGTCGTCCGTTCCCGGCTCGGCGCTCTCGAGTTGCGCGATCCCGAGCGCGCACTCGACGCCTGGCGGGATGCTCGGGAGAACGTCCAGACCCTAGGCCGCCACTGGACGATCATTGCTCGCGCAATCGCGTTGTCTACCGGGCCCAGCCTTTTGATCGCACTAGGTCTGCTCCTGCCGGCCGTGCGGCGCGATCCGATGTTTGCTGCTGCGACGGCTCTGTACCTCGCTTACCTGTTGCCCTACATCCTGATCTCACACTATCTACGCTACCAGGTATCGATGGTCGGCCTGCAGGCCGTCCTCGCATTTCGCGTCGCTGTGGGTCTGTGGCTCGAGTTCAAAGGCGCCGCACCGCCGCGGGCCAATCCCGCCGAGCCACCCGAGAACTGAGGATGAGTACGCTCGAGATCAATCGATCGGAAGATGTGCGCGGGTGGATCGAAGCGGTGCTTTTCTTTGCGCTCGCTCTGGCGACTCGCCTGCCGCACCTCGATCACCCGGGCTTCTACGACGAGTACTATCACACGCTCGCTGCTCGCTCGCTGCTCGAGACCGGAAGCTTTCACAGTGAGGTCATCTCGTACGGACGGGCCGCGAGTTTCTCGCAGATGGTGGCGGTGAGTTTCCGTCTGTTCGGCGAAGGCCTAGCGGCTGCCCGGGTGCCCGCTCTGCTCAGCGGATGCGCGCTCGTGGTGGCAACCTGGGCGCTCGGCCGACGCGTCGGAGGCGTGTGGGCGGGGCGTTTCGCCGCGCTGTTCCTCTGCTTCGATCCCGATGCGATCTACTTCTCGCAGCTCGCCCGTTTCTACACGACACATGCGCTGGTCGTCCTCGCCGCGGGTGCCATGCTGTTCATCGCCACGTCGCGCGAATCCGGGCGTTCTCCAGCGTGGCGCATCGCGGCCTTGGCGGCAAGCTCAGCGCTCTTCCTCTTCGCGTCTCATTTGAATCTCCTGACCGCCTTTGCGGTGCTGGCGTTCCTCGCAGCGTCTGCGGTCGACCTGGCGCCGAGCGCGGCCCGGTTGTGGCGCCGCGATCGGCGCTTTCGCCGGCTGGCCCCGGTCGCTGCGATCCTGTTCGGTGTCATCGCTTGGGTCAATCTGCCCGATCCGGCCTGGCTCGTCAGCTACTACCTCCGCCCTTCGCAATTCGCAGTGGAACGGCAGTTCGATTTTGCGTTCTTTCTTCGCGCCCTCGGAAACCACTTTCCAGTGTTTTGCGCGCTGATGCCCCTGGCGGTGCTCTTCGGGTTGCGCCGCTGCCCGCGCTTCACGGTCTTCGCTGCCGTTGCCTTCACGGTCGGATTCGCGTTGCATTCTGGGGCAGGGAGGAAGGAGGAACGCTATCTGTCATGGGCGATTCCGCTGTTCCATCTGATCATTGGGATCGGTGCGGCGACCGCGCGGCCCCATGTGGAAGATCTGGCACGAGAAGGGATCGGTGCGCTTCAACGAGTCGGTGCGAAAGTTGCAGTCCGGACTGCGCCCGCTCTCCTGACCGCGCTGATGGCGTTCGTCGCGCTGGGGTTCAACCCAGGCTTCCGGATCACTCTTGGCATGCTCGCGACGCCTACGGAATCCTGGCCGGGTCCCTATCACCGCCACCAGCCGGCGCAGTGGGAGGCGGCTACGCCGCTGCTCGAGGAGCTACTGACAGAACGATGCGTACTGGTGAGTTCGGCAGGAATCAAGGCGCTGCAACATCTGCGACGCCTAGACTACGACTTGTTGCGCTCGCTGCGAGAGGAGCAGGCACGGAATCTGGGCCCCGACCATGACGTCGAGTTCGTGCTCGATCCCCGCACACGCCGTCCCATTGTTTCCGAGGTCGGCTCAATCGAAGAGTTGGAGCGTCGGCACGCGTCGGGTGTGGTCGTCGTTGACGAAGTGCACTGGGGTCGCTCGAGTTTCGTCACACGAGATGTGGCCGCGTACCTCGAGGATCGGTTCGAGCGGGTGGACGTGCCGCAGGAGTGGCGCATGCGGATCTACGTCTGGGGTGAACCCCGGATCGATGACACCTGTGTGCCGTGAGATCCGGGCTAGCGGCGAGTTCGGGGCCGCGAAGCCGCGCTCAGGCACGGCGAAGGTTGTACTTCAGGATGCACCAGATCGCGCGCACGCCATCCTTCCAGCCGATCTTCTTGCCATCCTCGTAGGTGCGGCCCGAGTAGGAGATGCCCACCTCGTAAACCCGCCAGCCGCCCGCCGCGATCTTGGCGGTGATCTCGGGCTCGATCCCGAAGCGCGCCTCCTCGATCGTGAAGCTCGTGATCACGTCGCGTCGAAAGAGCTTGTAACAGGTTTCTATGTCCGTGAGATTGAGATTCGTAAAGGCGTTCGACGCCAGGGTGAGGAGTTGGTTACCGACGTAGTGCCAGAAGTAGAGCACGCGATGCGGGCCGACACCCTTGAAGCGCGAGCCGTACACGACATCTGCCTTGCCATCGATGATCGGCTGCATCAGGTCCGGAATTTCGCGAGGGTCGTATTCGAGATCGGCATCCTGGATGATCACGAGATCCTTTTCTGCTGCGGCGACCCCGGTTCGGATCGCGGCCCCCTTGCCTCGGTTTCGGTCGTGTAAGAGGACCTTGATACCATCGCGGTCTTCGAACTCTTGCAGCTTCTCCCGAGACCCATCCGTAGAACCATCGTCAACCAGGATGATCTCCTTGTCGACCGGAATTCCGGCCACGGCGGAGACGATGTCGTCGAGCGTTCTGATCTCGTTGTAGACCGGAATGATCACTGATAGATCCATCTTTCTAGCCTCCGCTGTGCCGATCCAGACAGCCTCTGGTGCACTATCTAGCGCAACTCATCAGGCCGTTCTCCCGAGGATTCTCCGGCGAGATGTAAACGGCCGTCGTGGCATGCCGTGCCAGCCACTTGCTTCCTATACGGGGTATCCGCGACCGAACTCCTACAGACGGATCCCGAATACCGCAACCCCGACTTCGCGATGCTGATCCGTGTCCGATCGGGGAAACCGGAGCGAAGTCAGGGCGATAATCACTCGACGTAACCGAGCGCGCGAAGCTGGTCGACGAGTTCGCCTGGAGCCTCGCGGATACCTCCGGGGTCGGCGACTCGAAGCCGGCGCACCTCGGAGCGGAGCAGTTCGCTGTAGACCCGCGCCCGATCGGGTTCCAGCTTGGCGAGGTTCCTCTGCTCGCCCGGATCCGAGCGGAGATCGTAGAGTTCGGGGAGCCTGCCGCTGCGCCAGACGAGGCCGCGTGCTGCCAGTTTCCAGAAGCGAGGGTCCAGCGGATCGTGCGAAACGACCGCGGGGTCGATGTACTTGAATCCGTCCACCACGACCGCGGCCTGGGTATCCCGATCGTCGGCTTCGAGGATTGCCGGGCGCTTCGGCAGCTCCGAGCCAAGCAGCGCGGGGACGAGAGAGATGCCCTGCATGCCTCCCGGTATCGCGATGCCAGCGAGTTCGAGCAGTGACGGGGCGATGTCGACGATCTGGACCAGATCGCGAGGGCGCACGGCGGTTGGCTGACCGGGAGCGCGGATCAGCAGGGGTACACGCATCACCCCCTCATAGAAGCTCTCGGCGTGCCCGATCGCCCCGGCGTGTTCGCCGAAAGCCTCACCGTGATCCGATGTCAGGAGCACCACGGTCCGGTCCAGCAGATCGGAATCCTCGAGCATGGAGAAGAGCCGCGAGAGTTGCCGGTCGACATTGAGAATTTCGCTGTCGTAGAGCAGGCGCAGGTAGGCGAGGTCTGCCTCCTCGAGTTCGCCCAGGTCGTGCTGGTTCGCTCCACGCTCGATGGCGAGTGCGTCGCGCTCCCTAAGCCACTTCAGGGGCCCGTCGTATTCCCGTGCTGGCGTCTCACCAAGCAGCTCCGGCGGGTCGTAGCGGTGCACATCATAGGCGTGTAGGAACAAGAAGAACGGCTCATCACGATCGGCGGAGAGCCACGGCAGTGCGCGATCGAGCGCCTCTTTCATGCGCGTCGACTCCGTTGATTCGTAGACGTCGAAGCCCTGGTCGAAGCCGAATTCCTGGCTCACGTATCCGCCGCCGGTAAAGCCGGCCGTGCGATAGCCGGCCGCGCGAAACACCTCCGCCAACGTCACCGTCGCCTCCGAAATCGGATCGATGTAAAAGCGAGGGGTGGTAAGGGGATGGATCCGAGAGCCGTGGGTCGACGAATGCTGGCCACTCATCATGCTCGCGTGGCTCGGCAATGTCCAAGGCGACGAGGCGTAGGCGTTCGTGAACACCGCACCCGACGCAAAGAAGTCATCGATGTTGGGGCTCGTCTCGTGAGCGTGGGCGTAGATACCGAGGTGATCCGCTCTCAGCGTGTCGAGCGAGATGAGCACCACATTGATCGAGCGCTCAGATCGCCACGGGATCTCGGCGTGATCTGCGGTTTCGACAGGGACCATCGGCGGCGCCCCGGAGAGGGCCGCTCCAGCCCCGGGCTCCGCCGCATCGATGAGCCGGAGCCCCACTGCCAGCAGCAGGGCGGCGGCGAATGCGATCACTAGCAATGGCTGGGGCGATGGCGAGCAGCTCCAGTCGCCTCTCGCAGCCAAGAGTCGGATTCCGGCCCACAGCAGAAGCCCACCTGCCAACCCGACCAGGGCGCCGATGCTGGCGAGTACCGCCACCAGGCCGATGTGCTGCCCGAAGCCGGGGTAGACCCAATCGCCGTAGGGAGCGGCGAGCAGCATCGCGGCCCCGCCGGCTCCCGCCGCCGATGCGAGGCCGATGCAGCCGAACATGAGAGTGGCTGTGCCGCCTCGGCGAATGCGTTGGAGCTGATCCTTCACTCGGCCTTCCACCTCGCCCCGGTCGTGGGCACCGCACCCCTGCGCAGCTGCCGTCCCACCGAGCCCGGCCCGACATCGGGCAGTCCTGCCCCTAATTATTTCAGCTTAACGAAGGACCGACTAACGGACATCACGTCAAGCTGAACTCGAGTAGAGGAAAACTGCCCGATGTCGGGCCGGCAGGGTGTGGCGTATGCACCAAGGATACGAACTCGAGAATATTGCTATTGCAACGGCCACCGTCCAGAATGTTGTGAGGCGCAGCGGCCCAGTGTCTAGGGTTACTGCTATTGGGTTGAGTGATCGGTCATCGGTATTCTCGATGTGTTGGCCACGGCCGAATCGCTCGCTGTAAGGCAGTGAAGGATCGCTCCAGGACCGTAGACGAAGGGAATGAGTCATGAGCGCCGATTCGCGACTGCGAAATCTCCCTGCCCTCGCGGGCATCGTCGTACTCTACCTGGTCCTCGCGCTTCCCACCATCGATCGACAGGGGATCCACTGGGACGAGCAGACTGACCTCGAGATCGCCGAAAGCTACTTCGTCAGCCTGGGGGCCCCTTTCAGAGGATCAAGCGCCGACCTGGTGAACGTACGACTTCCGATGTTTTCCGTTGCGGCATTGCAGCTGGTTGGTGCACCACTCGATCTTCGCACCGCACGCGTCGCGAGTGCCCTCGTCGGAGCCCTTACGCTGATCGGAGTCTTCGTCTTCGCGCGAATCGAGTTGGACGATCGGCGCGGCCTGCTCGCAGCGCTGCTGCTCGCCGTCAATCCATACTTTCTGGCTTTCGCGCCTCTTGCCTTTACCGAAGGAGACGTGTTCATTACGTGCAGCGCTACCTGGGCCTTGGCGACATTTGCCTGGCTCTGGCAGCGACCGGTGCGTGTCCGGGCCCTGGCGGCAGGTATCGCTCTGGGTCTGGCGCTCTCTTCGAAAATTTCTGCCCTGTCACTGATTCCCGCGATGACACTGGCCACTTGGCTACGGGAGGACCGACGGAAGCGTGGCAGCGAACTCCTACGCGATGCGCGTCCTTGGATCGGAGTCGGGCTGGTTCTATGCGCATGGATCGTATTCCAGGCGATCGCGACGGGCTCTGTGTTGCCCGATCTGCGCACGTGGATTCCTGAACCGCTGCGCGCATCGCTGGCTCGCCTGCTGCTGATCTTCGCTCTGCTGCTCGCAATCGCCTCGTGGTCACTTCGCCGCCCTTTCACCTCCACGAGCACCGCTGCCAACTTGATCCAGCCGGCCATTCTCGCGGTCGCGACCTTCTTCATCATTCCACCCAGCCACACCACAAATGGAGCAATCTTCTCCAGCTTGTGGCGAGAGACGCTGAATGCGGGGGGCGGTTTTGATATCGATCTGGCTGTGGAGATCGGACTGCTGCACCTGTCCGTCCTGTGGATCAAACCCAGTCTCGGCATTGGAACGGCACTGATCATTAGTGCCGGCGTAGCACTCATGCGCTGGCGTGAGCGGCCGGAGCTTCGGGCCCCCTTGCTCGTGATCGCATGTTATGGCGGGTTCCTGCTTTCGCTTCCGTGGGGGCAGATTCGGTACGCGATGCCGCTGCTTCCCCCGCTCGTGCTGCTGGCGTCCGATACGCTGGTCGGATTGCTGAAGCGCAGCCTCCGCCTCGGTGTGACCGCCATCGCAACAATGGCGACCCTCTGCGCCGTCGACATCATGCTCTGTTATCCCGACCTGAATCTCAATGGCTACCAGTGGCTTGGGACGCGATACTGGGGAGGGCGATCGACGCTCGGCTATAGGAGCCTCGGACAGGTCGGCAATGACGGAATCGAGCAATGCATTCGTTGGGTCGCTACGCACGCCACCGCAGGTCAGAGCGTCGTAACTTACACTATCGCACGACATATCGTCGATCGGACTCGCCCCGAAGGGTCCGACCTTCGTTGGATCGATGGCACACGCGATCGCGATGGACTGCTGGATGCGGATTGGGTGATTACCCATCTAAATGACGACATCGATGCGGGCTACGGTCCAGACGACCCCAGCGGCGAAGTCTTCGGCTACCCGCTCTACGATCGCAGGGCCCTGATGTCAAACTTCGAAAAGGTCTACACGATCGAACGACGCTTCGGCATCGAGGTCGCGTCCGTGTGGCGGAGGCTCTAGGCGTGCGAGCGTTTCTCAAGCATCTCTCGCTAATCATCGGTGTGCTCTTGATCGTCACCAGCATGTTTCTGGCGCGATCCACGCTGCAAGAATACAGGCGTCGAAATGGACTCTATTGGTACGACGTCGAGAAGAGCTACGAATACCGCTTCGATTCCAAGGCCGTAACGCGCGTCCCGGTCGTGGTCGATGACAGCGGATTTGAGTGGCCCGCCAACGCGGCGCCTTGCGAGACCGCGCTGCTGCGCGCGTCCTTGAGCTCACACCGCAGTGGTTACTGGTTCGAGCCCGGGGTGCGCATCTCGACATCGGGCCTCGATCCTTTCACGCAGCATTTCGAGCGCGGCGGACACGGGACCCGCTACCTCAACGTGAGCCCCATCTGCCGAGCAGGCGCAGCCGCAGGCGATCACATCTCGATCAGTGCCGAACATGCGACAGTCCGTTCCGGTTCGGGTGAACTCCTCTTGTTTCGCGACCCGGTCCTTTCAGGGAAGAGGCTCCTGGTGTTGGCACCCCATCCTGATGACGCCGAAATCGCGGCGTTCGCACTCTATCGAGAAAACGTGTCTACGATCGTCACAGCCACGGTCGGTGGCTACGTCAATCGCGCCTACACCCATCTCGTGGACGACCCGTCGAAGACAACGGCATTGCTCGGTCGGCTTCGAACTTGGGATAGCATCAGCGTCCCGATCTGGGGCGGCGTCTCTCCAGAACACAGCGTCGCGCTGGGATATCTGGGCGGCGCTCTCGAAACGATGTACGCAGAGTCAGGCAGCGAGAGCAGTGAAGAGCGAGGCGCAACGGAAGCGGTTCGCGCTTATCGCAGCATGAATTCCTCGTCACTGTTGCGACCGGGTGCGGTTTCGAGTTGGGAGAGCCTGGTCGCCGACCTCGTGTACGTGATCGAGCGAATCGAGCCCGCGATCATCGCGCTACCTCATCCGGTGTTGGATGTATCACGGGAACATCGGCTCACAAGCCTCGCGCTCCTGCAGGCCCTCGCCTATGTCGAGGGCCAAGACGCGCAGCTTCTTTTGTACAACAACCATCATCTCTACTCTGAATACTGGCCCTACGGGCCCGCGGACTCATTGATGACTCTCCCGCCCTGGTTTGGAGACATCAATCTGCGCTCATTCGGTTCGGTGTATTCGCATGTCGTCGACCGCGAGGCGCAAGTCGACAAGCTCCTCGCCCTTGATGCGATGCACGATCTGCGAGCACCGTCGCGCGCCCATCGAGGCGACCCGACGATACGCATGCTGCGCTGGTTTCGGCGAACGGCCGACGAGATGTGGCAGGATCCGCACCGCTACTACAGCTACTTTCGGCGGGCGCCTCGTCCAAACGAACTCTTCTTCGTCGTCGAACCCGAGGGACGCGCTGCACTTCAGGAAGCCGCGCTCGAGGCGCTGAGCCAATGAGTCGCGTGGCAGAGTTCGCAATCGTCCTGGGACTGATCGGGGCCGGCTGCGGACCTGACATCGGCCTCGACGATCTGACGGTCTCGATCCCCAGCGAAGCGGATTGGCTCGAGGTTGGCGTCGTTCTGGGGGCTGGTCCCGAAGGCTCGTGGGATCACCACCTCGCGGGTGCGTCTTCTCCATCGACCGTCGTCCAACACGACGGAACCTGGTGGCTCTACTATGGCGGAGCGGACGGACGGCGCGACGACGACGGCGGGCCCCGCCACCGCGCCA
>JAFDBP010000077.1 GCA_019313245.1 Deltaproteobacteria bacterium
CGTCGACATCCGCGGCTTTACCGCCTGGTCTGCGTCGCGACCGACACCGGTGGTCGCCGAGCGGCTCTCCCAGTTCTACGGCATGGCGAGTCGCGTGTTGATGAAAGACGACGCCCTGATCGAGTTCGTGGGCGACCAGGTGATGGCCCTATATCTCCCGGCCTTCCCCTCGCTTCGCGAACGCACCGCGGATGCGATGTTGAGGGCGGCCGAGCGACTGGTTGCCGAAGCGCAGCTCGCACAGGGCCCGGATCCGCTTCGGTTCGGCATTGGGATCAACTTCGGCGTCGCGTCGATCGGCAATGTGCGCAAGGGTGCGCAAAAGGACTTTACGGCTGTCGGCGACGTGGTGAACACGGCGGCGCGGCTGCAGGCTGCGGCTGGGCCCAACGAGATCGTGGTCGACGCGGCGGTGTTCGAAAAACTTTTGGCGCCACCCGATCGCGCCGAGCATCGCCAGATCGATGCCAAGGGCAAGAGCGAGCCACTACCCGTCTACATTCTGCAACCCGACTGAGCGGATCATCGCGTCCGGCGCGGCGGTCTCGGAAAGAACGCACTCGTGCGCCGGATGTAATCGGCGTATCCGGGGCGGCGCTCGCTGATGCCGCGCTCGAGCAGCGGCACGCCCGACACCCGCATCAGCAGAAATGCCATCAGCACCGGGCTCGCAATCGCATACGGGCCCCAGGGTGCGGAGACTGCGACGAGGAAGATTCCCCACCAGACGCAGAAGTCGCCGAAGTAGTTCGGGTGCCGCGTGTAGCGCCACAAGCCGCGGTCCATCACCGCGTTCGCGTTGGCGGGATCGGCCTTGAAGCGCCGCAGTTGCTGATCGCCGACGGTTTCGAAGACGAGACCGACGAGCCAGACCGCGACGCCGACCGCGTCGAGTGCGCCGAGCGGCCCGCCGGGCGCCGCCTGTACGAGCTGAATCGGAAGCGAGACGAACCAGAGGATCGCGCCCTGCAGCGCGAAGACCGTGAAGAAGCTGACCCACCAGAATCTCGCGCCCCAGCGGCGGCGCATCGCGACATAGCGCGGGTCTTCGCCGTGCCCGAAGTTTCGGACGAGCAGGTGTGCGCTGAGGCGCAGCCCCCAGAGCGCGACCATCGCGCTGATCAGGAGGCTGCGCGGAGCAGAGGACGCGTGGCCCGAGGCGAATCCCATGGCTGCGACGAAGACGAAGCCCGTGCCCCAGAAGGGATCGACGATGCTCGAATTCTTCGAGAGCAGACTCACGAGCCACAGCCCGGACATGCAAACGCACAACATCGCAGCCGTGGAGCCGAAGATTTCAGTCATCTGCGCCGCCGCGTGGGCTCTCTTCGAGGATCGCTCGAATCGACTGATAGCGGTAATCGAAGATGGACGCGAGCGCGGAGCGCACCGCGAGTGCGCAGGTGGCGCGACCCAGCCACCCCAGTGGCAACGCGTAGCGGACCCGATCGGTCATCAGCACGCCCGATTCCCGCGGCTCGAACAGGTGGGTGTGTTCCCAGAGCGCATACGGGCCGCGCTCCTGGACATCGACGAAGCGGCGCTCGGGCTCCCAGGCGGTGATTCGGGTGCGCCAGCGCAGCGGTACGCCCGCCAGCCGGATCGTGTAGTCGATCCGCGCGTCGACGCGCATCTGAATCGGCAGCGCCGAGCGAATGCTGAAGTGAAGCCACGGCGGCGTGATGCGCCCGAGGTTTTCAGCCCGCGCGAAGAAGTCGAAAACCTCCGCACGGGATCGCGCGATCCGCTGCGTCCGCTCGAGCAGGTAGGTCTTCACGAGTCGACGTTACCCCAGTTGTTCCGAGGGCGTCGCGCCCAACTGAACGCAGTAGCGCGAATCGGTCGGTCTCAAGTCGCGAGAGCAGTCTGCGGCGGGCGCTGTTAGGTGCCCGCGACGCTCGCCTCCGCTCGCTCGATGCGCACGGCATCGATCACGACCGAGACGGGGTAGGGGCGATCGGTCGGGCCGTAGCGGCCGTAGGTGTCGATCTCGACCTGGGTGATGGCGTCGACGACTTCCATGCCCTCGACGACGCGCCCGAAGACCGCATGGCGCCCATCGAGGTGCAGCGCGTCCTGATGGACGATGAAGAACTGGCTGCCGCCGGTGTTGGGCCTGCCCCGGTTGGCCATCGAGACGACGCCGCGCGTGTGGGGAAACGCGCTGAATTCGTCCGGGATGTCGTAGCCGGGACCGCCGCTGCCCAGCTGTCGCGGATCGGGGTCGCGCGAGGCGGGGTCACCCGCCTGCATCATGAACCCCGGGATCACGCGGTGGAAAGTGATCCCCTCGTAGAAGCCGTCTTTGGAGAGCTGGATGAAATTTTCGACGGTCTGCGGTGCGATTTCGGGCAGCAGTTCGATGCGGATCTGGCCGAGATCCCGGATTTCGAGGATCGCGTGGGGGTGCGGGCCCTCGGCGATCAGATCTGCTGCGGTGACGGGGGGCTCTTCGACCGGGACTTCCTCGCCACACGCGGCGAGCAGCAGGGCGCTCAGCAGCATGTACGGCAGGGCCGGCAGGGTGCGTCGCATGATTTCTCTCGTCGGAAGATCGCCCGGGGGTCTTGAGAAGACAGCGAAACGCTGTAGGTCTCGGCTCCCACTGTGTTAGCCTGCGCGGGCAAATTTCGGAATTGACAGCCGCGATCCGGAGATTGGCTGCGGATCCACTTGCGGCGATGGCTTTGACGACCGGGAGGAAGTTTCGATGATTGGAGTTCGATGGGCCGCAATCGGGGCCGCGTTTGCGTTGCTGGCACTGCCGTCGCTCTCGCTCGCAGCGCACCACGAGGAGAGCGAAGAGGTCGTCGAGCAGAGCTGCGGCAAGACCGCCGACCAGGCCTGCGGGAAGGCCGCCGCGTGCGACTGCGCGGCGCGCGGAATCGACTGCGCGAAGGGCGGCGATCACAAATGTGGCGATGCAGACACGTGTACGTGCGGGAAGGGCGCCGAGCACAAGTGCGGCATGCACGCTGGGCACGACTGCCCGATGCACGCGGAACACGATTGCTCGAAGCACGCGGAGCACGACTGCTCGATGCACGCCGGACACGACTGCCCGATGCACGGCGCGCACGCCTGCGGCAAGGCCGCCGGCTGCGACTGTGCGGCGAAGGGGGTCGACTGCGCGAAGAGCGCCGATCACAAGTGCGGCGACGCGGACACCTGCACCTGCGGCAAGCACGCTTGCGGCAAAGCCGCGGGGCATGACTGCGGCAAGGGTGCCGGCGCGTTCGACGCGCCGCCGGGCGCGGGCATCTAGAGCCGGCTCGAGCAGACTTTCGAACGCGAACCCCGCGCGAAGTACCGCGATCGCGTTGTGGTAGCGTCTGCGCCATGTCGAAATCCCACCGCAAGCTTTCTCGCTGCGCGCTATTTCTCGCGCTGGTTGCGCTCTCGTTTGAATGGGCCGCTCCGCAGCCGGTCGGCGCCGCGTCGCGAGCGCCCGCCTATTCGCGCAACGGGATGGTCGCCACCTCCCAGGTCGATGCGACACTGGCGGGTGTGGAGATGCTCGCGGCGGGCGGCAACGCGATCGACGCGGCGGTGGCCTCGGCGTTTGCGGTCGGCGTCACGCAGCCCTTTTCGACCGGCATCGGCGGCGGCGCGTTCATCTTGATTCGCCTCGCGAGCGGCGAGGTGGTGGCGATCGACGGTCGCGAGACGGCACCCGGCGCCGCGGACCGCGACATGTACGTGCGGCCGGGCGTGGCCGAAGACGCCTCTGCGTACGGCGCGCTCGCCGTGGGCACGCCCGGCATGGTCGCGGGTCTCGCGCTCGCGTTGGAGCGCCACGGCACGATGACGCTCGCGCAGGTGCTGGCGCCCGCGATCCGCCTGGCGCGGGACGGCTTCGCGATCAGTCCCTATCACGTCGAGATGATGGACTGGAAACGGCCGCGGCTCGAAGGCCGCTTTCCCGAGACCCTGCGCATCCACTATCCGGCCGACGGCGTCGCGCTCGAGCCGGGTTGGCGGCTGGTGCAGACGGACCTCGCGCGCACGCTCGAGCAGATCGCCGAGCGCGGGCCGAGCGCGTTCTACACGGGAGAGATCGCGGAGGCGATCGCCGCACGCGTACAGGAAGGCGGCGGCTTGATCACGCTCGAAGATCTGAGCACCTACACGCCAAGGGTTCGGGAGGCGCTGCGCGGCAGCTATCGCGGCTACGACATCTACTCGTTTCCGCCGCCGTCTTCGGGTGGGATCGCGCTGATCGAAGCGCTCAACATTCTCGAAGGCATCGATCTCGCGAGTTACGGAGCCGGTTCCTCGGCCAGCATCCACCGCATCGTCGAGGCGATGAAGTTCGCCTTTGCAGACCGCGCCGCCCATCTCGGCGATGCGGACTTCGTCGAGGTGCCCGTCGCGAGGCTCACCGCCAAGGATTACGCGGCGGAGCTGCGCGCGCGCATCAATCCGCCCTGGTGGCGCCGCGCACCCTGGCACTGGGGGGCGGGCGAGCGCGCACTGACGCTCGAGGGGCCGGGTCTGCCGCAAGACGATTCGGGCACCGCGCACCTCTCGGTGACGGATGCGGCCGGCAACGCGGTGGCGATCACGGGGACGATCAACACGCTCTACGGCTCGGGCATCACGGTTCCGGGCACGGGCATCGTGCTCAACAACGAGATGGACGACTTCGCCAAGGCGCCCTACGAGCCCAATCTCTACGGGCTGATCGACACGCTCGGCCGCAACGCGATCGCGCCCTACAAGCGGCCGCTCTCGAGCATGACGCCGACGATCGTCGCGAAGGACGGGCGCACGGTCTTCGTGACGGGCAGCCCGGGCGGACCGCGCATCATCAGCACCGTGCTGCTCACGATCGTCAATGCGATCGACTACGGGATGGACGTGCAGCAGGCGGTTTCGGCGCCGCGCGTACACCACCAGTGGGTGCCCGACAAACTCCGCGTCGAGGCCGCGATCCCGGCCGACGTCGTCGACGCGCTGCGCGCGCGGGGTCACGACGTCGACGTCTCGGACTGGGATTGGTCGGTCGCCGAGGCCATCGCGATCGATGCCGAAACCGGCTGGCACACCGGCGGCAGCGACCCCCGCAGCCAGGGCCTCGCCCTCGGCCCCTAGAGTGGCGGGGCGTTGGTGAATCTTCACCCCCCCCCGCCACCGCGCTCGATGAGCCGTGCACGTCCGCGGCGGAGGGTGAAGATTCACCAGCGTCCCCGCTTCCGCTTCGCTTTGTTAGGGGCGGACGACGGCGAGGGTGTAGGTGTCGAGGTCGATGATCCGGCGGGCGACGCGCAGGACTTCGCCCTGGTCGACGGCCGCGATCTGTTCGGGGAATGCGCGGTCGGCGTCGGGGCCCAGGCCGTAGAGGGCGTTGAGCGAGATCATGCCCGCATGCGCCGAGTTGCGTTGCAGCCCGATGGCGTGATTGCCGATCAGGTAGCGCTTGGCGCGCTCGAGTTCCGCGTCGGAGGGCGGCTGCTGCAGCAGCTTCTCCAGCTCTTCGAACATGCCCGCGCGGGCCTCGTCGAGTTTTTCCGGTGCGGTCGCGATGTAGACCGTGAAGTAGCCCGGCGCGATGCCCTCGGTGTTGTTGGCGCTGACCGTGTAGGCGAGGCTGCGCCGGTCGCGCAGCTCGAGAAACAGCCTGCCGCCCTGGCCGGCCAGCAACTGCACGATGACTTCGAGTGCGAAGCGATCGGGGTCCGAGATCGTGACGCCGCGAAAGCCGATCACGAGGTGCGCCTGGGCGCGGTCCTTGCGCAGCTCGGCCTCGCGGATTTCGCTCGGCGCGGCTTCGAGCGGCGGCGAGGGCGCTTCGAAAGCGCCGCTCGGCAGCGCGGTGAGCTGCGCCGAAAAGCGCGCGGCCACCTGGTCGGGATCGACATCGCCGACGATGGCGACCGCCATGTTCTCGCCGCAGATCAGGCGCGCGTGGTGGGCGCGCAACAGATCGGCGTCGAAGCGCTTGACGGACTCCGCGTAGCCGAGTGTCGCGAGCCGGTAGGGGTGCTCGCGGTAGTGGGTCTCGGCGAAGAGCATGTAGGCGAGCTGCGCGAGGCGGTCTTCGCGGCGCTCGATTGCCGCGAGTGTGTCGCTGCGCTCGCGCTCGATTTCCGCGAGGTCGAAGGCGGGTTCGAGCAGCAACTCGGCGAAGAGTTCGAGGGTCGGCTCGAGCGCCTCCACGGGGCATTCCAGCGTGGTGCCGAGGCTGTTGCGGCCCGAGAAGCCGTCGACTTCGGCGGCCAGGTTTTCGGCCGCGCGCGCAAAGTCTGCGGTCGAGTGGCTGCGGGTTCCGCGCAACCACATCGACGACAAGAAGTGGGTGATGCCCGCATTGCTCGCGTCTTCCGCGAGGGTGCCGCCCACGAACGCGGCGCGGGCCGCGACGACGGGGACCGATCGGCGCGGCATCACGTAGAGCTGCGCGCCGTTGACCATTTCGTAGCTGTGGATCTCGTGCCGCTTCGCGACCTGTGAGGGCATCGCGAGGCTGC
>JAFDBP010000078.1 GCA_019313245.1 Deltaproteobacteria bacterium
GCGGCGCCCATCGAGCCTGGCGCGCGATCCTGTCTGCACGAGGTACGGAAACGAACGCCCCTCTACGGCGAGTCCATCGACCTCGATTCGCGCGGGGCCGAATTCGGCTTTCTTCGTGTAGGCGGCGAGGGCGATCCAGATGTCTTCGGTCTTGACGTCCGTGGCGGACACCTCGCTGTCGTCCTTCGAGACCAGCGCGAAGGCGCCGTCGACGGCGGTCAGTCGCTCGACCGTCACGCGACTGCGCTCGCCGATGCTGATCGCTTTGTCGCGAACACCTCGCGCGCGGATGTCAGTCAGTGCGATCGCGCTGCCCGAGACGTCGACGCCGTCTCCGCCGATCTCTTCGAGATCGATGCCGGCGGCGGATCCGGTCACGAAATCGCCGTCGAAAGCGTCCGAGGCGGTGTGCGCAAAGCGCACTTCGTTCAGCGAGAGATGGGCTCGCACCACGTTGAGGGCGTCTTCGGTTTCGAAGTCTTCGAATTCGGCATCGCGAATTTTGACTGCCGAGTCGACGAAGGTCACGCCGCCCGTCTGGGTCCAGCCGGCGCGGCGCAGACCGCGGGCTCCCGCCGACGGAGCGACGCCGCGAAAGCGCACGTGCTCGAGCACGGATGTCGGATTGGCTCCGATCACGACGAGCCCTTCCCAACGATTCTGCAGCGGAGCGAATTCGATCGGCTGGGCTTCGCTCCCGATCAGCGACACGGGTCCTTCGACAACGATCGCGACGCCGTCATCCATCAGCAAGCGCGCGCCGGGGCGCGCCGCGAGCGCGTAACCGGGTGGAATCCACAGGTCTTCGCGCAGGCGATGCTCTCCCGCAGGCGCCACCACCCAGCGAAGTCCGTCGCTCGACTCGATCGAGAAGCCGGCTGGCAGGGCAGGGCCGGCGAGCGCCTCTTTGCGCTCCAGCTGTCCGTTGCGCAGCGCGAGTGCGAGTGCGGGCGGGTGCGCTCGGCGGGCTTCGGGTCCTGCGGCAGCCGCGATCTCGAAGCGCGCGGTTTCTCGATCGGGTTGCCCCGCGACGCGCACGATGATCGCTGCGGAGTCGCGCAGCTCGGCGGGCAGGGAAAAGCTCGCGCGGGGCGGCTCCTGCCCGGGACGCTGTCCGGGGATCAGATAGAAGGGCAGTGGCGCCGCATCCGGTCCGATCGGCAGCACGCGACCATCTGCGAGTTCGACTGCGAGCCATTGCAACGCGAATCCCGAGCGCGGCGCGATCTCGAGTATCGCGCGCTCACTCGAATCGCTTCGCATCCGGACTGCCAGATCGGCGGGCTCGGCGACGCGCTCGCGCAGCCAGCGCGCATTCCGGTGGAGCCAGCCGAAGTGCGCCCAACGGGCGCTCATCTCCGCGAAGGCCGGATCCCGCATCAGAAATGCAGCCCGGGTCTCGAGCCCCGGCATCAGTTCCTCGAGCAGCGCTTCGATCGCGCGCGGCTCCGTGAGCCGCAACGCCTCCGCGACGAAACGCCGACTCAGGACGGGATTGGAGAGGAAGTGCCTCTCGACGTAATCGGCGAGGCCCGCGCTGAACTCCGCGTACTCCGCCTCGACCAGCGGGCCGGCAATGCCGTCGAACGCGATGGGCTCGAAGCGCCCGAGCAGGGGGTCGTAGTAGACGCGCGTGTTGTTGGGGTGCAGGCCGTGATGCGCGCCCCAGAGAAATGAGAGGGCGAGCCAGCGCGCCGTTCGCTCGACATCGAAGATCTCGTGCGCGCTGAGTTCGCCGGCGCGGAAGGCTTCGAAGCGTTCGAGCGCGAGATCGCGCTGCAGCGAGAGCTCGGGGTTCTTGGCAACCCGGCCCTCGCCGAAGATTTCGATCGGCGCGTGCCGCCAGCCCGTGCGCAGCTGCACATCTTCGCCCAGCGCGGCGCGCTTCAGCATGCCGCCCGCGAAATAATCGGCCTCGGAAAATTTGACCACCACGCCTTCGCGCCTGCGTTGGCGCTCGAGCAGCTCTTTTGAAAAGTGCTCCAGGAGCAGGTACGGCCGGCGAGATGCGCCCGGCAACGAGGCGTTTACGAATTCATGCCGTGGCGCCAACAGATCCTCGCGCTCGGCGTGGCGCATGTAGGCCCACTCCCAGAGATAGCGGCGCGTCTTCGGGTGTTGGAGGTTGAAGGTGCGCATGCCGAGCGCGCGGCCCGCGCCGCGCAGCGAAATGCGCAGCGAGATGCCGTCGTCGATGTGGTCGAGCAGGTCGCCCTTCAGCCGGGCCTTTGCTTTGAAGACGTCTGGGCCGACACTGACCGTGGCTTTGACCCAGTCGTCTTCGCCGTGCGGGATCGCGCCCAGCGCAAGGGAGCGCTCGACGTGCCGTTCGATCCGGGCGCGCTGCGCCTCTTCCAGCGAGACATCGATCCGAACCGGGTGAAAACCATCCGGATCCAGAGCCTCGGCCCAGGCGTCAACCAACTCCAGCCATCCACCGCGCAGTCGCTCGAGTTCGGGAGAGCCGATCCAGCGAATCTGGGCGGCCAACAGCGCGAGCGCGAGCAGCGCCATTCCGACGACCAGCTGAGCGGTTCGATCTCGCGGGCCGACGAGACGCACGGCCTAGACGCCCGGGACGTGGTCCTGATCGAGGAAGGTCACGCGCGCCGCGGGTCAGTTCGATCGGATGGCATCGCTGACCGCTTCGATGGAATCTCCGCTACCCGCCGCACAACTCAGTGAGAACGAGGCCATGACCGCGTCGCCCTGGGTGTCGAAGCGGCGCAGGTTCACGCCCGCGAAGTTGGGCTGCAGCAGCTCCGAAAGTCGCGCGAGGACCGAATCGGGCGGTGTCCCTCCCGCGAGTTCGATTTCGAGGTAGAGGGCCTGGCGCGCGGCTTCGCCGCGGTTCCACGACAGCAGCGTGAGAATCGCGAGAATCAGCGCGACCGATGCCACCGTGGCGACGCTCTGCTCCGCGCCGAGTCCGAGCCCGATCGCGATCGCGATGAACAGATACACCAACTCTTCGGGGTCTTTGATCGGCGTTCGAAAGCGCACGATCGAGAGGGCGCCGACGAGCCCGAGCGAGAGGGCGAGCGAGGCCTTGACCACCGTGATGATGAGTGTCACGGCGAGGATGATCGGAATGAAATTGCGCGCGAAGAGTTCGCGATTCGCGAGCGAGCCCGAAAAGCGCACGTATTGGGCACGCAGCACGCCGCCGAGCGCGGCGCCCAACAACAGATTCAAGAGCAACCGGGGAATCGCGAGATTACTGGCTTCCGCCGGCAGGCTGAGCAACTGAGCGAGCTGATCCATGGATCTCCGCTCGGCGCTCGGGTCGGCCCCAGGCGCCGCGCTCCACTCATCGGCCACAGCAGCCGGAAACTAAAGCGCAACTTCCCCCGTAAACGATGCCGGGTCGGACTCGTTTTCAGCGCACCCAGGCGGCCGGTCCGAGCTCGGGTGGAGCGAGAGCCCCCCTACGCGCCCTCTCAGGGGCCGCCTCGCACGAGCAGGCGTCGTCGCGTAGAATGCGGCCTCTGCTCCCCCGGGGAGGTGAGGGCGGAATTTGGCCTCGCGGGCGGCGATGGCTGCGCGGTGCAGCCCGCGAGCACCTGCTCCCGGGCCGCCTGGCGGTTGGGAAGGCCGGAATCCCGGCAGATGGAATGCCTGATGATCGACATTGAAAAAAATGCAAACAGGCGCATCGACGTCGACGAGGCGCTTCCTTCGGTCGAGATCCCGCGGCGGATTCTCAACGATCTCTATGCGCACGCGATCCAGACCCTGCCCGAAGAGTGCTGCGGGCTGATCGTGGGTACGGACGAAGACCGCTTTGGTCGCCTCGTGCGCTGCCGCAACGAGATGACGATGCGCCACCGGCAGGATCCGGTCGAGTACCCGCGCGACGGCAAACAGGCGTTCTACATGAATTCACTCGATTACATGATGGTCTACGAAGAAGCCGAAGCGCGCGGGGAGCAAGTGACGGCGGTCTACCACTCGCACGTCGGTGTAGGCGCCTACTTCTCCGGCATGGATCTGGCCTACGCCGAGAGCGAGAACTTCCCGTTTCCCGATGCGGACCACATCGTCGTCGCGATTTTCGAGGAGAAGGTGGATTCCGTGGGCTTCTTTCGAAAGGGCGAGGACGGCCAGTCGTTTCGCGGCCATACGGTCATTTCTTTGGGAACCTGAGAACCCTGCGTCCGCGGTAACCGAGGGGCGAATCCAACGCTTGCAGCGGCGCGCGCCGGATCCGGTTCCTCGCGCGCTCAGCGCACCGGTTGCAATCGCCAGGTCTGCTCCGCGTACTCGCGCACCGTGCGATCGATCGAGAAGTGGCCGATTCGCGCCACGTTCAGCGCCGCGCGGCGCGCCCAGCCGTGTTGGTCGGCAAAATCGCGCTCGACGCGGCGCTGTGTCGACGCGTAGGCGTCGAAGTCTGCGAGGTGATAGAAGGCGTCGCCGTGTTCGACGAGTGCGGCGAAGATCGGCTGAAACAGATCCGGCCCATCCGATGAGAATCGCCCGTCGCGCAGCGCGTCGAGCGCGCGACGCAGCTCGGGCGAGGACTCGTAGATCTTCCGCGGATCGTAGGCCCCGCGTCTCTCGAGATCTTCGATTTCTTCGGTGCGCAATCCGAAGATGTAGATGTTCTCTTCGCCGACGGCGTCGCGAATTTCGATGTTCGCGCCGTCGAGCGTTCCAATCGTCACCGCGCCGTTGAGCGCCAACTTCATGTTTCCCGTGCCCGAGGCCTCGCGGCCGGCGGTCGAGATCTGCTCCGAAAGGTCGGCCGCGGGGATGATGCGCTCGGCGAGCGAGACGCTGTAGTCGGGCAGGAACGCCACACGCAGCCGGCCCTTCACGCGAGGATCGCCGTTCACGACGCGGGCCACCTCGTTCACCAGCCGGATCACCAACTTCGCCATCAAGTAGCTCGGCGCCGCCTTGCCGGCGAAGAGGCAGACCCTGGGCACCTCGAGTTCGCGGCCGTCCTCCACTGCGGACAGATAGAGATGGATCACGTGCAGCGCCGCCAGCAGTTGTCGCTTGTACTCGTGGATTCGCTTCACCTGCACGTCGAAGAGGCTGGCGGGGTCGACGTCGACTCCAGCCGTGGCTTTCACCACTCGCGCGAGCCGTTCCTTGTTGGCGTGCTTGATCGCGAGAAACCGCTCCCTGAACGCCGCATCCTCGATGTGGGGCTCGAGCGTCTTCAGGACGTCGAGGTCACGCATCCAGCCGTCTCCGATGCACTCGCTGACGAGCGTCGCGAGCGCCGGATTGGCGTGCCGCAGCCAGCGCCGCGGCGTGATGCCGTTGGTCTTGCTGTGGAATTTCTCGGGCCAGAATTCGCAGAAGTCCGGCATCAACCGCGTCTTCAACAGGCGGGTGTGCAGCTCCGAGACGCCGTTGACCGCATAGCTGCCCGCGACCGCGAGGTTGGCCATCCGCGCCTGCTTCGGATCGCTCTCCTCGATGATGGAAATGCGCCGCTTCCGATCGAGGTCGCCCGGCCAGCGTACCTCGACCTGCTTCAGCAATTGCGCGTTCACCAGCTCGATCAGCTGGAGGTGGCGGGGCAACACGCGGTTCAGCATCGGAAGCGGCCAGCACTCGAGCGCTTCGGGCAGCAGGGTGTGGTTGGTGTAGGCGAAGGTCTTTTCGACGAGCGCCCAGGCCGCGCCGAACGGGATCCCCTGTTCGTCGACCAGCAGCCGCAGCAGCTCGATCACCGCGAGTGCGGGGTGGGTGTCGTTCAAGTGGATCGCGACGTGCTCGGGCAGGGTCTCCGGCGGCTCACCGGCGGCGCGGTGGCGCGCGCAGATGTCGCGCAACGCGCAGGCGACGAAGAAGTACTCCTGCAGCAAGCGCAGCTCGCGGCCCGATTCGTGTGAATCAGACGGATAGAGGAGCTTCGAGATCCGCTCGTAGTCGATCTTGTTGCGGAAGGCCGCCGCGTAGTCGCCCCGGCTGAACTGCTCGAAGTCGATCTCGTCGAGGGGATGGGCGGAATAGAGGCGAAGCACGTTGACCGTGTGAGCGCCGTGGCCGACGATCGGCATGTCGTGGGGGACGCCGATCAGCGCGCGCCAACCGGTCCACGCCGCTTTTCCGCGCGCGCGGCGCCGGGGAGCGCGGCCGAAGACCGGAATCAGCACGGCCTGGTCGCGGCGCTCGATCAGCCAGGGGGTGCCGAGCGCGCGCCAGCTGTCGGGTTCCTCGCGCTGCTCGCCGTTCTCGAAGCGTTGGCGAAACAGGCCGTGCTCGTAGTTGATCCCATAACCGAGCCCGGGAAGATCGAGGGTCGCGAGCGAGTCCAGCATGCAGGCCGCGAGCCTACCGAGGCCCCCGTTGCCCAGCGCGGCATCGGGTTCGACCCGCGCGAGGTCATCGAGATCGACGCCCAGGTCTGCGAGCGCGCGCTCGACGAGATCGAACAGGTCGAGGTTCAGCAGGTTGTTCACGAGCGAGCGGCCGACCATGTACTCGACGGACAGGTAGTAGAGTTGGCGGGCGCGCGGTCGGGCGGCCGCGTAGCGCTCCTCGGTTGCGAACATGCGGTCGATCATCAGTTCGCGGATCGCGAGGCTCGTGGCCTGGAAGAAATCGCGTGCGGACGCGTCGCGCCAACGCTTGCCCAGCGTGTAGCGGAGCTTTCTGCGAATCACACTGGCGAGTTCGCTGGGTTGGGGCGGTGTCATGCGTTCACGCTCCTTCTGCGTCCGGCGGTAGAGTAACGGCTGTGCGCCCGAGTTGCGGCAGCCCGGCGCGCAGGGGGGCGCTCGCCGCCAACTCCTCGAGGGTCCGCCCCATGCGCCGGCGCCAGCCGGGGTAGCGCTCCGAACCGATACCGGGCAGGTGCAGCGGTTCGGTTTCGCCGGTGAGGTCGTCGAGCGAGACGCCCACGAGCCGGGCCGCGGTCTTTGCCAGAAACGCCGAGGTGGCCCGACACCAATCCGTCGGCGTGGGTTCGGCGACGGATTGGAAGACGCCCTCGGCGCGCAACCGCTCGAGCCAGGCCGCGCGCTCGGCGGCGCGTTGCAGTTGGGCGCGCTCGCGCCCGGCACCATCGGGTAGTTCGCCCAACTCGTGCAGCAGGTCGAGATCGCGACCGTCGAGCCAACCCGCCAGCGGTGTCAGGTCGTGCGTGTTCGCGCTCGCGAGCGTGCGCGCCGGGATCTGCGAAGCGGGGCGGAACGCGGCGCCCTCCCGCTCGAAGGTCAGCACCGACGAAGACAGGATTCCCCAGGAGGCGAGCGCCGGTGGCAGATCCGCCGGCACGGTGCCGAGATCTTCACCCACCACGACTGCGCGATGGCGCCGGCTCTCGAGCGCGAGCACTCCGAACAGCTCGTCGCGCGGATAGCGCACATAGGTTCCCTCCGAGGCGGGACGCCCTTGCGGGATCCAGAAGAGCCGCTCGAATCCCATCACGTGGTCGATCCGCAGCGCCCCGCAATGGCGAAAGTTGTCGCGCAGCAGTCGGGCGAAGAAACGGTAGCCGTCCGCGCGCAGGGCGTGGGGGTCGAGCGGCGCGACGCCCCAATCCTGTCCGCCCGCCGCAAAGGCGTCCGGTGGCGCTCCCACGTGCACGCCGCTGGCAAACAGCTCAGAGAAGCTCCAGGTGTCGGCCGAACCGGGGGACGAGCCGACGGCGAGGTCTCCGTAGAGGCCCACGCGCAGGCCGGCGCCGCGCCCCGCCTCGGCTGCTTCGCCGAGTTGGCGATCGAGTTCGAACTGGAGCCAACAGCGGAAATCGACCTCGCGGGCGTGCTCGGCGCGGAACCGCGCGACCGCGGGACTGCGGGCGTCGCGCAGGGAAGCGGGCCAGCGTCTCCAGTCCGCACAGCCCTGTTCGGCCGCGATGGCCTCGAAGGTGGCGAAATCGACCAGCGCCGCTCCCTCGCGCTTGCGGTAGGCGTCGCAAGCGGCGCGGCGCGGGCTGTGCGCCTCGGAGCAGCGGAAGAGTTCGCGCAGCACCGCGAGCTTCGCGTCGAGCACCGCAGCGTAATCGATCTCGGTTGCGCCGCGCAGCGAGGCGAGGGTCTCCTGCGCGGCGGGTGTCGCCAACCAGTTTTTCGCGGGCCTGCAAGTGGCGAACTCCGGTACCGCCTCGATATCGAGGTACATCGGATTTCGAAACAACCGGCTCGTCGGCCCGTAGGGCGAAATCTGGCCTTCGCGAGCTGGAATGGCGTGCAATGGCGAGACGCCGACGAAGTCGCCGCCCCAATCGCCGCACAGGCGGGCCAGCGCCGCGAGATCGCTGAGGTCGCCGAAGCCCCAGTGGTTCGAGCGCTGACTCCGAACGGTGTATAGGTTGGTCCACACGCCAAAGCCGCGCGTTCCGCTCAGCGCCTCGGCGGCGCCAAAGGCCCTGCGCGGCGCGACCACGAGATGCTGCTTCGCGCAGCCGCCTTTCCACTCGATCTGGATGTGGTGGACACCCACGGGTGGTGCGGCTGGGAGGGCGAGGCGCAGCGGAGTTCCGGCGGGCAGTTCGGGTAGATTCCGTTCGAGCGCGCTGTTCGCTCCGCCCTCGAGTTCGAGTTCGATGCGAATCGCGAGCGGGCCGCGGCCGCCCGGATGGCGCAAGTCCAGAGGGGGCGCGAGCCGCGCGTGCTGTCGCCACACGCGGACCGGCTCGAGCGGCGCCGAGCGCCGCTCCGATGCGAGCGTCGCGAGCGCGCTCTCCGCACTCGTTTCGCTGGAGGCGTCGCGGCCCATCGCTGCGCACAGGGCTTCTCTCGTCTCGTCGCTCGTGTCGTGGCGAGCCCCGGAGATGTCGCAATACGCGTCGACTATGCCGAGTTGTGTCGCGAGTGCGCGCAGCTGCGGCCTTGCGACCGTCATGTGCGCGCCGGAATCAGCACCAGTGCCGACAGCGGGGGTAGCGACAGCCGGATCGATTGCGGCTGTCCATGCCAGGGCACCGCTTCCGTGTCGACCTGATCGGGTGTCACGTGACCACTGCCAGCGTAGCGGGACGCGTCGCTGGAGAGCAGCTCCCGGTAGGCGCCGGCGGCGGGCGCGCCGATCCGGTAGTCGGAACGCGACACCGGCGTCAGGTTCAGGATCACCAGCGCGTGGGCATCTCCGTCGCGGCGCAGGTAGGAGAGCACCGAGTGTTGACGGTTTTCGCAGTCGATCCAGGCGAAGCCTTCCGGGTCGCAATCCCAGCGCCAGAAGCAGGCGTGCTCGCGATAGACCCGACCCAGGTCCTCCAGGTAGAGCTGCAATCCCCGTCGGCGCGGTTCGTCGGCCAGGTGCCAGTCGAGGCTCGCATCGCAGTTCCATTCGGCGGTGGGCGCGAACTCGGTGCCCATGAAGACGAGCTGCTTGCCCGGCCGCGTCCACTGATAGGTCAGCAGCAGCCGCAGCTGGTTGAAGCGCTGCGCCTCGTCTCCCGCGGGCTTCGAGAGCAGCGAGCCCTTGCCGTGCACGACCTCGTCGTGAGAGAGCGGCATCACGAAGAACTCGTCGTACTCGTAGAGCATGGCGAAGCTCAGCTCGTCGTGATGAAAGCCGCGATGGACCGGATCCCGCTTCAGATAGCGGAGCGTGTCGTGCATCCAGCCGAGGTTCCACTTGAAGCTGAAGCCGAGGCCGCCGTCCGAAACCGCGCGCGTGACGCCGGGCCAGGCGGTCGACTCCTCGGCGATCGTCATGCAGCCCGGGTGTCGCTCGTCGACCAGGCTCGTGAGTTCGCGCAAGAACGCCACCGCTTCGACGTTCTCGCGACCACCGCGCACGTTGGGTGTCCATTCGCCCGGCTTTCGCGAATAGTCGAGGTAGAGCATCGACGCGACGGCGTCTACGCGAAGGCCGTCCGCGTGGAACTCTTCGAGCCAGTAGAGCGCGTTGGCGATCAGGAAGTTGCGCACCTCCAAGCGGCCGTAGTCGAAGATCAAGGTGCCCCAGTCGGGATGTTCACCGCGTTTCGGATCGGCGTGTTCGTAAAGGGGCGTGCCGTCGAAGCGGCGCAGCGCCCAGTCATCGCGCGGGAAGTGAGCGGGCACCCAGTCGAGAATCACGCCCACGCCGTGCTGGTGACAGTGGTCGATCAGGAAGCGCAGGTCGTCGGGGTCGCCGTAGCGCGCGGTGGGCGCGTAGTAGCCGGTTACCTGGTAGCCCCAGGACGGCGTGAAGGGGTGCTCCATGACCGGGAGCAATTCGATGTGCGTGAAACCGAAGCGCCGCGCGTGATCGACGAGGCGCGGCGCCAGTTCGCGGTAGCCGAGCACGCGGTTGCCTTCCTCGGGCACCCGGGCGAAGGAGCCGAGGTGCACTTCGTAGATCGCGAGCGGTTCGCGCTGTGGCTCGCGCTCGGCGCGCGCGCGCATCCACGCGTCGTCTCCCCAGCTGTGCCGCGAGCTGTGCACGCGAGCGGCCGCGGCCGACGGATGCTCGGTCTGGCGGGCGAGCGGGTCGAATTTTTCGCGCAGCGCTCCGTCCCGTGTGCGGATCTCGAACTGGTAGAGCGCTCCCGGTGCGACGTCGGGAACGAAGAGTTCGAACACGCCGGACCCGCCCAGGGAGCGCATCGGAAACAGCCGCCCGTCCCAGCCGCAAAAGTCGCCGCGCACGCTCACGCCGGCCGCGTTGGGGGCCCAGACCGCGAATCGGATGCCGTCGGTTTCGCCGACGCGGTGCGGGTTTGCGCCGAGGGCCTCCCAGAGCCGCCAGTGGCGACCTTCGCCGATCAGGTGGAGGTCGAGTTCTCCGAGTGTCGGCGCAAAGCGGTAGGGATCGTCGCGTTCCCACTCGGCGCCGTCGGCAAAAGCGAAGTGCAGTCGGTACTCGAACGGCAGCGCACGGTCTGGGATGAAAGCCTCGAACAGCCCCTTCGCGATCGCCCGCAGCGAAATGCGCTCGCCGTCGGGCAGGGCGCACGCGGCGCCGCGCGCGTCGGGGTGGAACGCGCGCACCAGCGCACCGGCGCGGCCGCTTCGCGTGGCGGGGTGCGCTCCGAGTACGCGGTGCGGGTCGGTGTGCCGACCCGCAAGGAGAGCGTCCCGCTCGGCTTTCGAGAGCGTTGGGGTGTGCGGAGTCACGGTGCGGACTCCCACTCGAGCACGACGAGCGAATGCGCGCGCACCCAGCGCGTGGCGCCGTCGCGCTCACGCCCGGCCGGCCCGGCCGTGTCGAGGCGCTCGACGAAGCGGCCTGCGATCGGCATCTCGGGCAGCGAGAAGGGCGTGTCTTCGGGGCCGCTGTTCAGCAACAACAGCACCGGGCGCGCCACCTGCGCGCGGCCGTACTCGTCTTCGTCCTCGGCCGCCTCCGCGGCCAGGAGGATCGAAAGCCCGTGGCCTGGCGTCTGCCAGTCGTGCGCTTCGAACGCGGTGCCGTCCGGTCGCAGCCAGGCGACGTCCATCAGGCCCGACGGCCCCACCCGCGCACCGGTCAGGTGCCAGGGGCGGCGAAAGACCGCATTGGCGCGTCGCAGTGTCAGGCAACTGCTCACGAATTCGCAGAACGCCTCCTGTTTTGGATCGAGTTGCCAGTCTACCCAGGTGAGCTCCGAGTCGTGGCAGTAGGCGTTGTTGTTTCCGCGCTGGGTTCGCCCCAGCTCGTCACCGTGAGAGAGCATGGGGACTCCTAGAGAGAGCGCGAGTGTCGCAACCAGGTTGCGCCGCGCGCGCTCGCGCAGCCGCAGGATCGCGGCTTCCTCGCTGATTCCCTCCGCGCCCCAGTTGAAGCTCGGCTCGCCCGTCCTCCCGTCGGTTCCCTGCTCGAGGTTGGATTCGTTGTGCTTTTCGTTGTAGCTGACCACGTCGCTCAGCGTGAGGCCGTCGTGACAGGTCACGAAGTTGATGCTCGCCTGAGGCGTGCGGCCGCTCGGCGCGAAGATGTCGCTCGAGCCGGTGAAGGCCGCGGCGAGTACGGGCCGATTCCCGGGTTCGCCGCACCAGTAGCGCCGGATCACATCGCGGTAGCGATCGTTCCATTCGGCAAAGGGAGGCGGAAAGTTTCCCAATCGATGTCCGTCGGGTCCGAGATCCCAGGGCTCCGCGATCAACTTGAGCTCCGCGAGCAGCGGATCCTCGCGCAGGCGATTCAGGAACGCGGCCTCCGGGTCGAAGAGGCCCTCGGCGTTTCGGCACAGGGCCGGCGCCAGGTCGAAGCGGAATCCGTCCACGTGCATCTCGCCCGCCCAGTAGCGCAGGCTGTCGATCGCGAGTTCGAGAGCGGCCTCCGAATTCATGTCGAGGCTGTTGCCGCAACCGCTGAAGTCCACGTATTCGCCGGGTTGGAGTGGGTTGTGGCGGTAATAGGCGGCGTCATCGATCCCGCGCAGGCTGAATGTGGCGCCGTGCGGATCGGTTTCCGGCGTGTGGTTGTAGACCACGTCGAGGATCACCTCGAGACCGGCGCGGTGCAGCTCCCGCACCATCTGCTTGAATTCCCGCACCTGCTCGCCGCGATCTCCGGATGCGAAGCGAGCGTCCGGGGCGAAGAACCCGAGTGTGCCGTAACCCCAGTAGTTGACCAGGCCGCGGCGCCCGAGGTGGGCATCGAGCCCCGCGTGCTGGATCGGGAGCAGACACAGCGCAGTGACGCCGAGGGTGCGCAGGTGCTCCAACAGCTCGGGATGGGTCAGGCCGAGATAAAGGCCGCGCTGTTCCGGAGGGACACCTGGATGCCGCTGGGTCATCCCCTTGACGTGGCATTCGTAGAGCACGCTGCGACTCCAGGGAGTCTGGGGCCGGCAATCCTCCTGCCAGTCGAATGCGGAATCGACCACCACGGCGCGCGGTACGAAGGCCGCGGTGTCGGGAGTCGGCGCATCGCCGTCGGGTTGGGCCGTCAGCGACTCGTCCCAGACCAGCGGGCCCGAGAGCGCTCTGGCGCGCGGGTCGACGAGCAGCTTGGCGGCGTCGAAGCGGCGGCCCTGCTCGGGCTGCCAGGCTCCGGACACGCGGTAGCCGTAGAGCAATCCGGGCACTGCCCCCGGCAGGTAGCCGTGCCACACGCCGCCCGTCCGACCCGGTAGCGGGTGCCGCTCGGTTTCGGGTGCGCCCGCTGCGCCGGCGTCGAACAGACACAACTCGACGCTGTTGCTGTTTGCCGAATGGAGCGCGAAGTTCACCCCCGCGCCGTCCCAAACGGCGCCCAGGGGTTCGGGCCTTCCGGGCTCGAGTTTCACCTCTCGTTCCACCTAGGCGCGCGCGCTCGGGGCGACTCGCGCGGCCTCTTCGAGCAACGATATCCAGCGTCGCGCGGGATCGGTCCAGGAGACGTCCTGTTTCATGAGTTGGTCGCGCAGTTCGGCTGCACCCGGCCCAGCCAGAAGTCCGGCGGCGCGCTCTGCCGCGCCGATCAGTGCGTCGGGCTCGAGAGGTGCGAACAGCAATCCGGTTTCGCCGTCGACGATCGTATCCACGAGTCCCCCCACTCGGTTCGCGACCGGTAGGCATCCATAGCGTTGGGCGAGCAGCTGTACCAGTCCGCAGGGTTCGAAGCGAGACGGCACCAACAGCGCGTCCGCGCCCGCATAGATGCGCCGAGACAGGGCGGGGTCCCAGCCGCGCACCAGGCGCACGCGGCCTGGATGTCGGACGGCCGCGTCCTCGAGTGAAGCGGCGATCTGTGGATCGCCCTCTCCGAGCAGCGCGAGCGCAGCGCCGCCGGCCACCAGCCCGTCGAGCGCATCCGCGAGCACGTCCCAGCCTTTCTGCGAGGCCAAACGGCCAACCGATGCGATCAGGCGCCCCGCAGGCGGGTTCGCGAGTTCGAGCTCGTCGAGCAGCGCGGTGCGGCAGCGGGCACGGCCCGCGGTGTCGGTGACCGAAAAACGTGCTGCCAGCGCCGCATCGGTTTCGGGCGCGTAGCTCTGCGTGTCGATGCCGTTGCGGATGCCGACCAGTCGATCCGCGCGCGCGCGGTAGACGCCGTCCAATCCCCCGCCAAACTCCGATGTGCACAACTCGCGCGCGTAGGTCGGGGAGACGGCGACGATGCGGTCCGAGAAGAGCAGGCCGGCCTTCAGCAGGCAGAGTCCGCCGTAGAATTCCACACCGTTCGGCCCGAAGAACTCGGAAGGCAGCGCGGTGTGTGCGAACTGATCCGCGCCGAAGCGGCCGCTGTAGGCGCCATTATGTACGACCTGCACGGTGGTGGGAGCGGTGTTTCGCGCGCGAGTTGCAGCGTCCGCTTGCTGCGCGCGCAACACGCACGGGGCGAGCGCCGCGTGCCAGTCGTGTGCCACCAGCACATCGCTGTTCAAATGCGAAGCCAGTTGCGCACCCGCGCGCCCGAGCGCGATGAAGCGGCGCGCATCGGACGCATCCCCGGCGTAGAGGCCGGGGCCGTCGTAGAGTCCGGACAGTTCGAGCGCTCGCAGCTCGACCCCGGTCGGGAGTCTCCCCGCGAGCCAGCGGCCGCGCAGCACTTTACCGACACCGCGAAGTTCCACCGCTTCGGCGGGAGCGAGTGCGGGACATTCGGGATGCCTGAGGAGATCCCGGTAGCCGGGCAGCGCACAGAAGACGTCGTGCCCCAGACGAGCCAGCGCGGCGGCGAGTCCCGCCACCGCCTCTCCCAATCCACCGGTTTGCGCCAGTGGCGCCAACTCAGACGCCAGAAACAGGATGCGCATCCGAAATCAGCCCTGGTTTTCCTGAGGGGGCGGGGGGTCGAACTGGTCCAGTTGGCCGAAATGCTCGCGGGCCACCACGACCACACCTCCCGGACTGACCGCGAAGCGGTTCCGGTCTCGCTCGAGATCTTCGCCGATCACCTCTCCGGCTGGAATCCGCACACCCTTGTCCACGATGCAGCGCCGCAGCCGCGCGTCACGTCCCACGTCGACCTGCGGGAACAGCACGCTCTCCTGCACGTTCGCGCGACTGTGCACGTGGACCCCCTGGAATGCCACCGTGCGGTTGATCTGCCCCCCCGACAGGATGGCTCCGGCGCCGACGACCGAATCGGTGGCCATGCCGACGCGGCCCTCGCCAGAATCGTTGAAGGTGAACTTCGCCGGACCGTGCGAGGGCAGCAAGCCGCGGATGGGCCATCCGTCGTTGTAGAAGTTGAGCTTCGGCGAAACGGACACGACGTCCATGTTCGCCTCGAAGTACGCATCGAGGTCGCCGACGTCTCTCCAGTAACCGCGGCCTCCCTCGTCTTCTCCGGGGCACAGATGCGAGGTGAAATCATACGCAAAAACGGACATCCGCTTGTGGGAGCTGCTCAGGATGTCGCGACCGAAGTCATGGGTGGTCTGCGCTTCGGAGGCATTGCGGCGCAGCTCGTCGAGCAGCGCGGGCGTGCGGAAGATGTAATTGCCCATCGACACCAGGGTGTGATCGGGCCTTCCCGGCATCGCGGGCGGATCGGCGGGCTTTTCGTGGAAGTCGGTGACTCGACCGTCGCTGTCTATCGACAAGCAGCCGAACGCGTGGGCCTCGGCTCGCGGCATGGGCAGGGTCGCCACGGTGAGGTCTGCGTGAGCGTCGCGGTGCTTGGCGAGCATCTGGCGCACGTCCATCTTGTAGACGTGGTCGGATCCGAACACCAGCACGTCTTTCGGATGCTCCTCTCGCAACAGGTCGATGTTCTGCCAGATGGCGTCCGCGGTGCCGCGGAACCACGACGGGCCGAGGTTCATCGCAGCCGGGACGGGATCGATGTACTGGTCCAACACGCCGGGTGCCACCGACCAGGCTCGCGCCAGGTGCCGCACCAGCGAAGTGGCCCGGTACTGGGTGAGCACCTTGATGCGCAACATGCGGCTGTTCACCAGATTGGAGAGCACGAAATCGATCAGCCGATAGCGGCCACCGAAGTAGACCGCCGGCTTGCTCCGCTCGCGCGTGAGCGGATAGAGCCGCCGCCCTTCGCCGCCCGCGAGAACCAGTGCCAGAGTTCCGTGCATTCGCGTCCTCCAAAAACCTCGCGATTGTAGGCGCAGATCCACGGAGTGCCGAGTGGCCCGTGGCTGGCATCCGACGCGCCCGATCTTCTTCGCCCGATCCCAGCAAAACTGGCCGGAACTTGCGTAGAATCGCCCGGGATCTCGGGGCGTCAGCGAAATCTCGCCGATTCGGGGCCTGCGCGACGCGCGCTCGGGCCGCACTGCCGGATTGGAGAAGCGCTGCGTCCGATGTCTCGCGCACTGCTGCGGCGAGGCGGCGGTCCGGCGACACCCGGGACCGATCGGGTTCCGCGGGGCGCCGATGGCGAGCCCGGCCCGGCGAAAATCTTCGAGTCGAGACCAGCTTCGGGGCAACTGCGAACATGAGAAGCAGATGGGTTGTGATCGCGATCGGGTTGACGCTCGTCGCGCCCGGTTGTCAGGGGCTGGGCGTGGCGCGAACCGAAATCCCGGACGATCCCATTGCGTTCATCTTTCATCCCGAGGACGCAGCGCGTCGCCGCGCCGAGGCGCGCGCGAAGCGGGAGAGGCTGGAGGTCCGAAGTCGCTACTCGAGTTCTTCGGTCGTCCATCTGAATACGTTTCGCGACTACCTCGCGAAGGCTCTGGGTGGCCGTGCCGAGGACGAGTTTCCAGGTCGGCTCTCGCTGCTGAATCCGCGGAGCGCGCGGGTGACGGTTCTCGAGTCGGCGCGCAGTGGTGCGATTCCGCTCGCCTGGTCTCCGGATCGCGCTCGCCTGCTGTTCGCCCAGTGGGATCGGGGAACGCTTCAGCTCTTCGAATACGAGCGCGATTCGCGGGTCGTTTCCCAGCTCACCGGAGGACCGGATCACCACCCGCAGGGCTGCTATGGACCGGGCGGTCGGCTGGTCGCAGCCGTCGCGAGCCGGCGGGGTTCGGCCGAAGATCGCGAGGGCCGAGAGGGGTTGGTTTCACAAATTGCGCTGGTGGGCCCTGGCGAAGCGGTCGCATCGATCTCCCCGGGGCCGATGGACGGCGAGCCGGCCTGCAGCCCCGACGGCAGCGCAGCCGCCTATGTGCGGCTGCTTCCGGGCGACCGGAGTGAGATCTGGATCCATTTTTTTGGGGGCGAAGAGCCCCCTCGCGCCATCGCGCAGGGCCGCGATCCTTCTTTTTCACCGGATGGCGAATGGATCGTCTACAGTCGCCACGCCGGCAATGCGCCCGCGCTATGGCGCATTCGCCGCGACGGGACCGGTCGCACCCGAATCGGGCGAGGCTCGGGTGCGGAGGAATACGGTCCGGCGGTGTCACCGGATGGCTCACTCGTGGCCTACGAGTCCGTATCGGGCAATCGTCATCGGCTCTTTGTGAGGCGGTTTGATGGAACCGGGGACAGGGTCCTGTTCGCGGATGGAGATGGAACTCACGTCGTTTGGTAGTGGAAGGAGAGATCGAAGGATGAGCGGAAACAAGATGAATACGGCAGCTGACCTGGTGCCGGTACACGGTGGGCTGGATGATCTCGTCGATTGCCGGGTTCCGCTCGGACAGCGGAGTCGCTTCGTCAAAGAGGCCGAATCGCTGCCGTCGGTGCGCGTCACCCGGGCCGATCTCTCGACCGTCTATCGGATTTCGGATGGCGCGCTGTCGCCGATGGTGGGCCCGATGCGCGCCGAGGTGTGGAATCGCGTTCTCGACGAACAGTGCATCGAAGTGGGTGGGCGCCGTTTTGCGTGGGGTATTCCGCTGTCACTTCCCGTGACACCCGAAGAGAAATCCGCCTTGTCGAGCGGCGGGTCGGCTGCGCTTCGAGACGAGTCGGGCACGCTGGTCGGAATCGTCGACGATCTCGAGACCTTCGAGTGGGACAAGCAGCGCTACGTCGAGAAGGTCTACCGCACGGATCGATTCGACCATCCGGGCGGGCGCGCAGTCGAGAGCGACCCGCGCAGTGATCTGATCGGCGGTGCGCTGCGCGCGCTTCCGCAGCCCGTCGATCCGGATTACGGCGAATACATGCTGTCGCCGAGAATGACGCGCACGTTCATTCGAGATCACAAGTGGGATCGCGCGCTGGCTTTCCAGACGCGCAACCCGCTGCACCGCGCCCACGAATACGCGTTGGTCGCCGGTGCGGAAAACCTCACGCGAGAGGGTCATTTCACGGGTGTCGTGCTGAATCCGCTCGTCGGTGAACTCAAGGGCGACGATGTGCCGGCCGCCACCCGCATGCGCTGTTACCGGCTGCTCCACGATCGGCGGCTGCTCGGGGAGGGCGACAAGGACGAAGAACTCTGGCGTTCCGTCGGATACGACCTGTCGGAGGTCTTCGAGCTGATCGGGCTCGACATCAAGATGTTCTACGGAGGCCCGAGCGAGGCCATCATGCACTCGATCTACCGTCAGAACTACGGTTTCAGCGATCTCGTGATCGGCCGAAAACACGCCGACGCCCCGTTCGAGGACGGCAGCCCGATCTGGGGAGACTTCGACGCGCAGGACGTGTTCGACGAACTTTCGGGTGAACTGCACATCCGGCCCTGCAAGATCGGGTTTGCGGCGTTCTACGAATCGCTCGGCCGCGTCGATCTGACCGAAAGGCACCCCGACGAGAAGCCGGTGACGGTGAGCGGGACCAAGGTGCGCGAGCAGCTTCGCTCCGGGGAAACGCCGGATCCTCGAATCATGCGGCCGGAGGTCGCCGCCATCTTGATCGAGGCATTTCGCGCGTAGAACGGGTGCGACCGGTCTCGCTAGACCATGCGGATGCGGGGGGTTCCCGCCTGCGCAAGTAGGGCTTCTCGTTCGGTGCCCTCGGTCGGGTAGAGCGCATATCCGAAACTCAGCGCGATCCGGATCGGGTCGTTGATGGCGCTGTTGTTGGAGATGTCGTCTGCGACGGCGCGCGCGAGCGTGTAGACGCGCTCTCCGGCCGAGTAGCCCGGGTCGGGCATCAGGATCGTGAATTCACCCTTGCCGGTGCGGCCCATCACGTCGAAGTCTCGCAGGTGGTTGCGAAGCGACTCGACGCTGCGCTGCACGACCTCGCGGGCGCGGGCGCGGCCGCCCGCGCTCCGGATCTCGTCCAGATTCTCGATCAGGCAGACCGCAATCGCGAGCGCGCCGGCGCGCTCCGATGCGCGTGCAATCTCGTCGTCGATGCGCTTGTTGAGATAGCGCTCGTTGGGCAGCCCCGTTTCGGTCTCGAAGTTTCGATATTGCCGCGCCTGGGCGTAGAAGTCCGCGTTGGTCACCGCCCGCTCCACATAGGATGCGAACTTCGCAAACAGGGCGAGGTCTTCCTGAGCGAAGCAGCCGACGTAGAAGCGGTCGGCGACGACCTTGTCGTAGATGGTCAGGGTTCCGATGACGCGGCCTTCGCGCATGAGAGGTGCTGTGATCGCAGACTGGAAGTCCCCCCTGAGTTCACTCAGTGTGGCGTCTTCTGCGAGGTCGCCTATCAGGCGGGGTGTGCGCATCTTGATCACCTCGACGGAGATGCGCTTGTCGAGTCGGAACAACTGCTCCTGAAGCCGGCCGTCGGCGGAGCCAAAATAGGATCGAATCACATAGCGCCGGGTCTCTTCATCCTGCACCCTGAGAATCGCGTGATCGGCTCCGAGCGCCATCGCGGCAGAAGAGGTCGCCATGCGCAGCACCTCGGCGGGGTCGGTTGCGGAGATCATCCGAATTCCGGCTTCGTTGATCGCACTCATCTGCGTGGCTTTCGAAGTCATGGTGGCTTCGCGCTCTGCGTGGGCGATCTCCTCGGCGGCCGCGGCTGCGATCTCGGAGAGCGTTTCTTCGGCGGCGCGGCTGCCGGCTGCCTCGTCGCCCCCCTGGACGGAGAGAACGCCGAAGAGGGTGTCTCCGGCAATCAGTGGAAGCGCCGCGTAGGCGAGGTTGCCCTTTGCGGAGCGCAGGATCGAAGGTTCTCGCGCCTGCGCGGCGGATCCGTCGATCCCCCTGCCAATCTTGACTCTGTATTCGCCACCGAAGCCGCCGCCCTCGAGTGACGTCGCACTCAGTCGGAGGTCCTTTTCGTCGCTGTCGCGCAGGTAGACGGTTGCGATGCCGTGACCGACCTGCTCTGCGACGAAGAGACAGAACGAGCGCAGCCGATCGGGAAGCGGATCCCTTCCCGACAGGATCTCGCGCACGCGTCGTACTGCCGTGTAGCGAGCGGCTTGACTCCGCAGGGCTTCGTGTTCCTGGGATCGGGCGATGATCTGGGCGTCGAGGTGGGCGAGTTGCTCGGCGAACTCGAGGCTCTCGTCCGAAAAGGCATCTGCCCGGGTCGAGTGGTGGAGGTTGAGAACGCCGAGCACCCGACCTTCGAAGATCAACGGCACCGAGATGGCCGACTCGACGTCGATGCGCTCGCGCACGATCTGAAATGCCTGTCGATCGGCTTTGCCGCGCAACCTCACGGGACGGGCGTCTGCGGCGACGCGACCCGCGATGCCGTGACCGATCGGAACCCGGATCTTGGGCCACAATTCGGGTTCGACTCCGGCGGCGACGCGCACGCGAAGCTCGCGCGCGGAGTGATCCAACAACATCAGCGATCCGCCCTCGGCACCCGTGACGGCGACCGCGATTTCGA
>JAFDBP010000079.1 GCA_019313245.1 Deltaproteobacteria bacterium
ATCGGATCTCTACTCTCTCTTATTCCGTCAGTATCTTGAGGCCGGAAGTCATCAGAGACCTCGAGCTCAAACAGCACGGATTCGAGACGATCCGCATGGATGGCTCCCTGACTATCTGCGGAGATGACTACCTGTTCTTGTCCGGTGATGAGGAACACGATCGTAAGGAAGTGGAGCGATTTTCGAGTGTCGACTATGACGCCATGACTCGATTCGACGCCATGGTTCAAGAGGTCGGCCAAGTCGTTCGAAATCAGATGCTGCGGGAACCGCCCAAATTGGCTGCCGGCTTGACGGATCTGGCGGCACTGGCCCGCATGGGCCTGGATATTCGCCGGCTTTCTCCCGATTTGCGTCACCGTCTGCTCCTGATGCTAACGGGCAACGCCCACGATCTCGTCCAACGCTGGTTTGACAGCCCCATGATCAAGAGTATGTACGCAGCTGCCTGTGTTTCCTCGAATTTTGCCAGTTTCCATCAGGCGGGCTCGGCGATTCCCTTCTTCCACCTGGCCCTGGGTGAAGTAGACGGAGAGAAGGGCGCCTGGCGCGTGGTGAAGGGCGGCATGGGAGGCATCACCCAGGCCATGGCGAGTTTTGCCCAATCGAAAGGGGTTGAAATTCGGACCGGATCATCTGTGGAAAAGATATTGATCGAGAAAGGACGCGCGGTCGGAGTGCAGCTCGAATGCGGCGAAATTGTCAATAGCCGTTGTGTATTGGCCAACACAGATCCAAAACGCACATTCTTGAAGCTCTTGGATCCCGATCACTTGGATCCGGAATTTGTCAAGGACATGCGGCAATTTCGGATGGGACACCATGTGTTTCGCATCAACCTGGCCCTCGAGGGGTTGCCGGACATCCGCTTCTTCGCTCCGGGCGAGGAGGGGCCGTGGCACCGTTCCTATATTGAGGTCTTCCGCGATCTTGAAGAGTTGGAAGCCAATTTTCATGCAGCTGTCGCAGGTCGATTCACCAAGACCCCGCGCCTGGAGATCTCGCTTCCATCCACAGTAGATGACAGTCTCGCCCCGGCAGGACATCACGTCATGGCCGTAGTGGCCAAGTATTATCCGTACCGTTTGGCCGATGGCTCGAGTTGGAATGACATCAAGGAGGATGTGGCGGACGACATCATTGCTGATTTGGCTCGGTCAATGCCCAATCTGCAGGAGCTCATCGTCGGACGCCATGTGCTTAGCCCGCTCGATCTGGAAACGATTTACGGGCTCACCGAATGCGATGTCCTCCACGGACACATGGACCTGGGCCAGATTTTCAGCCTGCGTCCGCATCCCAGGGCGGCACAATATCGAACCCCCGTCGAAAATCTCTACCTCTGTGGTTCTGGTGCGCATCCCGGTGGCGGTGTGTCCGGTGCCCCGGGACACAACGCAGCACGCCGGGTGATTGCTGATTTGAAACGGCGATGACAATCCCTGAAGGCGCTACACAACAAATAAAGGCTTGACGTACCCTCCTCAAATCGGGCTAGTGCGGCACACGCGAATAGCGGGAGTGCGTGAACACGGGATCCGTGTGCCCACTTCGCTTCCACGTCACGGATTGAACGCTCGGAGAATGCTCCGCCGGAGAACTTCGCCGACATCGACGCCAACAGAAAACGCCCCCGACCCAACCGGCCGAGGGCGTTTTGTTTTTCTGGAGCACGAGACCGGGCTCGCTGGCGCGCGCCGCTTCGCGGCGTGCGCTTTGCGCCAGCCGAGCGAAGCTCGGCCGCGAACCGGCGACCCCCACGTTGGCAAGGGGCGAAAGGAGAAGAAGTAACGCCTACTTACAGCTCCTGCCTTGCAGGCGACTGCAATAGGCTGCACCGGTGACGGCTCCCGGCTCTATCCGGCTCCAACTTTCGGACTCCCTACGTCTGGGTCGGGAGTTGCACGGTTGCGCGGTTGCAGGGGGATATAGAGCGTCCGGCCCGGCCCCACCGCGCTCGCCGCCGGCCCCTGCCTCACGTCCGATCTTCCCCTCGCAAACAGCCCGGTCAGAAATCGGAAGTCCCCACAGGCTTCGATCGCCGAATACCTGGATCTCTCGCGGGAGAGAGTCGAGGATAGGGGTACTCTAAGTAGCGTCAATGACAGGCCGGTGGGTTGGCGCCCCCAGCTACCAGGAAACAAAACGCCCGGAGTCGTGAGGGCTCCAGGCGTTTTGGATTATTAACTTGAGTAGGTAGACCGCGCTTCTATTTACTACGCGGCCCATTCCGCTTCGCGCCTCCCGGCGGGTCGAGGAGAATTCCCTGAAGGATTATGGGTTGATCCTGCTGGACCGTCGCTGACATTTCGACCAGACCGCCGTCATCGAGATGCATGAGAAAGTCACCGGTGTAGGTCCACACGCCCTCGATCCTGTTGCCCTCCCATGTGAAGCGCCCGACTCCCGTAGTCAGCTCGCCCAGAATCCGACCCGTGAAGGCGTAGTATCCGTGTTCGAACCAATGACCTGCGGCCGGATCTAGGTCCCAGCTTCTCCATCCCCTGATCGTCCCGACCATATCATTTCTGAAAAAAGCGTAAACCAGCTGATCGCGAACGTGTTCGATCCCGTCCTCATCCACCCATCTTCTTGTTTCGGGCTCATCTGTAAACTCACGATTAGTGATTCGAACCGTGATCGGCGTCTCCTCCGCCTGTGCCCATGCCACGCCGCTGACCAGCAGGAGCCCGTCCATCGACGCCAGCCCCACTGCGATTGCAAGAGTTCTTTTCTTCATCTCGTTCTCCTTCTGTGAAGATGGTAGGCGCTCGCGTCCGCGCGGCTCAGATCGCTCTCCGATGCCGGGGCCGCGAAGCCGCTCTGGGAGCAGCTCCCAGCAGTCACGTGGTGAAGACCGGTGTCGAGCGCCATGGCCGCCCTCCGGCTCTCGCGGAGGGGTGCGAATCATACTGTGACAATTCGCGACAGCGGCTCCGTGAGGGCACGGGCGCAATTGGCGTTCTTACCTCCGTTTCAGAAAAGCGTCAAGATGTTATGAAGAACCTTTTTTTGTAACAAATTTGTGATCCTAGCCCCCAATCGTTATTTGCAACGGTGACGTCTCATCGATCTAGTGGCTACACCGACCCACTGCTGCGACTTGCGTCACAACGGACGGGCAAAGCTGCATTTTCGAAGCGGACTAATACAGGAGTGGTAGTTGGTTGATGTGCATGTTGTAGAAGGCGCGGATACGTGCAGTCGCTCTGCCGTCAGAATCTGGCCGCGCTCTCGCCGAGGTGGCGAGCGCGGAAGCTTGGTCTTCATCCTCTCAGATTGCACTGCGCGCGCCACACCTTGGTGACGAAGACGCTATACGCGGGGAAGTCGGTGCGTTGGGTGGCGGATCAACTCGGGGATTCCGAATCCGCTCTGACGCTCCGAGTCTACGCTCGTGCCTTGCACGACGAGGAAACAGACCTCTCGTTCGCCGAATTTGGTGGCTTCAAACGGTTCTATCCGGCCCCGACAGATTGAGAGCTGCGTGAATTGGCGCGCCGGGAGGGACTCGAACCCCCGACCCTCAGGTTCGAAGAATCGCGAAAACGTAAGAATTGACGAGCACTTACGTCTCCTGTCTTGCAGGAGACTGCAATAGGCTGCAATCGACTGCACCGGTAACGGCCGCACGGCCCTATACGGCCCCTCTTTTTCGCGTCCCGAACCTGGGGCTTCGGAGTTGCGCGGTTGCGCAGTTGTCCGGGGCATATGAGGGCCGGGGTCACCTCCTCCCCGTCCCTCACCACCGGTTTTTCCCCCGCAAACGGTCCGTCCACAAATCCAAAGTCCCCCACAGACCCTCGATTGCTGAAGACCTGGTGCTCTCGTGGGAAAGAGTCCGGCAGGGGGGGACACTCATGTGTGCCATTTACATGCCGGTGAGCTGGCGCCCCCAGCTACCAGGAAACAAAACGCCCAGAGTCGTGAGGACTTCGGGCGCTTTGTGTTTCAAGGCAAATAGGTAGACCGCGCGAGAATTACTGTTGTCGCTGGTGGCGAACTCCCGATGTGTGGCCTGATTCTTCGATCAGTTCTCGGTTCAAAGAATGCCTGCTATTCGGAACTGCCAAGACCTCGCTTCTATTTATTACGCGGCCGATTCCGCTTCACCGGCCCGAGTCCCGGCGGATCGAGAAGAACTCCACTGTAGATTATTCGTTCACCGCTTTTCCATTCCGCTGACATTGTGATCAGACTGCCATCCTCGAGATGCATGATCGTATCGGAAGTGTGATGCCATACGCCCTCGATCCTGTGAGCCTCGAGCGTGTAACGAACGAGCCCCCAAGTCTCTGGACCGTCCAAGACACGACCCGTGAAGGTGCCGTATCCCCATTGTTCGATGTAGCCGTTGACCAGATCTACATTTGCGTTGTCCCAGTCGATCTCCCTTCCGTTCAGACCCCGGCGCCAAGCGCAGCTGCCCAACTCATTGCGATAGTGTCTGACCCCGTCCTCGTCCACCCAGTCTCTTTCGGGCTCCTCCAGCAACTCACAGCTCGCATTAACGAATTGAGCCGTGATCGGCGTCTCGGTTGCCTGAGCCCAGGCTGTGCCGCTGACCAGCAGGATCCCGGCCATCGACGCCAGACTCACTCCGATGCTTCGAACTGTGTTTCTCATCTGTCGTTCCTCCTCGCTGGAGCGGCGCGATCCCCTCCTCTCCGCTGAGGTGGGTCATATCGCCACATCCGCGTGTATTTCCCTTTTACCCGCTGACAACTCGCGATGCTTGACTTCCTCGAGACCATTTCATGACGATTTCTTGACCAACCCACGACCGTGTTCTGGGATTGTGCCCCTCAGAGCATCTGAACGTGGACACGCTCGCGCCATCGTGCGGGGATCCGGGTAGAATACGCCCCAACGGTCTGGATCAGCCGGGGTGGCCCCGATTTTCCTGATCGCTGAACTCAAGCGCCGAAATGTCTTCCGGGTGGGCGTGGCCTACGCGATCTTCGGCTGGCTCCTGGTGGAAGTGGCTTCGGTGGTTCTTCCGACCTTCGAGGCCCCGGAATGGGTGATGCAGGTATTCACCTTCCTGGTGATCTTGGGCTTCCCGCTAGCCCTGATCTTCGCCTGGGTGTACGTCGTCAAAACTTCTGGGACGGCGAGGTCATCTTCCGTAGAGAGGGTTTCGTAGTCCAACAAACTGGTAAAGAGGAGAAAAAATATTTCGTCAGCGCGGCGCGGGTCGCTTCCGGCGGCTCCACTCGAGCATAAAGTCGTCGACCACCTCGATGCCCGCGACCAGCGCCTCGGTGCCCTCGGGAACCGAGTAGATACCCACCACGATGTAGGTCAGGTCGTCCCGCTCGACCACAGCGCTATCGGCGCGGGTATTCTTCCAGGTTCCCGACTTTCGATAGATCTGCAGCCCTTCGCGCTCCGACAGCCCCTTCACGAAGTTGTGCTTCAGGCCTGGGTTGCCGAAAATCTCTCGGAATAGCGGCAGATAACGGGTTTCCACCAGCGTGCCGGTCAACCAACCGTAGTAGAACCGTGCCACCTGCATGGCTGAAGCCCCGTGGCTGATACCGTGAAGGGGATCCCGCTGCCAAACCGGCGACCCGTCGTAGCTCTTTCCAACCCAGAGCCCGCCGCCGTGTTCCGGGTCGTAGAGCTTTCCGTGGCGCTCGTCTTGAAGGATCGTGCCGAGGCGTTCGATTCCCAACTTGCTAAGCACGGCGCTGGCGTCTTCGTTTGACGACTTGCGAACCATGTTCACGAGCTGTGTGCGGGTCTCGTCATCGAGTTCGAGAGCCCCCGCCTGAATTTCCACCATCGCACCGAAGACGATCGCCACCTTGGGAATGCTTGCTGCGTACAGCATCAGTTCCGGGTTGTACCCAGCTACACTAGGGCTACGAAGATCTGTCACGTCGGCGACGAGAACGCTGGCCTGTTTGTTGCGGACTCCCTCCCAAAAACGCTGGGCGTTGGGCGCCGCGTCTACTGCCGCGTCGAAGGCCGCCTGCAGCTCCGCGTCGTGGGCGTCACGGAGGTCGGGGTAGTCCGCCACTGCACAGGCAAGGACCGCCTGAAGGAGAAGGGCGACCAGTACTCGCGGGCGGAATCGGTGAGGACCCCTCATGCGCAGATAGTAGATGAAGCCGGGGTGGAGAGCTCAAGAGCCGTGTCGACGCGCATCATCGGGGCACTCCTGCGGTCCACGCAGATAGACGAAAAAGACTCGATGGAGCGGTCGGCATCGACCGGCTCGGGTCCTCCCGAAGAGCATCGCTCGCGCGGCTCCTCGAATGGATTACCTCCCCCCCGGTGTCATCTGTTCTCGCGCCTTGCGCTGCTTCTCGAAGGCTTCCAACTGCAGCTTGTACGCGATGTAGTACTTGAAGATGTTGCGCACGTAGGTGGTCGTCTCGATGCCCACCCGTTCGGCCGCCACCACCTCGACGTTGTTGAACCACTCGTCGGGATCGAGCCCGCGCTGCCGCGCCACATCCCGCAGCTGCTTCATGCGGCCGGGACCCGCATTGTAGCTGGCGAGCGCAAACAGCGCGCGATTCTGCTCGCTGAAGTCGGCTCCTGCAAAGTACCGGGTCATCAGCTGATCCAGGTACTTCGCGCCGGCGTGGATATTCGGCTCGAGAATGCGGATGTCACCCACCTTCAGCTCGGCGCCGGTGGCCGGCATGATCTGCATGACCCCGATGGCGCCAGCCGGGCTGCGCGTGTCCTGATTGAGGCCGGATTCCTGATAGCCCTGCGCCGCGAGCATAAGCGGGTCGAAGTTGTACTTCGCCCCGTATTTTTCGAACAGCTGGAGCATCTGCTCGAAGCGGTTCCAGGGTTCCGCAACCGTATTGTTGGTGAACTGCTTGATGCGCTTGCGGTGCTCCGCGATACGATAATCGATGACGCCCTGTTTCTTCGCCCAATTGACATAGAAGTCGTTGATTGCTTCGGCCAGCTTGGGCTGGTTCTTCCGGATCGCCCAGCCGGTGTAGCCACCCTCGGCTACGGCAACGTCGGTGACCGTGATCTTTGGCAGCACCTGCGCCCAGGCTCGCGCCTTCGAGTCGTCGACCACGATCAGCTCGAGCACCCCCGCGTTCAGCATCTCCAGCAGATCCTCGTCCTCCAGTGCATCCGGGACGGGCGTGAGATTGATCGCGGCCTTGCGCGCCTTCTTGAAACGCGCATTCACTGCGGAAAGGCTGCCGTAGTAGCTGGAGGACTTGCGCACGTGAACGCGCTTGCCCGCGAGATCGTCGACGCTGACAATCGCGGGAGAGCTAGGTCCGGTGATCACCAGTTCCCTTACGGGTTTGCGATCTTTCGGAGCGACGAAATCCACGAGCTTCAGTCGTGCGGGTGTCTCGGTGAGGTTGCCCGCAGCGATGTCGCCCAGACCCTTGGCGACGTCCGAGATCAGAACGTCGCGGGTAGCTGCTGGGATGATATAGACGGTGATGGGCCGTTTACCCAACTGCCCGGCGTACTTCTTGTTGAGGTGCTTCTCGAAGTCGCGCACCAACCCGGCGGTGATACCGCGCTCGCGTCCTTTGTCGTTGTAGTACAACGTGCGGCTGTACGGAACCAGCACCCGAATCATCCGCCGCTCCAACATCCCGTCGAAGTCGCCGCGCCAGGGCTTGTTTTCGAACCTCAGCTTGCGGGGCACTTCGGGAGCCGCGGCCAACTGCGTGGGGCCGACGCAGAGGGCGACGAGGACGAGGATGATCAGCGATACACGTCGCCGCGACCGCGAAGGCGCGACCGCAAAGAGACGAACCGCGACGTGGTGGTGGTCACGGGGCACTCGTTTAGAGTCAGGCCCGTTGGACGTGTCCCTGGTGGTCGTAGCGATCTTAGACCCTGAGCCCCCTCCGGTGTGAACGAGTCCGACCCAAGTGTTCCGATCTGTATCGCTACGGGCGACGGGGGCTCGTAACCGAGCGCGAGGGGTGGGTGGATTCGGTTGCAATGAGGCCTTCACCGCTCGAAGATAGGAAATTCAAACTGGTTTTTCAGCCATATCCGATAAGAGCCATTCGGTCAAGTCGACACACCCGAAGGGTACCTAACAAATCCAAGAAGTTGGTTCCTGCTTCGACCGATTCTTGTCGTAATACCTCCAGACAATTCAAGGCAAAGCGACCTAAAGCGGCACACTTTCATTACTTGGGCGTTGGAATCTGGAACTCCCGTCAAGCGTGTCTCCGAGTGGGTCGGTGCGACCGTATCGGTGATCGAACAAACCTACGCCCGACATGGGGCAGTATTGCCCCTAATCAAAGTCAACTTAACGGAATGCGTATTATCGGACCTTGCCAAAAACGTAGTTTCTTTTGCCTTCCATACGAGACGCTGGATCTGGCACGTGCAGCTACGGGCGTCGATCG